>DASUFH010000188.1:0-6754 GCA_036274645.1 Terriglobia bacterium
GGAAGAGCGCATGCTGCGGATCCAGCGGCAAAAGAGCATTCTCGACGCCGTCACCGGACAGATCCGGCGGCTGGAGGGCAACCTCGGCAACAACGACCGTAACCGCGTGGCGGAATATCTGGAAACGGTGCGTGAGATTGAGCGCCGCATTCAGCTGGCGGAAAAGCAGACGACGAAGTCGGATCTCGATGTGCCCCAGTCGCCCAGCGGAATTCCCGATGATCACGAGAGCCACATGAAGCTCATGTTCGATCTGATGACCATCGCGTTCCAGGCCGATATCACGCGCATCTCGACGTTCATGCTGGCGCGCGAGGTGAGCTACCGGACGTTCCCGATGATCGGCATTTCGGAAAGTTTCCATCCGGCATCCCATCATCAGAATGCCCCGGCCCGGCTGGAGGCTTATACCAAGATCAACACATACAACGTCGGCATGGTGTCGTACCTGCTCGACAAGCTGAAGGCGACGCCCGACGGCGACGGCAACCTGCTCGATCATTCGCTGATCCTTTACGGCAGCGCAATGAGCAACAGCAACGTGCACGACCATTCGCCATTGCCGGTGTTTCTGGCCGGCGGCGTCAACGGAAAGATGAAGGGCGGGAGACATCTGAAGTATCCGGAAAATACGCCGATGTCGAACCTGCTGATGACGATATTGGACAAGGCCGGGATCCCGCAGGAGAGTGTGGGAGACAGCACCGGATTCCTGTCGGAGGTTTAAGGCGGGAATTTCGGGGACAGACCCCTAATAAATTCGCGTGGCCAGTCTTTCAGATGTGTTCGAGACTTTCACCGCGAATTTATTAGGGGTCTGTCCCCGAAATTCCCAGCCCACATGTTTCACTGAAGGAGTTTTCATGAAATCGGCAATTCTGGCGCTCACCATCCTGCTAGTTCCCGGATCCGGGTCCGCCGCCGCTCCCGTCGCGGAGGCCGCCGACGCGGCGCAGTCCCGCAATATCGAAGCGCTGCGGGTCTTCATCTCCCGGCGCGGCGATGTGAACGCGGCGCAACCGGACGGAACAACGGCATTGCAGTGGGCCGCGCACTGGAACGATCTGGAGGCCGTCAATCTGCTCCTGAAGGCCGGCGCCAACGTCAAAGCGACCAATCGCTACGGCGTGTCGGCTCTGTCCGAAGCGGTGGTTTCCGGCAGCCCGGCGCTGATCGGAGCGCTCCTCGACGCCGGCGCCGATCCCAGGACGTTGGCGACCGCGGACGGGGAAACGGTCCTGATGACCGCCTGCCGTTCCGGCAACCTCGCCGCGATCCGCTTGTTGCTCGATCGCGGCGCGGACATCAACGCGCGCGAAAGCTACAAGGGACAGACTGCGCTGATGTGGGCAGCCGCGGAAGGTCATACGGCGGTCCTCAACATTCTGATGGAGTATGGCGCCGACTGGAGAATCCGCACCTATGAGCACGAAGCCAAGCCGCCCCGTCTGAGCGCGGCGTCTTCGGTTTCGCCGATTCCCCGTGGCGGATTTACCGCGCTCCTGTTTACGGCGCGCAACGGCGATATCGACTCGGCAAAGGCGCTGCTCGACGGCGGTGCCGACATCAACTACGGCGACATCGACAACACCAGCGCGCTGGTCGTCGCAATCATGAACAAGCAGTTCACCTTTGCAAAGTTTCTGCTGGAGCGCGGCGCGGATCCCAATATGGTGGACGCGGCGGGACGCACGCCGGTGTACGCCGCGGTCGATATCCGCAACGAAGACTGGTCCACGTTGCCGCAACGCAAGACCGAAGATCCGGTGACCAGCCTGGACATTCTCAATGCACTGCTGAAGCGTGGCGGAAATCCGAATGTGGCGTTGACGCGGGCCCTGCTCGGTCGCAGCGGCATGGACAGTGGCGACACCGGCCTGGGCGCCGGCGCCACACCGCTCATGCGCGCGGCGCGGTCCGGAGATGCGGTGGCGATGAAGGCCCTGCTGGAAAACGGCGCGGACCCCAAACAAACCATGCGCGACGGCAACAACGCGCTGCTCGTCGCGGCGGGTGTGGGATACCGCGACAAGTACACGCGGGGAACCGAAGAACAGGCCCTCGAAGCGCTGAAGGTGGCGATCGCCGCCGGCCTCGACCTGAAGTCCACGAACCAGAAAGGCGAAACCGCGTTACACGGCGCGGCGTCGCGCGGCGCGGATCTGCTGGTTCAGTTCCTGGCCGACCAGGGCGTGGACCTTAACGCCAAATCGCGGCAGGGCCAGACACCGTTGGACGTGGCGATGGGCAAGGGCAGCTTCGGACTGCCTGTACCGCATGACAGCACGGTCGCCCTGCTCAAGAAGCTCGGCGCCGTCGAAGGAACGCCGTAACGACCGTATCGACCGCAACGACTGCTCCAGGGCCACCGGGAAGATAAAACCCGGTGGCCGATTTCCGCAATTCCCTTCCTGCCCGAATATCCCCTGAACGCTAAAAAACTGCCGTTCTTCCTCTGGACCTTATCTGACCCGCCATTCCGTTATTAACGAACGGCGCGCAGATGAGAATCGAAAACATCCACATCGCCGGATTCGGCGTCTGGAGCGAGAAGGACTGGAATTCCCTCGCTCCCGGAATCAATCTTTTCTACGGACCGAACGAAGCGGGCAAGAGCACGCTGATGGCGTTCGTGCGCGCAATCCTTTTCGGTTTCGAGCGCCGCGGTGGAGCGCGGCGTTATGAACCGGTGAGTGGCGGCGCGCATGGCGGATGGCTGGACCTCAACGTGGCCGGCTCCCGGCTGCGGATCGAGCGGAAGCCGGGACGGAGCGTTCGCGGCACGGTGGTGGTCACCGACGAAACCACATCGGCCGGCGAAGAGCGGCTGGAAGCGCTGCTGGCGGGAACGACGCGCACGTTGTATCACAACGTCTTTGCGTTTGGCCTGGAGGAACTCGAGCACTTTCACACGCTGGAAGAACATGAGGTCGCGCAACACATCGCCGGCGCCGGACTGGGCGTGGGCGCCGCGCGCTGGTCGAGTGTTCAGCGGGATCTGGAGGACCGGGAGAGCGCGTTGTTCCTGTCCCGTGGCCAATCCGGAACGATCAACGCCGCGTTGAAGGAACTGGAAGCCGCTCGATCCGACCTGGAACGAACAGAACATCAACCGAGGGATTACTGGACGGCGCGCGAGGCGCGGTCGCGCCTGGAATCGGAGGCGGCGGCGCTGGAGGAAGCGCTGATCGACGCCAAGCAGCGGGCGGCGCGCTACGAGAAGCGCGTCAATGCCAAACCGGCGCGGGAGCGGCGCAACCGCATCGACGCGCAGCTGGACGCGCTGCCGAAAGTCGATCAGTTTCCAGAGGGCGGCGTCGAACGGCTGGCCCTGCTGGACCGTCAGCGCGAAGATCTCCGGACGGAACTGGGACAGATCGATCGCGAAATCGCGCGCCGCCGCGGCCGGAAGGGAGAGATCAGTCCGATGATCGATCCGGCCGACTATGCGCGGCGCGCCCGCATTCTCGAGGCGTTGCGCAGTCTCGGCCCCAAACTGGACGCGACCCGGCGCCTCGAGCGGCTGGTGGAAGACCGGCGCGCCGCGGCGGCCCGCAACCAGGAAAGCCTGGCCGCCACCTGCAAAAGGCTACGCCCCCCGTCCATGGCGGCGTTCCTCACGTTTATCGGCATTCTGTGGGCCGGGGCCGCCGGTTTTGTCGCCCTGGGCCGGCCACCGATTCTGGCCGGCATCGCAATCGGCGTTTCGTTGATTCCCCTCATCTGGTACCGCAAGCGCGCCGCCGATTTCGTCCAGTCCGAGAGCCGCGCCCGGGACGCGCGTGAAACGCTGGAGTCGGCATCCAGAGAGCGGGAATCGGCGCGCGTTGAAACGCAACAGATCGAGGGGGAAATCCGCAAGCTGATCGGCAAGTCCGAAATCGTCGCGGAGGATATCGATCTTCGCTCCCAGGAACTGGAACGGCTGGCCGCAATCGCGGAGGAAGGGCGGCGCCTGGATGCGGCCATCGAACACGCAAAGGCGGAAGCGGACCGGGTCCGACGCCAGATGGAAACGGTGCGGCAGGCGGTCGCCACCCTTCTGGAAGAGGCCGGCGCCGCCAGTGAAGCCGATCTTCTCGAACGCGCTGAAGTATTCAAACGACGGCGCGAGTTGCTCTTTGAGCGTGATCGGATTCCGCCGGATCCCGAAACCGGGCTGCTTTTCGACATGGGCCTCTCCGAAGAAGAGGCCTATGAATCCGCCAGCCACGAGGCGCTCGAACTGGAACTGCGGTTGAATGAAACCCGCCGTGAATCGGGCCGCATCGAAGAACGGATTGCCATCATGGAGCGCAGTGAAGAACGCGCCCGCGCCCTGACGAAACAGGAAGCCATCGTGGAAAGAATCGATTCGGCCGCCGACAAATGGGCGGTTATCGCGCTGTGCCGCGCCCTGCTCGACGAAACGCGCCGGGTGTACGAAGCGGAACGACAGCCGCAGGTTCTGCGCCACGCTTCGTCATTCTTCGCCACGATGACCGGCGGACGCTATATACGCGCCATCGCTCCCCTGGATGGAACCGAAATCCAGGTTGAACGGGCGGACGGCGTCCGGCTGGCGCCCTCCATGTTGAGCCGGGGGACGGCCGAACAGCTTTACCTCGCCATGCGCCTGGCCCTGGCGCGCGAATATGCCAACCATGTCGAACCGCTGCCCCTGGTTTTCGACGACGTGTTTGTGAACTTTGACCCCACGCGCATTCGCGGCACAATCCAGGCGGTACGCGAACTGGCCGAATCCCATCAGGCGATGATCTTCACCTGCCACCCCCACGTGGTGGCGCTCTTCGAGGAAATCGTTCCCGGCCTCACCGTTTTCCCGCTTCAATAATGGGCGGTCGATGGCGCGTCTCCCCGGAAACTCTATGACCGCCCAGTGTTTCAAGTGAAAACGTCGGGCGGTCATAGACCGCCCCTACAAGCACGGAGGCTCCACATGCTTCCATGTGCAAAGCCTTCCTGTGCTCCCTGGGTCGCGATTCACGGGTTCTTTTTACAGGCGTTTACATTATTTAATATCGCCTGCCCATCAGTTCGCCTAATCTCGAAAGCGATTTCTTGATATCGAGGCGTCTACCCCATGCCCACAAAGCGACAACTTCTGGCTTACGTTACGGTACTAACTCTTTTCTGCGCAGTGGCCTATGCCGGTCAGCGTGGTGGTGGAACAACCACTACCTCCCAGGGCCAGCGCGGAGCAACACCGACACAGAGCCAGCCCGGAACTCCCAATTCGGGCATCAATACGGCCCAGACCCAGCAGCAGAACGGCACGATCAGTGGGAGCGTGAGTCAGGTCGGCACAGGCGTGCCGATCAAGAAGGCCACGATCACGATCCGGCGCCTGCCCGATGAAAACGCTGCGGGCGGCACGGTCGCCTCGGCAGACAGCTTTGGAACGACACAGGGTGGACGGGGCAACTTTAACGGCGGTGGTGGCGGCGGGGGATCCCGCACCGCGCAAACGGACGTTAACGGCATGTACACGATTACCGGCGTAGCGGCCGGACGGTACAGGCTGACCGCATCCGCTTCCGGTTTCGTCACTCATGACTTCGGAGCGCCGTCGTTCGACGCATCGGGAACTCCCATTAGTGTGACGGCCAATGGAACGGTCAACGCCGACTTCCAGCTGCTTTCGGGCGGGTTGATCGAAGGCACGGTGATGGACGAAGACGGCGCCCCAATGGTCAGCGCGCAGCTCCAGTTGTACGAGGCCAACTACGATACCGGCCAGCGGATGCTCGTTCCGCGACAAACGGCGCAGACCAACGATCTTGGACAGTACCGAATCCCGTCGCTCGATCCTGGAAATTACTACCTTGCGGCTGCTCCTTCAGCGGATCAGGCAATTCTTCCTCCGGATACCGCTGTGGCCCAGAGCGTTTCGGGCGGCGACCGCGGACGCGGCAATCCGGGTCAGGGAGGACAGCAGCAGGGACGAGGTGGACGCGGCGGTGGACGCAGTGGACGCGGCGGCCAGCCGACAGCTACGGCAACCAATCAGACGGCCCCCGCTCCGCCGGTTCGAGCCTATCCCCCGACGTTCTTTCCGGGCAGCACCGACGCCAGCCAGGCGGTAGCGCTGGAACTGGCGCCGGGATTCGAAGCGCACGGAATCGACATCATGCTGCGCCCGGTAACCCTGGTGACGATCCGGGGAACCGTCATCGCGCCGGTGGGAATCCCACTGACGAACCAGTCGACGCAACAGCAACAACAGCAGCAGCAGCAAAACCGGCAAAACAACAATCAGAACGGCGGCGCCGGAAGGGGCGCGGGTACGCCGAGCCAGGGCGGCGCGGGGACCCAGAACCGGAATAACAATCTGGGCGGCGCCACGGGCGCAACCGGCGGCCGAGGCAATGACTTTGCAGCGCAGGGTCGCGGCGGTGGCGGTCGTGGTGGCCAGACTCAGGGCGGCCAGAACCAGCAGAATCCGAATACCAATCAGAACCAGAACCAGAACAATCAGCAGAACCAGCGCGGAGGCCGGAATGGCGGCGGACGCGGCGGCCAGGGAGGCTTCCCCAACGACTTCACCGATCCGGCCAGCGGGGCAACGGTCATCCTGATGCCCATCGGAGTCCAGGCCACCGTGAGCGGACGCGGCGGTGGTGGTGGCGGCGGCGGACGCAACGGTCCCGGCGGTGGCGGCCCGCCCGACTTTCAAGGTGGCCAGCCAGGCGGACAGGGCGGTCCTGGCGGTGGCGGCGGACGCGGCGGTAACAACGGAGGCGGCGGCAACCCC
>DASUFH010000189.1:0-2854 GCA_036274645.1 Terriglobia bacterium
CACCACCGGAGGCGCCTGTGTTCTGCCCAAACTGCGGATGCGAATACCGTCCCGAATTCACCGAATGCGCGGACTGCCGGGTCTCCCTTGTGAGCGTTCCGCCCGGCGCGGATCGCGGCGGCGATGAAGAGCCGGTCACCGTCTACCAGACCGGTGACGCGGCGTTGGTCGCGCTGGCGCGATCCATCCTGGATTCCGCGGACATCCCGTTCGCGGTCCGGGGCGAGGGGGTTCAGGATTTGATTGGCGGCGGTCGGTTGCTCGGCCTCAATCCCGTGGTCGGCCTGGTCTCCTTCGACGTGAATCCGGAAGACTCCGAGGAAGCCCGGACGCTCCTGTCGGAGCTGGAAGAGTTGCCGGCGGAGGGTATCGACTCCCACTACGCTTCCGAACCGGAAACGGAGGAGTAAGTCTTGCTATCCTTTCCTGGCAATGCCGCCGATTATCAATGCGCAGCAGGTTTCGAAAACGTACGGAAGCTCTCCGTTATTTAAAGACATCTCCTTTCAGGTTTCCGAAGGCGACCGGATCGGGCTGATCGGGCCCAACGGAGCGGGCAAGTCCACGCTCCTCCAGATTCTGGGAGGACGCGTGCAGCCGGACACGGGCGAAGTGGCCGTCCGCAAACGGACCCGCTTCGCCTATGTCGCGCAGGTCTCCGAGTTCAAGCCCGGTGAAACCGTGCGATCCGTGATGGATGACGCGATGGAGGAAGCCTCCGTGCCGGAAGCCGATCGCCCGGGCGCGCTGGCGGCGACGCTGGGCCGCGCGGGCTTCGAAGATTTCGATGTCGAGGCGGCTTCCCTTTCCGGAGGATGGCGCAAACGTCTCGCGATCGCTGCCGGCCTGGCCCGGCAACCGGACGTGATGTTCCTCGATGAACCCACCAACCATCTGGATATCAGCGGAATCCACTGGCTGGAGGAGGTCCTCCAGACCGCATCGTTCGCCTTCGTGGTGGTCAGCCACGACCGGTATCTCCTGGAGCGGGCTGCGACCGAACTCGTCGAACTCCGCCGCATCTATGAAAATGGCCTGCTTCGGGTAAAGGGCGCGTACAGCGCGTTCCTCGAAACGCGGGCCGCCTTTCTCGTGGCCGAAGACAGCCGCCGCGAATCCCTTGCCAACCGCGTGCGCTCGGAAATCGAATGGCTGCGGCGCGGCGCCAAAGCGCGAACCAGCAAGGCGAAAGCGCGCATCGATAATGCGCAGGCGATGATGGGCGAGCTGGCGGATCTCGAATCCCGAAACCGGACGGCCACCGCCGCAATCGAGTTCTCCGCCACGGACCGGCGCACGAAGCAGCTCATCGAACTGGACGGCGTGGAATGCGCCATTGCCGGACGAACGCTCTTCGCCGGCCTCGATCTCCTGATCAAACCCGGTATGCGACTGGGCCTGGTCGGCCCAAACGGCAGCGGCAAGACCACGCTGCTAAGGCTGATGCGCGGAGATATCTCCCCGGTGAAAGGCGCAGTCCGCCGCGCCGACCGGCTTCGCATCGTCTATTTCGACCAGAACCGCGAACTCGATCCCTCGGTTACGCTCAAGCGCGCGCTCGCGCCCGACTCCGACTCCGTGGTTTATCAGGATCGCGTGATTCACGTCGCCTCGTGGGCGTCGCGGTTTCTGTTTTCAAGCGAAACCCTCAACCAGCCCGTCGGAAGACTCTCCGGCGGCGAACGGGCCCGCGTGTTGATCGCCCAGTTGATGCTGCAACCGGCGGATGTCCTGCTGCTCGACGAGCCGACGAACGATCTCGATATCCCGACCCTGGAAGTGCTCGAAGAAAGTCTGATGGAATTCCCGGGCGCGCTTGTTCTGGTCACTCACGACCGGTATCTGCTGGATCGCGTTTCAACCCATGTTCTGGGGCTGGATGGCCTGGGCCATGCGGAGCGCTTTGCGGAATTCTCCCAATGGGAGCCCTGGGTCGAAACGCAGGAGGCAAAGGCGGCCGGCGCAACGCCGGTCCCTGCGAACGCCGCAACTCAGAGCGCGCCGGCTGCGCCGGCCAGACGAAAGCTGTCCTATATGGAAGCGCGGGAATACGCCGCCATTGAAGAGCGGATCGCGGTGGCGGAGGAGTCGCTGCGCGCGAAACAGGCGGCGATCGCCGATCCCGCCATCGTGAGTGACGCCGCCCGTCTCGTATCGCTTTCGGCGGAAATCGAGGAGGCGCAGAACCTCGTCGATCAGTTGTATGCGCGATGGTCCGAACTTGAAGAGAAGCAGGCGCCGTCGTCTTTGTAACGCCTCCGGCATCTTGATCCCCGCCTGCCTGTAGGGGGGGTCTGTGACCGCCCGGTGTTTCGGAGTGCGCGGGAATTAGGGACAGAGAGCAATTTCGCTTTCGCGAAATTGCTCTCTGTCCCTAATTCCCGCGCAACCGAAGGGTGTCCGGCGAGAGTTGAACTCGCTTCCACGTGATCCACAGTCACGCCGCGCACCGGGTTGCGTTCGGACACTGGATGAAGATGGCTCCCCTCGGACTCGAACCGAGACATTCCCGCGGCTTCGACGCGGAGCGCGACCATTGACGCCAGAGAGCCTGAAACGCCTCTCCCGCGCTACGCGCGGGAGAGGGCGGTTTGCGAACCTTCGCTTCGCGCCTTGCGAAAACGACGGCGGGCATTGACGGCCAGTTCCGCGCGATAGACCAGTCGGCGCTTGGTTCGCGCCCATTCCTCCTGAACGCATGGCCGGCAACACCACGTCCCGTCGCGCCGCTGCACGCAGTTTTCCCGTTCGGTTCGGCATCCGGAACAACGATTGGTTTCTATTGCCATAACTCACATCCATGTTTCGATCGATCAAAAGGAACAGCGGAGCCGAAGGGAGTCGAACCCTCTTC
>DASUFH010000190.1:0-2882 GCA_036274645.1 Terriglobia bacterium
GGGAGCTCTGGTTGCGCGATCCTGACGGATACACGGTGGTACTGGCCAGTCCGGACGGTTCTGCCGGCTGACGGGGCAGCGGTCGCGTTTCGCGCGCAGGCTCATCGGGATGCCACCGCCCTGCATCTTTCGGGAGCGCAGCGCTTTCCTGGAATCAGTTGCAAGGAAGAAGGTTTCCGTCAATCAAATCAGGAGGACCCTTTGGATACCACACTCACAAAGCAGGCTGTCGACATACTGAATCACATTCTGGAGATGGAACTGGCTGGCGCCATCCACTACACGCACTACTCGTTCATGGTGTTCGGCTACAACCGCATTCCCATCGTGACGTGGCTGGAGGAGCAGGCGACGGAATCCATGGCGCACGCCCGCACGGCTGGCGAAATGGTGACGCAGCTGGGGGCGCACCCCTCGCTGGGCATTGGTCCTCTGCTCGAAACGCACAAGCACGACATCGGCGACATCCTTCGTGAGTCGCTCGGCCACGAGAGGGCAACACTGGCCCTCTATGAGGCGCTGCTGGGGCTGGTGGCGAACAAGAACGTGATGCTCGAGGAGTATGCCCGCGAACATGTTTATCTCGAGACGCAGCACATCGGTGAAGTCGACAAGATGCTGCGCAAGCCTGGCGATATCGCAAGCTTCGAAGGATCCTGAACGGGCCGGAAGAAACCGGCGCTCGAGCAGCCCGCGGCAGAAGACCGGAAGAAACCGGCGCTCGAGCAGCCCGCGGCAGAAGACCGGAAGGTGAAAACCGCAGGCCAAAGCGAAAGGATTTAACGGATGTACCCGGCGGTTTCGTACGTTTCTGCCACGGGCGGCTAAAATGGCCTGTATGATCGCCGTCGCGCTGGGACTTTTCGCCTGGACGCTTGCCGAGTACCTGATGCACCGGTTTGCGTTTCACCGCTTCGCAGGGTTCACGAGATCGACGCATCCGCGTCATCATGCGACGCCGCGCGATCTGCGGTATTTGTTTGCGCGTCCGGTTCCCGTGCTGGTCGTTTCGGCAATGGCGCTTGCCGCGTTGTGGGTTGCGCTGGGAACCATGGGCGGCGCGTTGAAGGTCATGGCGGGGTTCTGGGCCGGCTACCTGTACTACGAAACCAGCCATTACCGGATCCATTTCGGATCCGGTAATGGCTGGCTCATCCGAAAGCAGCGGCAGGCCCACTTCAGGCATCATTTCACCGCGCCCGGAAAGAATTTCGGTGTGACGACGCCGCTCTGGGACTGGGTCTTCCGGACGGCCGGGCCCGCCCCCGGCGAGTCGCGCTGACGCCGGTTCAGTAAAATTGCGCAATTTCCCACGAATCGGGCGGCGAAAGTTGACCTGTCGCGATACATTAAGGGGACTTAAAAGATTCTGGTGGATCGTGCTGCCGGCGGAATCTCAGTTCCTCGTCGCCAGATCCCACTAATCCAGGAAGGCAGAGCGTATGAAAAAGAGTGTTCAGTATTGTGTTCTCGCCGCAGCGATGATCGCTACGGTTTCGATTGCCGTCAGCCAGCAGCGTGGTCCGGCTCGGGGCGGCGCCGCCGCAGCGAATAGTATGGATTGGCCGACGTTCGGTGGCGACAACGCCCGCTCGAACGCCAACATGGCTGCGATGAAGATCACCCCCGCCAACGTTGGATCGATGGTTCGGCAGCAGGTGACCATTTCCGCTCCCATCGATGCGGGACTGATCTACCTGCGCGGCGTTCAGGTCAACGGCGCGTCGCACGACACGTTCTTCGGTACGACCAATCTGGGCCGGACCGTGGCCATCGACGCAAAGGAAGGGAAGGTTCTCTGGGAGTTCGCGCCTCCGGGTTTCGATGAAGGCGTCGCGATGAACCCGCCGCGCGGAGCGCCGGACGCCAATCCGATGGCCGGCGTGAAGCAGATCACGAATTCGACGCCCGTTGCCGACGACAACCGCCAGTTTATCTACGCGGCTTCATCCGACGGCAAAGTGACGAAGATCGCAATTGCCGACGGCAAAGCGGTCTGGAGCACCGCCGTCACGAAGCTGCCCAAGATCGAGAAGATGGATTCGCCGCTGTCGTTCGTTAACGGACGCGTGATCGTTCCCACGGCCGGCTATGTCGGCGACATGGGACCGTACCAGGGACACGTCCTGGTATTGAACGCGGCCACCGGCGCGATCGAACACGTCTGGAACTCGCTCTGCAGCGATCGGCTGGAGTTGATGGATCCCACAACCTGTCAGGCTCGCCAGTCCGCCATCTGGGGACGCGCCGGCATCGTGCATGATCCGGCGACCGGCAATCTGCTGTTCGCCACCGGCAACGGCAACTACGACGGCAAGACGTCATGGGGCGACGCCCTGATCATGCTGGATCCCCTTGCGACGAAGATGCTCGGCAACTGGACCACGTCGAACAATGCGGAATTGAATCGACGCGACCTCGATATGGGGTCCACCTCGCCGGTGCTGCTGGGCGACGGCTATATCGCGCAGGGCGGCAAAGACGGCACGGTCCGGCTCGTGACCATGGATATCATCAAGGGAACCGACGCCCATCAGGGCGGCGAACTCCAGGTAGTGCAGGTTCCGAATAACGCTCAGTTGCTTTCCGCTTCGGCGACCGCGAAGATCGACGGCAAGACGTATCTGTTTGTTTCGCAGGGCGGTCGCGGTGGCGGCGGTACCAATGCCTGGACCCTCACGGACCACAAGCTGGTGGAAGCATGGAAAAGCATGAGCGGTGGCAACACGCCGTTTTATGCGAACGGGATGCTCTTCATCTACAACGCGCAGGGCGGCGGCCTGCTGGTTCTCGACGCCAGGACCGGCGCGTCCGTGGCCACGCTTCAGAGCGGATCGGGCCACTGGAACAGCGCGATCGTTGTCGATGACCGCATCGCGCTT
>DASUFH010000191.1:0-41115 GCA_036274645.1 Terriglobia bacterium
GATCACGGTTCTGGATCACAAGTTTCCGGTGTCGGTGACGGGAGTTCCCGGCGCCGTCGGGGGAATATCCTGGAAAATGCCTTTCGAGCAAGCGAAGGTAATGTCGCGCCGTCTGCTCGAGATGTGGAACAGCGGAAGTTCCGACAACCCCGAGACTGTTCTGGACAAAACATATATCAACCATCAGGAGTCGGACGTCGCAGGCGGCGTGCGCGCCAGGAATCTGGAGCAGTGGAAAGAGCTGCTGGACGAGTTTCGTAAGGCGTTTTCCAAAGCGGATATCAAAGTCACGATGCAGGTCGCCGAGGGCGATCGCGTGGCCAGCCGGTGGGAGATGACCGCAATCCACACGGGCGAATTCATGGGGGCGGCGCCGACCAACAAGAGACTGACATGGACGGGCATCGCAATCGATCGCTTTGAGAACGGCAAGATCGCCGAGACCTGGATGGACTGGGATAAATACCGCTTCTTTGAGGGAATCGGGCTCACCCGCTAGGCCGGGCGAATCCGTCCGCCTTGCAGGGGCAGTCTATGACCGCCCGACGTTTCGGAGTAGAAATCTCTGATTTGAACAGAAAGGCGCCCTGAAACGCTGGGCGGTCATAGACCGCCCCTACAAGCAGGCGGGAACCCAAAATGCTCCGCTGGGCTAAGCCGCCTGCGCCCCAAGGCATTGGGCGGTCCCAGACCGCCTGATCAATTCCGTGTTTCCACCCTGACTACGATCTCGACAGGGTCG
The DNA here is from genome assembly GCA_036274645.1 of Terriglobia bacterium. GTDB lineage: Bacteria > Acidobacteriota > Terriglobia > 20CM-2-55-15 > 20CM-2-55-15 > DASUFH01. The sequence continues at coordinate 743 of DASUFH010000191.1, forward strand.
GATGCAGTGGTTCCAATCTGGATTTCATCGGCGCGGATGCTCCTCCCGTTCAGCAGAACGTCGACAGCGGCGTTTGGCTGACCCGCGAGCGAGGCGCTGATTCGATACCTCGCTTCCGGAAGTGACGGAAACACGAATGTCCCATTCGCTTCAATTGAAGGCCGGAACTGCGCCACCTGTTGGTAGGCTGGCAGTTTCGCCGCCACGGCGTCGGGCTGCACAGAAATCTGCAGGCCCGGCACGGTTCCGGGAACTCCGTCGACGAATATGCGCCCTTTCAGATCGATGCCTGGCCGCACAACGATGTTCACATTGCTCGTGCCTGCATGGACATCGATTGAAACACGTCCAAACGATTCGCCCTGTAATGCCTGGCCCGGAGGCGCCGCCGGACCCCAACCTGTAATATCCAGCAGACCCGCAAAGAGTTCGTATGAGCCAGGCGGGACATTGATCTCGAATTGTCCGTTTACCGGTGGATCGAGCGCCACACGCGCAAACGGGGAGGCGCCGGATTGAGGAGCTTCGGGGCCGCGCCCGACGAGATAAAGATTGGCTACGGGTGGCGCCGCCTGCCTGCCGCCTGCGGGCAACCGAAACGCGCTGGAACCGGCCGGAATCGCGCTGGAAACCTTGCCGGATACCATGACACCCGGGGTCAAGACCGCCTTGATCTCATTGCGCGTCCTGGCGGCGGTCGCGCCATTCAGACTCCTTAACCATTGGAGAGCGGCTGGAAAGTTCACAGTCACCTTGTCGCCATCTATCCAGAATGAGGACGCGCCCCAGAACATTTCATACCGAGCGACAGGCCGCTCTGGTAATCCCGCCATTCTGCCTGCGCTGGCGGCATCCAGAAACAGGATGCCCTTGCGGCCCACGAAGGAGGTCAGGCCGGTATTGCTTCCCATCACGGCGACTACAAACTGACGAAGGTCGCCTGGACCCTTGATAACGCTGGTGACACGAAACAGGAGATCCCCATACATCGGGCCACCGCCTCTGAATTGCGCCACAGGGAAGACTTCCTGGACTTCGGCTTCCACGATCACCTGAAAATGATCCACGAGCCCCTTCATTGAAGACGACCACGGGGGAAAGTAGTAATCGATTTGGGCGCCTGCTGTCCGCACGATCAGTAGAACCGCAATAAGAATCCGCACACTTGTTCTCATTGGAGTTTCCCTCTTATCAGGAATAGCGGAATTGCTACGGAGATCAGTTACTGACCTGTGCGGTTCCGTCGCCAAGTCTCAGGGTAGGAAGGATTGAACTCGCCCGCGGCGCAGGGACGCGATCGCTGGTCGCCACGGGATGCCGCGGCGGAGCGCCGCTCAAGCCGTTTTTTCCGGAAGGCATCCAGTGTCCAGCTCATCCAATGGCACAGTGAAGAAAAATGAACTGCCTTTGCCCAATTGGCTCTCGGCCCAGATCGTTCCGCCATGAGCTTCAACAATGCCCTTGACGATTGATAACCCCAGGCCGCTTCCCTCTTCTCTTGTCCCAGGCCTGCGCCAGAACCGGTCGAAGATCTTCGACAGATGTTCGTGTGGGATACCTGGCCCCGTATCTGCCACAGATACGACAATCTGGCGGTCTCGCTGCCGGGCCGAGACTCGGATCGTACCCTCAAGGGGGGTGAACTTGATCGCATTACTGACCAGGTTGGAAACGACCTGTCCGATGCGCTGGGCATCGATTGCAACGAAAGGAAGACTCGACGGCAGGTCGACCTCGAGAGTCTGCCGCTTCGCCTCAGCCAGAGCTCGCATGCGATCAATCACGGGCATTACCGCCTGACTCAGCCTGTCTGCCGACATCACAACCGAAAAAGTCCCACCCTGAATTCTGGCAAAGTCGAGAAGATCCGCGATCAGGATCTTCATTTGATCGGCCGAACGTTGAACCCTGTTAACGAATTCCTTCACGTGGCTCGCATCAATCCGCTCCAGGCCACGAAGCAGACCGGCTGCGAGCTCGATGGTCGCCAGAGGATTCTTGAGATCGTGCGACACAATCGCCAGCACGTCCTCGCGGATCCTGACGGCGCGCTGGGCTTCTGAAAAGAGCCGGGCGTTATCAATGGACAACGCCGCGCGCCGCGCAAGTTCCTCCGCCAGACGAAGATCCGTAGGTCCGTAGATGTGAGAAGGGGAGCAGGAGATGAGGATGATCGCCGCAACAAGCCTCCCATCCCTCAAAAGGGGAACAGCGAGGGCGGACTGGAAGCCGGCCGCGCGGATCGCCTGCAGGTCCGACTCATCCCGTGAAAAGGACTCGATCATCTCAGGTGACAAATGCTCCAAGAGAACCGGGCATTTGTTTTCAACAACCATTCGGAACCAGTACGGACGGTTTTCCTCCAGAGGGATCCGCATGAATAAATCGCAAAGCGCCGCCAGCGAAGGGGCGCGGCTCAGGACCTTCAACCGCGCCGCCTTGCCGTCGTCCTGGACGACGTCGATGATGCAGACGTCCGCAAGATCCCGGACCGCCAGTTCCGCAATATTCGTCAGTGTTTCCTTGTAGTCCAGAGTCGAGGTGAGCACTGCGCCGACATCTGCGAGAAACCTCTGGTCATTCTCGATGCGCTTTTGATCGGTGATATCGCGAAGGGCGACTGTCAGAATGTTTTTGGCGTCGACGGCGAGCTTCGAAATGGCCGCGTCAACCGGGAATTCTTCGCCGTTTTTGCGCAGGCCGAAGATCGCGGTTTCCCGTTGGCCCATCCGGCGAGCGGTCGGCTGGCCTGCTGTGAACCTGGCCACGTGTTCGTGGTGGATTTCCCTCAACCGTTCTGGAATCAGGATGTCCAGCGAGGCGCCCATTGCTTCGGTTTTCGAGTAACCAAAGATCTTTTCCGCGCCCTCGTTGAACAGGACGATGCGCTGGTTCTCGTCAATGCAAATAATCGCGTCCGCCGAGATAGACACGATCCCGGAGAACTTCGCTTCGGACAAACGTAGCGCCTCCTCCGCGCGCTTGCTCTCGGTGATGTCCCTGAACTGGACTGCGACCTGACGAAGTTCGGGTCTGCCGAGCCGAAACGCGTAGACATCGAAGACGCGGCCGAGGGCCATGACCGGATTCTCAAACCGCTGGGGCTCTCCGGTCCGCGCAACCTGTCCGTAGATCTGGAACCAGCGCTCCTCGAGCGCCGGCAGGATCTCGCTTATCCGCCGTCCAACAGGGTTCGAGATGCCGGTGTGCTTCTCAAAGGCCGGATTGACTTCCAGATAGCGCAGGTCCACGGCGTTGTCCGCGTCATCGAACAATATCTCGATCACGCAGAATCCTTCATCGATCGAATCAAAGAGCGTTCGGTACTTCTCCTCAGACTCCCGCACCTGCGCGTTGGCTCTTTCCGCTCGCCGGCGAGCCAGCTGTTCGGAAGCCAGAAGCTGTTCGCGCTCAGCCGCGATCCGTCGCGCAGCAGAAATGTCGCGGGTGATTGTGCCCATGCCAAGCAGTCGCCCGGTTTTAGGATCGCGGATCATGAAGTGCTCATCCGATACCGGGATTGCTTCCCCGGTCTGCCAATGCCGGAAGTACGTCTCACCGTGCCAGCGGTCTTGCTCGATCATGGATCGGACAATGACATCGGAAGCGAACGCGCGCTGATCCGCAGGGTAATACTCGTGTATTTGCGTGTTCTCGACGGGATAATCCGCCGGCAAACCCACCATCCTGCGGCCTGCCGGATTAACGTAAACGGGCTTCCCGTTCGGGTCCGCTATTCCAATAAAGTCCGGAGAGTTCTCGAGAAACGAGACAAACACCTGACGCTCGTCCTCCGATCTCTTGCGTTCGGTGATGTCCTGGACGACCGCGATGAAGGTCCGGTCTGCAGCGCTCTGCGTTTCACGCTCGACGGAGAGAGTCAGATCAGCCCAAACCACCGCCCCGTCCTTACGCAAATAGCGTTTTTCGCGGCGACAGACACGCGCTTCGCCCGCAAGCAGACGCGACATCATTTCAGAATCCGCCGCGACGTCGTCCGGGTGTGTCAGTTCCACTGAACGGAGGGCGAGCAACTCCTCAGCTGTGTAGCCCAGCAGTTCACACAGCCCCGCGTTCACCATCAGCCAGCGTCCCGTGGCGTCGGTGCGCGCGATGCCAACGGCGGCCTGGTCGAAGACGTTTTCGAAGAACTCTCTGGCGTGGGCAAGCTCCTGGGTCTTCCGCTCCAACGCCTCCTTCGCCTGGATGAGTTCCTGCTCTGCGCGCTGACGAGCGAGGAGAATGGCATGAGCATTGTTCAAAGCGGCAGAGCGCAGCAGATCGTCTTCATTCTCGTCTGCCATGAGTGGCCTCCGATGATCTCCGATGCGAGAGCCGTGCCGAAACGCTCGTCGCGCGCAAATGATCAAACCATTCCGGCCCTGACGACCCAAACCGCTCACCTGCGGGCTGCATCGCTGGTCAAAATCCGAATTCAGCGCAACCCGGGCGATTCACCTTTGTTTCCTGGTATTGTGCCCGCCTTGGCGGGCCTCTTCAATGTTGCAGTATCGATGTAGACTCGGTCCGCCTTTCTCTCAACGCCGCCGGCGCCGGGCCATCCCATTTGATGCCGCATTGCGTCACGCATAGGACCGTCACGCGTGCGCGCCGCCGGTCAACCGGGCGTCGCGACGCGTGGTGAGCGCGGTGGCGATCGCGATCTCGAGCGCGGTGGTTGCGGTCTGGGTGGCCAGCGTGGGAACGCCGTCGCGGGCCTGTTGCTCGGAGTACGGCAGGTGGATGAAACCCGCGCGCAGCCCCCGTCGGCGCGTGGCGAGGCGCATCAGCGCATAGAACAAGTGATTGCACACGAATGTGCCCGCCGTCTGGGACACGGCGGCGGGAATCCCCTTCTCTCGTAGAGCCGCCACGATGGACTTGATGGGTAGGGTCGACCAGTAGGCGGCGGGACCACCTCGAACCACGGCGCGATCGATCGGGCAGACGCCGGCGTTGTCAGCGATACTGGCGTCGTCGATGTTGATCGCCACGCGTTCCACGGTGACCTGGGCCCGCCCGCCCGCCTCACCGCAGGCAACGACCAGAGCCGGTCTCGATCGCAACAACGCGCGACGAAGCGCGGCCACGGCGTCGCCGAACACACACGGAAGAATCTCCACCACCACCCGGCGCCCCGCAATAACACGGCCATCCAGAGGCCGAGCCGCCAGCGCTGAGGCGTTCACATGCTCTCCTCCAAACGGCTCGAAGGCTGTCACGAGGACGACATCCTCGCGAGCGGCGTCTGTCCGGCGCTTTTTAAGCGCTGGTTTCCGCCGTTTTGCGCTCAGACTCTTTTTCGATGTCCCACGCTTGTCGTCTTTTTTGACCATCATTCAGTTGATCTGGTTGATCAAAGGCACCTTTAGCCCTGGCCAGAGTGACTCCGGATGACGCTGGGCTGGAGCCTGAGGAAACAGCCTCAGCCCCACCGCCGTGTGATCGTTTTCGGAATCGGCCGGAGATCATTCCGTATCAGCGAGGGTAGGAAGGATTGACGCGGGGGTCAAGGGAAGAGTGGACCGGGTTGAAGAACCTCGACCGCAGCCATTGCGAACGCCCGAACATTAGCGGATGGTGTGACACTTACACCGTCTGAAGCGGCTGCAGCTGCGAGAATTCAAAGTGCGTTTCCAAATGATATTTATATTGATTCGGAAAAACCAATGAGTGAAGTTGTATTTTTCGCGGTTCGAGAAGACGTCGTTTCGCTGCTGCAAATCGTCGAGGAGGAGCGGCCGCTCAAGTATGTGGACAGAATGTCGCACGTTGTGTGTGACCTCGGAGAAATGTCGCATCGCGTGGGTAAAGCGACTGGCGACAACCTTATCAAGTGCGACTCGTTCTTAGTCGCAGACAGGGATGTTCCGATCAAAACACGAATGGTGGGTAAGACTGGGCATGTGGATCAGTTGATTAATCCTGACACGATCACTCTGACTCCCGGCGGTGTATGGGATGTCAAAACGCTCATTAACGGGCGCTTTGCGACCGCGTCGAAGGCAACTAAATCCCAAGATCTCATGAAGCGTTTTAAAGTGGGCCTTCGTCGAGCAGGATTCACAAAGGTTAAGGCCGCTTGGGTCGGTCCAGAGGCGTTCAAACTATTCAGGCAGGGAATGCGGTTAACAATCGGAGCGTATGCCGCGAAGGAATTCGATTTAGTCCTCTAAAAAAGGCAAAAATACTGACTGAGAAAAATCTGGGTTTCAGCCTTAACTGGAAAATCAGCTGGCGGAAAGCTGACTCAGGTTGAGATGCCTCTCGGAAAATGCCAGGCGAAGATGCCGACCCGAGGGTAGGAAGGATTGACGCGGGGGTCAAGGGAAGAGTGGACAGGGAAGAGTGGGCCGGGTTGAATAACCTCGACGAACTGCAAACAATTTCGCTTTCGGGGGGGCCATGATCGTGAATCGGTTGGTTCGTTATGGATGGCTGATCGTCTCTCTGGCCGCGCCGGTTGCAATCATTGGCGCGCAGAACAACGCGTCGGCGGGTATCGAGGATCGATTCCAGCAATTCGACCGGAAAATGATCGAACTGAAGGCGTCGTTGGAGAAAACCGTCAAACAGGCCAGCATCCTGACGCCAAAAGCTCTTGCGCAGCAACTGCGCGCTTTGGATGCCGTACTGAACGATTTGACGCGCATAACGGCTGACGCGGAAAACGATTTGGAACAACTTGAGTCGCGGGCGCCGAATCAGCCCGGAGCGCTCGGCCCGGCCATCCTGATCACGCTGCGATCCAGGCTGAATGCCATGAAGGAGGAAGGCGCGCTGATTCAAAAGGGCCTCAACGTGGAGGACAGCTCTTTCGGGATGTACGGCCTGATTCGGTTGCCGGATGGACGCGCGTTGATCCGTCGTGGGCCGTTACGGCACGCCTACCTTAACCGGGAGTTGGATGCTAATCCGGCTTTGACGGTGTACACGTTGAGCATTTTTTCACTGGGCGAAGATGGGGAACGGATCGACTACTGGACTGGCTTTACGGAACGGTTCGGGAGCGGAGAATGGCAGGACCTGGATATTCAGGTTTCGGCGGACTGGAGGCGGATTGGTTTGTACAGGCAAGACAAACAAGGCGCCTGGGAAAGCGAGTTCTGGTGTCTCGCCAAAGAAAGCTATGAGTTGTGCGCAGGTCCGCCAGACCAGGCGCCACCCACCCCGCGAACGCTGAGGAGGTAGGTTACCGACAGACGTTCGCTATAGACCTCGGCGCCAGGCGGGCGGGTCATCCTGGGGACTGCCCCCGGCAGAACGCTTCCTTATGTCACCAGGAGATTCGGGCGTACACGAGTTGACGGACCCGCAGGCCCGCTGTGTTCTGCGGTCTGAATATCAGCAACCGGATCTGTCAGACCGTTCCGCTTTTAGGAGCTGTTTCCTTGAAACAAGGATGATGTCCTTGCTAGAGTAAGGAAATGGCGAAGGTGACATCAAAGTATCAGGTAACCCTGCCGCGGGCCATCGCTGACGAGTTCAATATTCGCCCGGGAGACGACATTGACTGGATTGCCGCAGGCGACGTTATTCGCGTTATCCCAGCCGGGAAACCTGTGCGTGGCGACGATCGCGAGGCGAGACTGCGCTTGTTCGATCAGGTGACCGAAAGGCTCCGGCGGCGGCGGGGCCGGAGCCCCGCCAGGCAAGCGCGTTCGCGGGGCTGGACCCGGGAGGATCTGTATTCTCGTGGCCGCTCTCGTTGACACCAACATTCTCGTCTATCGCTTCGATGGGCGCTTTCCGAAAAAGCAGCAACGCGCCACCGCCATTCTAAGGGGTGGCATTGAAGAAGACTCGATCCGGATTCCTCATCAGGCGATTATCGAGTTCGTTGCCGCTGTCACCCGCAACATTAGCGGGCATGTCATTTTGAGTCTTCCCGAAGCCCTGCGTGAGGCGGAGGAATTCCTGAGTCAATTCACGGTGCTATATCCGGACGAAGCGCAGTTGCGCCTGGCGATCCGTGGCTGCGCTGCGTACCAGTTGAGCTGGTTTGACGCGCACATGTGGGCATACGCCGAACACCACGGATTGGCCGAGTTGAAGACTGAAGATCTTCAACACGACCGGTTGTACGGGACCGTGCGTGTGGTGAACCCTTTCATGGACCTGTAGCGTTGAGGGCTGGAAGGGCAAGCACTAAATCAAAGTTTTATCGCTCCGGGCCGGAGAAGATGGCGGCCGTGCGAGGATCCCAGCCGAGGACAAACGACGGATTGCTGTAGTTTGAGATGATTTCGGAATCCTGCTGTTGGAGCTGCCGGGATCCGGGCACGCGGCGGCTGACATCGACCGGCGCACCGGAGGAATCGTGACTGTTATTCCCAGAAATGAATGCGGGGAGCGTCGCCACCGCCCTGCAACATCCAGCCAACGTCGCCGACACTGGCGCCAGGCACGGAATCGATCAGAACGACTTCGCTGGCGGGAAAGCGGCTCGGCTGAATCCGCGACAGGTGGTTACCCGTGACACCGGGCGCGCCGTCCAGCGCGCAGTGGTAGAAAACGTAACCGTGGTTTGTCTCCGGATTGCGGATCTGTGTGTAATACGCGTTCGAGCGCACGGAACGGGCATGACAATTCTCAAAGAAGGCTGGACCGGTTCCTCACATGAAGTCCACATCGCCTTCGATGTAGCAGTCCCTGATGTACGCCTGAGGGTAGGAAGGATTGACGGCGAAGATTGTGCGGGGGCGAGCCGACCTGGCTCAACTGAAAAGATGTCAGCAGGGGAGTGGGCCTCAACAGGGCACCCATTCAATGTTGGGGCTCTTTCGGGGGGCGTCGGCTCTCTCGTTCCAGCATGCGTTCCGCAGAAGAGACTTACAGAGGAGACCTACTCACCGAGAGAACGTGACATGGCTCCCGCCACCCCTTCTGAATCGCGCCGTGAGCAATCATTTCAATAAGACTGCAATCATTGCTGCGTTCAGAGAATACCCGTACCAAGTATCCCGCAATTCCATGAAGTGTCTCGTTACGCATCGCGGCGCCATCATAATCCTTTTCGATAAAAACGGATTCTCGAAAAGATAGAGAGTTCTGATACGTACCTACCCAGACAGACCACTTTGGATTCGACCGACATCTCCAGAAATCGCCGAGCGATCGCTTCAACATCAGCGCTACTCACAGCCTAACCCACAGTCACGAATCACCATTTCGGTCTCGGCGACCCGACGCCGAGTGGTTTGCAAGATCCCAGCATCAGCGCAGCTTTCCAATTTCTTTTGCAATGTTAAACCAAGACGAAATGATTTCAACGGGCTTTTCCTTCTCACGTAGTTTTACAAATACACTGCGTGCCTCATCTATTGAGCCATTCTCAACGACTTCACTCTCCCATTCGTATGCGGCCCCACTAATCATTCTCATCCAACAGGAATCAGACAGCGGGGCCATACGCAAAATCTCATCAAACCCAGGGCTTTCAAAGAGTTGTGATTGAGATGATCCCATGTACCGCAACCATACTCGCCGATCACCAACCTTTTCAATCCTAAATCCCAAGGGCTGCGTACAATAAGCGCTATACAAAAACACGCCTCCTGTCTTGGGAGCTTCAAACCGAAGGCGCATCACATACTTAACGCCGGCAAAGTCCACAACACGATCCGCGATCTCCTCGTCCGTCATCTTACGAACGCCAAGTACTTTTAGTACACCCAAGCCCTCATCGACGCCAACTTGGCTACCTTGCGCTGACAATGCCATGGCAACTACGGCAAGTAATAGCACCAGTTTCATACAGTCCTCTCCATTCCCTGATTCCTGACTGACTATTTCGGGGGGTTCTTTTTAATCTGTTCAATGAGCTGGAGGGGCTCATAGGGCGCCTGGATCAGATTCCCGGCGGCGTCGTAAACGGCGGGACTGTTAATGTCACCCGTAAGGCGATTGTTGCTCTGATCAAAGTCTGCCGCCGAGGAAGGTTCGTAAAGATCCGCCATGTCGGCGAGTCCGTCCGCTGTGACCCAACGATTGCCAAACTGATCGTAGTCAAATTGTTGCCACCAGCCGACAGCCTGCCCGTAGGTTTCGCTGACAGTCTTCAGCCTGTTGACTCCATCGTAGGAGTAAGTCTGCGTCCATACTTGACTGGCGTTAACGCGCCTAGTCACCTGCCCGATAAGATTTCCGTTGGCGTATGTGAATTCTAGCTGCACCTGATCGCCGTTGCCAAACGTGCCCGCCACGCCGTTGCCAGCCGCTGTTCCCAGCTGCAAGACTGTCGGCTGCTCGGGAGACTTGTAACTGCGTGTCTCCCAGAGCCCATTGCCCAACTTCATTTGCCGGAGGCGGCCGTCGGCCGTGTAAGGAGCGGTCGCCTGCGTCATGTCCGCGTAATTCCACTCCGGCGACACGCCATCATCGCCCCGCACCTTTATAACCCGTCCTGCCTCATCGACATCGTAGCGGACAATCTTGCCTGATGGATAGGTTACGGATGCGATCGTGCCATCCAGCCTGTACTCGTAGTTAATCAAATATGACGATTCACCATCGGGGGTCCGAATCGTCTGTATGATTCTCCGTGGTCGTCCCGCTAAGTGAGGGTAGGAAGGATTGACGCGGGGGTCAAGGGAAGAGTGGACAGGGAAGAGTGGACCGGGTTGAAGAACCTCGACGGCAGCCATTGCGAACGCCCGAATGACAACTTTAAGTTCGCGCCGTTCGACCTGCCGGCCGCGCACATCTTCAAGGTGGGCGCCAACTGGCCAGATGTACAAAATCGAAGCGTGGGGAAGCCAATGTTATCGAGCTTACGGCGTGAGTCTATCCATCCTCACGAGGGACAAGACCGTCGCTGTCGGAAAGGTCGGCCCATCTCCGCCGGAGGGCTTCGATGGCGTCTTCGAGGCTGAGTCCGAGCCGCCGCGAAGTGAGCGCGTAACTCCGCGCCGCGTCTCCCGCCTGACCTTTCACGCGGGCGGCGGTGTGCCGCTGGCGCGCTGCGACAACCGTTCCATGACGGACGCGACTCGTGACCATCCCCGACGACTCCAGTTCTGTATAAACGCGCGCCACGGTTCCTGGAGCGAGTCCGAGGTCGTTTGCCAGCTGGCGGATTGGCGGTAGCCGATGACCCGCCGGCAGCAAACCGGAAAGAATCATATCGGCCAGTTGAGCGCGCAATTGTTCATAAGGCGGAACGGCGCTGGATGCATCGACGTGCAGAATCATGTTTCCGCCACCTCCCCGACAACGGCGCGTCCTTCGATCGAACGGGCGCGCGGCGATCGCGATCGCGCCGCCACCCACCACCCCAGGCCGGCCATCGGAACCAGGAATGGAACGCGGCCGAGTTCCGTGCCGTTGAGTATCAAGAACACCAGCCAGCCGGAGACGGCGATAACGCATCCCACGAGAACGGTCAGGGAATGCGCCCGCAGCGCATCGTCAGCCTCACGCGCAGCATCGTCAACGAAGGGCTGCGGCCGCTGGGTAACGCGCCGGAACGTGGCCCACAGCAGGCCTGTGGTCACCGCCAAAAGAACAAGGAAAGGCCATGGCGCGCTTTTGCCAGCCTGCATCGGTTCAACAAAGGCGCCGTAACCGACAGCCCCAGCCAGAATGACGATAACCACCGCCAGCACCACACGATTGCTTCGTGTCACATAAGAAGCCACCGATCGCGTGGTCAACCCCGCGACCCTCCGCGCGCCCACAGCAACCGGTTTGGACGCGATGCGCCACTCTCCAGCGAGGGCGCCGGCAAACCAGCCTAGAAACACGATGGCGTAGTTGAGTTTCAAACTAATCGGGTAAAGAGGCGCCAAAAGCATTCCCATAATCACGCTAATCACCACACCCCACGCAAAACCAAAACGGCGCCATCGGAAACTGATCGCGAGGGCCCGCGCGATCAGGGCTCCGTTCTCCGGTGTCACCACCAGATGCTGCCGCGCCGCGAACCGGTCCACGTCCCTGCGGGTAATCCGGTAGCGGACCGCCGGCCAGAGAAACAGTGCAAGGACAGAGAGAATGAAAGGCACGCGCGGAAGCGTCAATCGCGGATCACGAATGAAGTCGACAACGAGCCCCCAGTACGCAGTCATGCCGTTACGGTGGCAGGAAAATCCTGCCGTGTCAATGTATCAGCATTATGATACATTGGCCGCCCATGCCAGAGCAGCCACTCAAACCGTATAGGGTAGCCGACGATGTGTGGGAGGGCATCCGCCCCGCCGCACATGAAGCCGTTCGCGAGGAGCGCCGTCCCATCCTGATCACCGCGCGTGCGCTTGCCGCTGTGGTGGTAATCGTTTTGTTCGGCGCGTGGTCCGGGTTGTTCTGGCCCGATGTCGTCCTGGGAGGAGGCATGGGGAGTTCTTACAGCTCCGACACACACAGCGGCGACGTCGATATGCAAATCCGGAATATGGGGATTTCCGCCATCGCTATTGATGGCCCGGCAACGGTCGACTTGCCAGGCGTCGCCGTCGAAATCGCCGCCGGCCGGCCAATTCCCGGGCGTCGCGTGGTGGACTGGATTTCCCGGAACGATATCGACCACTCCGGTTTCCGCGGGGTCGGTGGTGAGATCAAGGTCCTGTTCACCGTCACTTCCTGTCAGGCTCTCAATTCCCATATTGAGAGCCTGAGTGACGAAGCAAGGAGAAAGGTGGTTCTGCGGGCCCATCTGACCGTTCCCGTCCATACCTGGCGTGGGTTGGTAAACGTGCCGTTGCGCGATCCCGACTTGATGTGGTCCGACTCGCTCGGCCGGACGTTTGCGGGGGCGTGCGGCATCGATCCGGAGAACCTTCCCCAGAAGGCTCCAGCACAGCTGCCGCCGGATCAAGTTGCAGGAGAGTTCGTTTCGATCCCGCCAGGAAAATTCATGATGGGTCATACGACCAGTCCGGTGGAAATTCGCGAGAATCTTGCCTTCTCGCCTATGGCGATGCGCGAACGCGAGGTCACCATCACCAGGAAGTTCGAGATGGCGAAATACGAAGTGACGCAGGCCCAGTGGTACACCGTCATGGGAACGATCCCGAGTTTTTTTGCCGGCGACAACTCGCCGGTCGACAGCGTCAATTGGGAAGACATCCAGAGGTTCCTCGAGAAACTGAACGCGGGGAACGACGGCTACCGGTACCGCCTGCCCACCGAAGCGGAATGGGAATACGCCGCGCGCGCCGGTTCCACTGCCGCGCCCGATCTGGACGCGGTGGCCTGGCATCATGGCAACTCGAGCGCCAGGACTCATCCGGTGGGAACGAAGCAACCGAACGCATGGGGCCTGTACGACATGATCGGCAACGTTTCGGAATGGGTGCAGGATTGGTGGGACTGGCTTCCCGAGACGCCGGGCATGGATCCGCAGGGTCCCGACAAGCCCGAAATCGACGTGAAAATACAACGAGGTGGATCCTTCAATGACGATCTGCCGCTCGTTAGCGTCTCGTACCGCATGAGGCGGGTGGCTCCCTTTGGAACGAAAGTTGTCACGGGATTTCGCTGTGTCCGGGAAAGGATTCCATGAGGCGAGGAGACGTCAACGATATAAGACCGCTACCTGAAACCTATAACGCCCAGGATGAAGGAGGATCTGCCGCGGAAGACGGACTGATTTTCAGATATTCCCAGATTCCTAAGTTGTGTGAAACCGGTGTTCGGCAATCCAATGCCGGGCAATCTCTTCGCGGCGGCAGATCCACACGGCCTCCTGACGTTGCGCGTAATCGAGAAAGCGGGCCAGCGCCATGGCCCGCGCCGGATGTCCGCTGATTCGCCCGTGCAGGCCGACGCTCATCATTGCAGGACGATGGGCGCTTTCCTGCCAGAGCAGATCGAACGCGTCTTTCAGAGTCTGGAAGAAATCGTTTCCGGAAGCGAATCCGTTGGGCAGCAGATAGCGGGCGTCGTTGTTGACCAGCGTGTACGGGATCACCAGGTGAGGGGGCGATCCGGCGATCCAGTAAGGCAAGTCATCGTTGTACGCGTCGGAACTGTAGATGAACCCGCCTTCTTCACAAACGAGCCGGCGCGTATTCTGGCTGACCCTTCCGGTGTACCAGCCCACGGGACGCTTGCCGCAAATCCGTTCGATCACCTCGATGGTCAGCCGAATGTGGCGCCGTTCTTCGTCTTCCGGAATGTCCCGATAATCCAGCCAGCGATAGCCGTGTCCGGCAACCTCGTGCCCGGCGGCGCTGAGCGCCACGCCGATTTGAGGGTTGAGTTCCAGCGCGCGTCCCACCGCAAAGGCGGTCAGCGGAATGGCGCGGGCGGCGAAGAGTTCCATGATGCGCCAGACTCCGGCGCGTGAGCCGTATTCATACATCCCCTCGACGCTCAGGTCTCGTTCGCCCGGGCGGGAAGGCCGGCCCGGCAATTCGTGCAGGTATTCCTCCGATCCGGGATCGCCGTTGAGGACGCATCGTTCCGCGCCTTCCTCGACGTTGAGGACGAATTGAACCGCCACCCGCGCTCCGCCGGGCCATCGTGGGCGCGGTGGACGGCCGCCATAGCCGATCAGATCGCGCGCCGGCATCATCCCAGCTCGAAGGTTGTGACGCCGAAGATGCGCTCATCCGCAAGATCCGGAGGAACGCCCAGGTACATCCGCGCACAGCCGAAGACTTCAATCATTCCGTGCCGTCTCGCCAGTTCGACGGCGGCCGGGTTGTTTTCAGGGGCGTCGATGAACAACGCGCCGCCTGCGGCAAACTTCGCCAGTCGGGTGTACAGCGCTTCGGCCGTGTCCGCATCGTCCGCAAACAAGGGGCCGATCTTGCATCCCTCCCGGCAACGTCGCGCGACTCCGTATCCGGTGAGACGCTCATCACGTTGACAGCCCAGGGCAAGCGCATCGGGCTGGGATATCCATGCTTTCAGGAATCCCGGCCGCGAAGCAGGGAAGCAGGCGCGATCGTAGTCGACGATCCGATCGAACGGCACGGCGGCCAGCCCGGCAATTCCGTCGTCCGCTGGCGAGGGCGCCGGATGATCCGGGATCTCTGCGCTAAAACGAATGTCGCGGTGGGAAAAAACGAATCCACCGCGGGCATAGTAGTCCTGCATCGTAAATACCCCATCCATCCCGATGCTCGCGCCCGGCCGCAGACGTCGGAGAAGACGATCCCGTCGGGCATGCCAGAGCGTATCGCCGAAACCGCGGCCACGGTATTCCGGCCGGACAATGAAGAATCCCATGAAGCCGAAATCGCCGTTGTAGGAGGTAATGGCCCCGCCGCCGATCAGATTCCCCTCGAGTTCGGCTGCAATGAACGCATCCGGGTCTGTGGCCCAGAATATTTCCGCATCGTGAAGGCCGGGATTCCAGCCCTCCCTGGCCGCCCAGTCCACCAGATCATCCACTTCAGGTCGCGTCATGGCGCGGATTACAAGCTCACCGGACATTGGCGCTTACGTCCTTTCACGTTTTGGGCTGGTTTCAAGGTTCCGCTGAAACGCGCCAATAATCAAGATCGGGGGCCGGCTGCGCGACGAAACCCTGGGGGCCGTTGACGTTGGTTCCCGGGGGCAGATGGGCAAAAACTGTGAGATGCGGCATGGGGCGCTGGTATTGTTAAGATGTTTGTTTCGTCATTCAGCGACTGTTGGAGGAAAATCACCCATGCGAAGCACTCTGACCGCTTCTACCCTGATTCTTGCGCTGCTGTTGGCTGGAGCGTGTTCTGAGCCTGCTCCGCCCAGCCAGCCGGCTGAGCCAACGGCGAGTTCATCATCATCCACGTACGATCCGGCGGTCTTCGATAAAGACAAGTACCCTGTCTTTCCGGACGCCGACGCCGGCGCGGACCCTGCGGTTTCGGCCGAACAGGGAGGGAAGGGGTTCAAGGGCGAAGGATGGGAGACCAATACGGACTTTGATCTGATTGGCGACCCGCGCGCGGTAAAGGGCGGAACGCTGCGCGACTGGATGCAGGATTTCCCCGGCACTCTGCGGATCGAAGGTCCCGAGTCCAATTCGGCGTTCAACTATGGAGTGACGGCGATGGCCTATGAGGGTCTGGTCGGCATCCATCCCGCAACGATGGCGTTCATTCCGTCGCTGGCGACCCACTGGCAGATCTCGCCGGACAAAATGACCTACCGCTTCCGCATCAATCCGAACGCGCGGTTTTCCGATGGAATGCCGGTAACCGCCGATGATGTCGTGGCCACGTACAAATTCCTGACGGACAAAACGCTGGAGTCGCCATCGTCCCTTCTGACCTACAGCAAGATGGAAACGCCGGTTGCGGAAAGCAAATATATCGTCCGCGTTCACGCGAAGGAGTTGAACTGGCGGAATTTCCTGTATTTCGGCAGCATGGCGATTTTGCCGGCGCATGTTCTGAAGACCGTCAACGGCGCAGCCTACCTCAAGGACTACAACTTCAAGATCATGCCTGGATCGGGGCCGTATACGATCCGGGAAGAAGATATAACCAAGGGCAAGAGCATTTCGGCGCGTCGCCGGTCCGACTACTGGGCCGCGAAAGCCCGGGCCAATGTGGGCATGTACAACTTCGATGAGATCCGGTTCGCGGTTGTCCGTGACGAGAATCTGGCGTTCGAAATGTTCAAGAAGGGCGATCTGGACCTGTTTGCTGTCGGCCGCGCAAAAGTCTGGGTGCAGGAAACGGATTTCGAAAATGTGAAGCGCGGCCTCGTTCAAAAACGGAAGATCTTCAACAATCAGCCGTGGGGATTTGCCGGGTTCGCCATGAATACGACGCGAGCGCCCTTCGACGACATTCGTGTGCGCAAGGCGTTCACGCTGTTGACGGACCGGAACAAAATGATCGAGAAGATCGCCTACAACGAGTACGTTCCTCTGAACTCGTACTTTCCGAACAGCGTGTACGAGAATCCGAACAATCCGAAAAACGAGTACGACCCGAAAGCCGCGGCGCAGCTGCTGGCCGAAGCCGGATGGAAAGACCGGGACTCCAGGGGGCGACTGGTGAAAAACGGCCAGCCGCTGGAAGTGGAAATGTTGTACGCGACGAAGACGTTCGAGCCGTACCTGACGATTTATCAGGAGGACCTGCGCTCCATCGGGATTTCCATGAACCTCCGTCTGGTCACGCCGGAAACCCAGTTCAAGATGCTGAGTGAGCGTGGATTTCAGATGACCTACACAGGCTGGGGGGGACTCCTCTTCCCGAATCCGGAAACCTCGTTTAACTCCAAGCTGGCCGACCAGAAGAACAATAACAACATCACCGCCTTCAAGAACGCTCGCGTCGACGAACTGTGCAAACAATACGACGCCATGTTCAACGTCGACGATCGTATCCGCGCCATCCGGGAAATCGACGGCCTCGTGGCCAACGACTACCAGTACGTTCTGCTCTGGCAGGGGCCGTTCACGCGGCTGCTCTACTGGAACAAGTTCGGCACGCCGCCAGGATACCTTTCGCGGACTGGCGACTATCTCGGTGATTCCGGTGGGCCCGGGGTGACGCAGTTATGGTGGTTCGACGCCGCCAAAGAGGCCAAACTCGAGGAGGCGCAGCGGGACTCTTCCGTCAAGCTGGAAGTGGGGCCGACGGAAGACAAGTACTGGATCGAGTACGACAAGAACCACCCGTCAACGGGTGAGTCCAAGTGAGAACAACGTCGGGGATGCGCGCCGGTCTTGCCTGTCTGGTATTGCTTGCGCTGATCGGTTGTGGCCCGAAGGCTGAAGGCCCGGCGCCGTCCGGGCCGGCATCTCCAGTGGATGACGCCGCCTCTTCCACGGCTTCGCTCAACAAGGACGATTACGCCGTCTTCCCGGACGCCGACGCCGGCGCGGACCCCGGCGTTCCGGCCGAACAGGGTGGGCGGGGTTTCAATGGTGAGGGCTGGGAAACCAACACCGCATTCGATCTCATCGGCAATCCGCGCGCGGTAAAAGGAGGGCTTTACCGCGAGGCCATTACCGATTTCCCCGGGACGTTGCGCATGGGGGGGCCCGAGTGGAATACGTACGTCAACTACATGATCGGGAATCTCGTCTATGAATCGTTGCTGACGCTCGATCCGACGACGCTCAACTACATTCCGGTTCTGGCGACTCACTGGCAGATTTCCCCCGACAAACACACGTTCCGTTTTCGCATTAATCCGAACGCCCGGTTCTCCGACGGCGCGCCGGTGACCGCGGAAGACGTCGTGGCTTCATGGACGTTGTACGCCGACAAAAAGTTGAACGACCCGGCCCTCAACACCATGTTTGGAAAGCTGGAGCGGCCGGTTGCGGAAAGCCGGTACATCGTTCGTGTGGCTTCGCGGGAGCCGGACTGGAAGAACTTCCTGAATTTTGCCGCCTTCATGCTGATCTTTCCCGCCCACGCGCTGAAGGATGTGGATGGCGCGGCCTATCTGCGCGACTACAACTTCAAGTATCTTCCCGGGACGGGGCCCTACATGATCACCGAGGCGGACATTCAGAAGGGCCAGTCGCTGAATATCCGCCGCCGCAAGGATTTCTGGGACGAAAAATCGCGGCGGAGCGCGGGGTTGAACAATTTCGACGAAGTGCGGTTGATCGTTGTTCGCGATCCCAACCTGACCTTTGAGAAATTCAAGAAGGGCGATCTCGACTTCTACTTCGTCAATCGGGCGAAGATCTGGATTGAGGAGATGGACTTCGACAAGATCCAGCGCGGCGTCATCCAGAAGCGGAAGATCTTCAACAATACCGCGTCGGGCTACAACGGAGTGGCGATCAATACCCGCCGCAAACCCTTTGATGACATCCGGGTCCGCAAAGCCCTTGCGCTGCTGATGAACCGTGCGCTATATATTGAAAAGCTCTTCCACAGCGAATATCTCCCGATGAATTCCTATTTTGCGGGATCCGTTTACGAGAATCCCGGCAACGCCGCCAATCCCTATAATCCTGATGACGCGCGCAAGCTGCTTGAAGAGGCCGGATGGAAGGACCGGGACGCGCAGGGCCGTCTGACGAAAGAGGGCAAGCCGCTTTCGATCGAACTGCTGTATGACTCGAAGACCGCCGAGCCCTACCTGACGGTGTATCAGGAAGACCTGCATCGCGCCGGGATTACGCTGAACCTGAGATTCGTGACATTTGAAACCCAATACAAGCTCGTGAGTGACCGGCAGTTTGACCTGGCCGAAGTCGGGTGGGGCGGTTCGATGTTTCCCGATCCGGAACAACAATGGCACTCGCGGCTGGCGGATGTGCGCAACACGGACAACATTACGGGTTTCAAGGATCCGCGGATTGACGCGATTTGCGAGAAATACGCGCAGACGTTCGACCTCAAGGAGCGCGTCGCGCTGATGCGCGAACTCGACGGCATCGCGACCAGGCAGTACCACTACGTTCTCAAGTGGCGCGCTCCCGCCGAACGGATTGCCTACTGGAACAGGTTTGGTCATCCCTCCGGATATTTCACGCGCACCGGTGATTACATGAGCGATCTCTCGGCGGGCCCGGGGATCGAACGCCTGTGGTGGATCGATCCTGCGGCGTCGAAACGTCTCGATGAAGCCATGGCGGATTCGTCGGTCAAACTGCCTGTCGGCGCCACGGAAGACCGCTACTGGCTGGAGCGTGAAGCGGCCGGCGAGAATCCGCAGAGTCGCGGTGGAGTTCAATGACGGGTTATTTTGTCCGCCGATTTCTCCTGATCATTCCGACGTTTCTGGGGATCACCTTTGTCGTCTTCGCGATCATGCATTTCGTGCCGGGCGGACCGGTCGAGCGGCTGATCCTGCGCTACAAGATGGCGCAGATGGGTGAAGGCGGCGCCGGTGGCGGAGCGGGCGGCCACGGCGCGGACATTCCGGAAGAAGCTATCCAGGAGATGCGCCGGTACTACGGGTTCGACAAGCCGCTCCACGTCCGCTATGCCATCTGGCTGTGGAAAGTGCTGCACCTCGACCTCGGCCGGTCCTACATCTACCAGGATCCTGTCTGGGACGTGATCAAATCCCGTTTCCCCATCTCGCTCTTTCTGGGGCTGACCGGTTTTGTGCTGAGTTACGTCGTCTGTGTGCCTCTGGGGGTGTGGAAGGCCGTCAAACATGGCTCGAAATTTGACTTCGCGAGCAGCTTCGTCGTTTTTTTAGGTTATTCCATCCCCGGTTGGGCGCTGGGAACCGTGTTGCTGGTGCTGTTCGGCGGCGGGAGTTTCTTGAGTGTGTTTCCGTTGGGAGGCTTTCGTCCGGACAACTGGCAGTATCTGGGATTTTTTCAGAAGATCACGTCGCAGATTCACTACATGTTTCTCCCGGTGGTCTGCTACATGATTGGTGAATTCGCCACCCTGACCATTCTCACGAAGAATTCACTGATGGAGAACCTGGGACAGGATTATGTCCGGACGGCCTTCGCCAAGGGACTCAACGAACGGACGGTGATTTTCCGGCATGCGTTGCGCAATTCGCTGATTCCGATCGCCACCGGTCTGGGGCACGTGATTGGTCTTATTCTGGCCGGCTCATTCCTGATCGAAAAGGTCTTCAACATCGACGGCATGGGTTATCTGGGATACACCTCCATTCTCCAGAGAGACTACCCGGTGGCTTTGGGGATTCTGGTGATCTCCAGTCTGTTGATGCTGGTGGGGAACATTCTTTCGGACGTCGTGTACGTCATCGTTGATCCGAGAATCCGCTTCAAATGAAATCGGGAACTGTACAACCGGTAGAAACTCCCAAGGCTTCCGCGGCCGCCGGGTCCGCGCCGGTTTCCGCGCCCGCGCGCTCGATTTCGATTCTTCGCAAGCGTGTTGCCAAGTTCAAGACTCTCCGGCGGGGCTATTACTCCTTTCTCGTGATTCTTGCCGCTTATGTGGTGTCGTTCGTGTTACCGCTGCTGATCAGCAACAAAGCTCTGGCGGTAAGCTACAACGGCAATCTCTATTTCCCGATCGCGCGCTATCACGGTTCCGCGGAGTTCGGCCTCGATGGAATTGGCGAGCCCAATTACCGTCAACTGAAAGAAACGCTGGCGGGCAACGGCAAGGGTTGGGTGCTGATGCCGCCGTATCCCTTCAGCCCCACGGAATCGCTTCTGGACCTGCCGGGGTCTCCGCCGCACCGGCCGTCATGGCAGCACATTTTCGGAACCGACGACCGCGGGCGCGACGTGTTCGCGCGGCTGGCGTATGGATTCAACGTGTCGCTGACGTTCGCGCTGCTCGTCCTGACTTCCAGCTACTTCATCGGAATTCCGGTCGGCGCGCTGCTGGGTTATTACAGCGGGAAGCTCGACATTCTGGGACAACGGTTCATTGAGATCTGGTCGTCATTACCATTTCTGTACACGATCATCATCATCAGCTCCATTGTTGTTCCCGTTTACGTTCCGGGCCGGAACGTTGTGCTGCAGCCGTCCTTCTGGCTGCTGATCGGGATCCTGGCGGTTTTTGACTGGATGGGAATCACGTACTACATCCGTGGCGAGTTCTATCGCGAAAAAGCCAAGGACTATGTGGGAGCGGCCATTGCGATGGGCGTTTCCGAGCGGGCGATCATCATGCGGCATATTCTGCCGAATGCGCTGACTCCGGTGGTGTCCTTCGCGCCGTTTGCCATTGTCGGGAATATCGGCGCGCTCGTCGCTCTCGATTTTCTGGGGTTTGGGCTGCCCGCGCCCACGCCCAGCTGGGGAGAGCTTGTCGGGCAGGGGATCTCAAATCTGGGAGATTGGTGGCTCGTCCTGTTTCCTCTGGGCGCCCTGTTCGTCACCCTCCTGTTGATCGTGTTTATTGGCGAGGCCGTTCGCGAGGCGTTTGATCCCAAGGAGTATTCAAGACTGCGGTGAGCGCTGAACAACAACAACCGCTGTTGGCGGTTCGAGGACTGAAAACCTACTTCAAGGCCGAAGCCGGATGGGCTAAAGCGGTTGATGGTGTCAGCTTCGACATTTATCCGGGCGAAGTCGTCGGACTCGTTGGGGAGTCGGGGTCCGGCAAGAGCGTCACCGCGCTGAGCGTGCTTCGCCTGATTCCGGATCCACCCGGGAAGATTGTCGACGGTTCCATCCTGTACAAGGGCCGCGACCTGCTGGAACTCCCGTGGGAGGAGATTCGCCGGGTCCGCGGCAACGAAATCAGCATGATCTTCCAGGAGCCGATGACGTCGCTGAATCCGGTCGTCCGGATCGGCGCGCAACTCATGGAGGCGGTGCTCCAGCACGAAAACATTTCCAGGAGGGAAGCGTTCGATCGCTCGGTACGCATGCTCGATCTGGTCGGCATTCCCGACGCCGTTTCGCGCATGAACGACTATCCGCATCAGTACTCCGGCGGAATGCGACAGCGGGTCATGATCGCGATGGCGCTGGTATGCAATCCTTCGCTGCTTATTGCCGACGAGCCCACCACGGCGCTCGACGTCACCATCCAGGCGCAGATCCTCGAATTGATGCTGAAGCTGAAAGAGGAACGCAAGAACGCCGCCATTCTGCTCATCACCCACAATCTGGCGGTGGTGGCCGAGACCTGCCAGCGGGTGATCGTGATGTACGGAGGAAAGATTCAGGAGATCGCGCCGGTCCGGGAATTGTTTAAAAATCCACGGCATCCGTATACGCGGGGACTGCTGGCGTCCCTGCCCGCCGCCGACGGCGAGAGGCTCGAACGGCTGCGAACCATTCCGGGAAATGTGCCCAGCCTGTTCGAGCTCCCTGCCGGGTGCAAGTTTGTGACGCGCTGTTCAGAACGTTTCGATCCCTGTGAGTCGATCGAGCCCGAACTGATCGAGCACGCGCCCGGGCACTGGGCGCGCTGTCACCTGTTGGATCGAAAGTGAGGCGATGGTCGAAAACCGCATGACGCTCCTTGAAGTTCAGAATCTGCGCGTCCGTTTCCCGGTTGTCGGGGGAGTTCTCGCCCGAAAAATCGCCGAGGTTCGCGCGGTGGATGGCGTCAGCTTCCAGTTGCAGGAGGGGGAGACGCTGGGTATCGTCGGCGAGTCCGGCTGCGGCAAAAGCACGCTGGGCCGCGCCATCGTGAACATCCTGCGGGCGATGGTCTATGGCGTGGAGATCGAGGGCCGGATTCTGTATCGCCCCAAAAACCAGGCGGAGATGGTGGATCTGGCTTCACTCTCCCGCGCGGCCATGCGTCTGTATCGGACGGACCTGCAGATGATTTTCCAGGATCCGTACTCGTCGCTGAATCCCCGCATGACCGTGCGCCAGATTGTCGAGGAGCCGCTCAGGCTGCATACGAATATGACTGCCGCAGAGAGAAGGGACCAGGTCTCCTGGCTGCTGGGCAAGGTCGGCCTGACGGCGGAACAGGCCAATCGATATCCGCATGAGTTTTCAGGCGGGCAGCGCCAGCGTATCGGTATCGCCCGGGCGTTGGCCACGCGGCCCCGCATCATCATTGCCGATGAGCCGGTCAGCGCGCTCGATGTTTCGATCCAGGCGCAGGTAATCAACCTGATGGAAGACCTGCAGGACGAATTCAAGTTGTCCTACATCTTCATTGCGCACGATCTGTCGGTCGTCCGGCATATCTCGGATCGCATCGGGGTGATGTACCTGGGACATATCGTTGAACTCGGACCCGCCGAGGCCGTCTATAACGCTCCGATGCATCCGTATTCCCGCGCGCTGCTGTCCGCTGTTCCGAAGCCCGATCCCGACGCGCCACATGAACGGATCCGCCTGACGGGAGACATCCCCAGTCCGAGCCACAAGCCGTCCGGCTGCGCCTTCCGCACCCGATGTTCGATCGCGCGGCCTTCCTGCGCCGACACGATTCCTCCGCTGGAATCCAGAGAGGGCCGCGACGTCGCCTGCCCCTGGGTGTGATGCCGACTAGTGTGCGGCTTCGAGCAGGAACAGATAGCGTTCCGGAGAAATCGCTGCAAGAAAAGTGGGTAGCCGGGGCCCATTTTCGCGTCCGAAAAGCAGCAGATACACCCGTTTGAAGAATCGGCGCTGGGCCTCTTTTCGCGCTTCGGGCGCCTCGTCGCCGCGGATCGGAATCTGAAAGACTTCCTGCGCCTCTTCCTCCGTGATGGATTTCCGCTGGCGCACCCATTCGGCCAGAGCATGGATCCATGAGCGCTCTTCGGGCGTGAGCTCCGCAATCACAGGGGCGTTGGGCGATTCCAGCAGGCGGATACGCTCCTCAGGCAAATAATCGGTCAGCCACCGGTCCGCCTTCTGGATGCGGTCCGCGACTTCCGGCGTGTCGCTTGCGAAGCCGAGCTTCTCCAGCGCTCCCTTCACTGCCGCCGTATTTCCGTCGAGCAGGGCGACCAGCGATCCGACTGTCTTGAACGGAACGTGCGCGGGGTTTCCCGTCACGCCGCTCAATCGAATCGACTCGGCTTCCATTCCCTCGGGGTTCGCCGCTGCGGCCGCCGTGGCCTTGTCGAACTCGTCGTACACCTGGGCCAGTTGCCGATCGACGGGCAGGTCGAAGGCTTTCATCGGCGCCGCTTTCGCAAAGAGCCACTTGAGCGCTTCGGGCTGGTAGACTTCGAGAGCTTCACGCGGTGTGATGACGGTCCCGGCGGAACTGCTCATCTTTCCAGCCACGCCTTTCAGGCCAATGAATTCGTAACCCTGAAACCGAGGCGGTTCGATATTGAAGACCTGACGCGCAATTTCACAGGCGACCATGTAGCTGCCACCCGCCGTGGCGTGGTCCTTTCCGCCCGGCTCGAAGACAACGCCTTCATGACGCCAACGCATGGGCCAGTCGACTTTCCAGGGCAGCTTGACGTTGCCGGCGGTCACCACGGAGATCTCGTCGCTCGCGCCGCACGCCGGACAGCGATAGCGGACGAGGCCGGCGGCATCATCGACGATTTCGATGATGGTTCCATCCTTGAAACATTTCGAACAGCAGATCTCGATCGGCAGATAGGTAGCGCGCTTCGCTTCCGGCAGCGGCTGCGTGCGGAAGCTGTTGATGATGTCAAAGATCAGCGCGCGCTTCTGCAGCGCCTCGAGCAGCGACGGGCCGTACGCGCCGCTTTCATACAGGACGGTCTGGGACTTGAACGTGACCTCAATGCCCAGCTCCGCGATTGACGATTCGAACTCGCTCGAAAAACGCGCGGCATAAGACGGGTGTTTACCCTCCGGATCCGGCACCTTGCTGACCGGCCGTCCGATGAACTCCGAATACGATACGGGACATCCGCTGGGGACTTTGCGGAAGCGATCGAAATCGTCCCAGGAATGCATCAGACGAACCGGCGCGCTCAGGCGCTTGAGCTGGCTTCCGACAAACCAGATCGTGAGGACATCGCGGAGATTGCCGACGTGAACGGGGCCGGAAGGAGTGATTCCGGAAGCGCAGGTCAATGTCGCGGAGATTCCCCGCGCGGAGAGCAGTTCTTCGGCAAGGGACCGCGACCAGTGTTTGGCCGGCGCGTTGGCGACAACATCAGACTCTCGATTCTTCAACGGATTCCTTTCGATCACACAAAAGATGGGCTTTCATTGTAACAGCGGCAATGCCAACAAAACTGTGGGCAACGCGCGGAGCTGCGTCTTTTTTGCGTCTTCTCCACGACGCCGGGGGCGATATTCTCCCGACGCAAAAGAAGAAGGTATTTCGGCGGTCATAGACCGCCCCTACAAGTGGGGAAGGAAAAGGGGGCGCCGAACTACGACGCTGAATGCCCCCTGCCACTTGTTGATGATTCTCCTTCTGCGACGGGGGAGAGCTGCGAAGCGGCAGGGGGTCATAACGCGTCAGTTTCTCCTGCGATGCGCCCCGGTCTCATCGCGTACCCCGCTATGACCGCCCAACCCATTGCTTCAGGTTTCCTACAGGATCGTGGGATTGTCGGCCGTAATACGACAGGTATGTGGCAGCGCAACGCTTCGGTTTTGCCTGACAGCTGGCGATCTTCGTCACTGGAACCTTTTTTCTGACAACAACATCGCATCGGTCCGGCAGTCAATCCCGCCGAAAGGCCCTCGCTGTGCATTGGCCTGTGCCGGAGGAGGGAACATACGATGTTGAACCGGCGCTTTCTGATGGCGCAAACCGTAGCAGTTGTCCTTTTGATGGGGGCGCTGGAAATCAGTCTGCAGGCGGAGAACGCGCCGCCGGCGGCGGCAAAGCCTCCGGAGAAGCTCTCCGAGAGTTTGAACCGCAGCATACCCAAATGGGTGTCGTTCAGCGGCGAGTATCGGATGCGGGTGGAAGGTCTCGGAGGGATCGGTTTCAAGCCGGCCCTGACCGACGCCTACACGCTCAGCCGATTGCGGCTCAACGTTCTGTTCAAGCCGACGCCATGGATGCGTCTGATGCTGCAGGGTCAGGATGCCGAGGTGATGGCCAGAAACGCCAAGCCGGACGCGGCGCCGTTCCAGGACAAGTTTGATCTGCGCCAGGCCTATGTCGAGATCGGGAACGCGGAAACCAAATCGTTTGCGCTCAAGGTCGGCCGCCAGGAACTCTTCTTTGGCGAGCAGCGTCTCATTGGTCATTTGAACTGGACCAACACCGCGCGGTCGTTTGACGCGGTGCGCGCGACCTATCGGCAGGGCAAGGCGCGAGTCGATGTGTTTTCCGCATCCGTCGTGCGGTTCTACGACGGCGCCTTCAACAAGCGCGGAGACGGCGACAACATTCATGGCGCCTATGCGGTCTTCAACGTCATGCCCAACAAGGGCACGCTCGACACGTACGTTTTCTGGCGCGAGCAGAGCGCGGTCAAGAGTGAGGGCGGTCCGCTCGACAAACTCGACGCCGAGACAATCGGCGCCCGCGTGGCGGGGAAGTTTACGGAAAGTTTTGATTACAGCGTCGAAGCGGCAGGGCAATTGGGTTCGGTCGCGTCTGACGATGTGCGCGCCTGGGCCGGGCGCGTGGCAATCGGGCACACGATGGCGAAGGCCAGATTCAAGCCCCGCCTGGTTGCCGCTTTTGAATACGCTTCGGGAGACAAGGATCCCACCGACGGCCGCCGCCAGACGTTCGATCAGCTGTATCCAACCGGCCATGACCGGCTGGGCCTCGCGGACCAGGTGGGCTGGAGAAACATTGCCGGCGCCCGGGCCGGCATCGAAATGAAGCTGGCCCCCCGTCTATCGATGAACAGCAACTATTTGTCCTGGTGGCTGGCGGATCCCCACGACGCGCTCTACAACGCCGCTGGCGCAGCCATCGCCAAGGTGGCCGCCGGTACCGCCGGTCATCATGTCGGTCAGGAAGGCGACATCCAGGCGGTTTTCACCTTGAATTCGTTGTTCCAGATCGCCGGCGGCTACGGCCACGTTTTTCCCGGCACATTCCTGAAAAACGCGACGCCCGGCGAGTCGTACAAGTTTTCGTACGTGATGGCGACGTATCAGTTCTGACGAAAGGGCTAAGGCATTGGCGTTTGTCGAACTCAGTAATGTGACGAAGTCGTTTCCGCTGGCGAACTATACGCGCCGGGAGGTGCTGACCGGAGTCAATCTCGCCGTCGATGAAGGGGAGTTCGTTTCCGTGGTGGGCTTTACCGGAGCGGGCAAGACGACGTTGCTGAATATTCTGGCCGGCCTCATCGAGCCGGACGAGGGATCGGTTGTGATCGAAGGCAAGCCACTTTCGGGAACCCATCCCAAAGCGGCGCTCGTGTTCCAGAACTATTCGCTGCTGCCGTGGTTTTCAGCTCTGGAAAACGTCCGGCTGGCGGTTGGCGCCGCGTTTCCAGAGTGGTCGCGCGCCCGGCAGGTCGAGCAGGCGAAGAGGTACCTGGAAACGGTGGGGCTGGGCAGAGCGATGGCGCGAAAGCCCAGTCAACTGTCCGGCGGCATGCGCCAGCGCGTGGCGATTGCGCGAGCGTTTGCGATGGAGCCGTCGATTCTGTTCCTTGACGAGCCGTTCAGCGCGCTCGACGCGCTGACCCGTGGAACGCTGCAGCAGGAGCTGTCGCAGTTGTGCAACGAAGCCGGACGTCCGGTCACCGTGGTGATGATCACAAACAATCTGGACGAAGCGTTGCTGCTGTCCGATCGGATCGTGCCGATGACCCGGGGGCCCCGCGCCCGCCTGGGCGCTCCCATCAACGTCAAGCTCGACCGTCCGCGCTCGCCCGATGCGCTGCTGCGCGATCCGGCCGCGATTCGTATCCGGAGCGAGATTGTGGAGTTTCTTTCCGATTTTGTTCAGCGCAAGCCGGCGCGGCCGGCCGTGACGCCGGACGCCCAGGCGCTCGATTCCGTTGCGGAGGGCGCGTCGTGATTCCACTTGAGATTACCGGCATGACGAAGATCTTCGATACGCCCGCCGGGCCGTTCGTCGCGCTGAAAGATGTCAGCGTACGGTTCAAGGACGGGGAGTTCGTCTGCATCCTCGGTCATTCCGGCTGTGGCAAGTCCACGGTTCTATCCATCGTGGCGGGTTTGCAACGGGCGACCTACGGCGGCGTCGTCATCGACGGCAAACAGGTCGACGAGCCCGGGACCGACCGCGGCGTCGTGTTTCAGTCGCCGTGCCTGTTGCCCTGGCTGACCGCCGGCGAAAACGTGGAACTGGCCATCGGCCAGGCGTTCCCGAGCTATACGACGGCCCGCAAGAGGCAGGAGGCCGGCAAATATCTCGACCTCGTCGGTGTCGGAGCCGCCTACCGTCAGCGTCCGGCGGAACTCTCGCTCGGAACGCAGCAATGCGTCGCGCTCGCCCGCGCATTCTCGACGAATCCCCGGTTTCTGCTCCTCGACGAGCCGTTTTCCATGCTCGATTCGCTGACGCGTCTGGACATTCAGGACATCCTTCTTCACACCTGGGAGCGATCGCGCAAGCTCGTGGTCATGGTGACGCACGATGTCGATGAAGCGATCTACCTTTCCGACCGCATCGTCCTGATGACGGACGGTCCCGAAGCCCGAGTCGGAGAAATTGTGGAGATTCCGTTTTCCCGCCCCCGCAACCGCATCGACGTACTCGAACACCCCGAGTACTACGCTACACGCGCCCGCATACTCGACTTCCTTGAAAACCACGCCAAACAACTCGCCGGCGCCGCCGCTCGGACGGTCTGACCACCTTCTGCAGATCGTCCGGGTGGCGCGCGCCGCCCCCCTTTTCTCCGGTTATTCATTGTCCGTTGTCGATTGTCCATTTCCCAATCGACAACGGACAATGGAAAATCGGGGGGCAGGCCGACGGGTGATGGTTCAGCGCGCGGGACAGGGATTCTCGAGCCGGATCTTCTTGAAGGGAGTGCCATCCGGCCACGTTCCGAGGAACAGTTGTTCCGCAGTACCCTGGCCGAAAACCACCGATGGCAGATTCCGGGGCGCGGCGTCGTCAATAAGAGCGTCGAGCGTCTTCCAGTAGCCGAAGAAGTCGAGTTGATTCATCGACGGCGATTCCTCGAAGCCCTTCCGTCCACCGATCTGGCCCGGAAACGACCGGCGGGTGAGCGCAAAATCATAGCGGCTGTCGGGCGCTCCCGGAGAGCCGTGCGCCGCGTTGACTCGGTTGCCGTTGTTCTGATCGGAAGGCAGGATCATCAGGACGCGCCGGTCCGGTTGGATGCCGCACATCTGTTTGAAGACGAGCCGGGCGGTCGGCAGTCCGATGTCGGTGTCCGCCTCTCCGGTGAGCACGGCGACGGGTAATGTCGGGGGCAGTTCTTTAATCGGGCCGATAATACTCTTCGATTCCGGACCGTGAACAACGTGATGGGCGTCGCCCGGCGCCGCCAGCATCATTGCTCTCGGGGCGGGCAAGCCGAAGCGCTCGGGGTTCAGCGCGAGGTTGATCGAGATGGCGGCGCCCATCGAGTATCCGAAATAGACCACGCGTTCCGGGTCAATCTCCAGGCGTTCCTTCGCCAGCGCGTCGAGCCCGCGTTTGTCGGCCCATCCTGCCGCTTCGGTGACGATTTGCGGGGAGGTCTTTTCCGACTCCTGATAAACGGGATAAACGACGACCTGTCCGCTGCGCGTCAGGTGATCGATCCAGCCGCCGAAGTTTTTGGGATTCATGCCCTGCCATCCGTGATGAAAGAGCACGACCGGAACCTTGCCGGAGAGCCGCGGAGAAGAGGGAAGAAACAGATAGACCCGTCCGGCGCCTTCGCCGATGACTCGAACCTCGACGGCGCCGTGAACGTGTCGCTGTTCACGCGCTTCCGGACCCAGTAGCTGGTTCATTTCGGCAACGGTAGGACGTCCGGTCCCCGCGCCGATGGCGCCGGGCAACATGGCGGCCACCGCAAATACGGCTCCGGCGAGCGTCGGCTTCCTCATCTCGATATGCCTCGGCGCGCGTTCAGCGCAGACGGCGTGATCACCGCTGCGGCCGCGCGGTTTGTCGGCGTTACTGGCGACGGTGTCTGCTGATCCAGCCAGTGGAGCAACACGGGAATCAATAAGGACGCGCCTTCGTCGGATATGTGAATGCCGTCGGAAGCGCGAATGCGCAGGGTCCGGCCGTCGGAAGTCGTCAGGAACTCCCGAAATGCGCCCATCTCGTCGCCGATATAGGGCGCCGGGTTCCACCAGGTCGCCTTCGGGTGCCCGTTCACAACGGTATAGACGATCCGGTTGATCTCTTCCATGCGCCGATTGTAGTTTTCCATCTTCATGGGCGGCAGGCCGATCCAGATCACCTGCGCGCCGCCGGCCGAGATCAATTCCAGAAAACTGGCGAGCCGGCGCCGGTAAACCTCGATCCATTTGTCGGTGCCGAACGCCAGAACCTCGCCGTTCTCGACGAAGCCCTGCCCGTCATTGGCGCCGAGCGCCACGATAACGATGTCGGGATGTTCGGAAGCGAGCATGGCCGGGTACTGGCGCATCCAGTCGAAGACTTCCGGACGCGCGAGTCCCGTGCCGGAGCGGTATGCCTTGACCACGTGAAGGTCCTGCCGGTTCGCTGTTTCCCGAAGCAACACCGCGCTCAATCCCACAGTCATCATGGAATCGCCGGTCAACGCGATGACGCGCGGCCGCCCGGGTGTCGGCGCGTTGATTGCGGGCAGCCGCGTCGATCGCGGCACACTGGCGACCAGCGGCGCCTTCAGGTCAGCCGCCGGCGGTTGCGGCAGGACCGGTTGTAGAGGCGTCTGGGCCGGATGCGCCGCTTCGGCCGTCTCGGATTCGGCAGTCTGGGCCGCGTCGTCCGACCAGCGTACTCTGGCCAGATCGGTGATCGCGGTTTCCCGAAAGCTTTCCAGGCCGAGGGGCTGCATGGCGCGACGCCACGACGACGTCACACGAAGCGCCACCGTGCGCAGCGGTCCCACTTCGAGCCGCTCAGCCCACACCTGCAGGCCGCGCGATTCCACCACCAGGATGACCGCGATGAATCCGCAGAACACCGCCGCCATCTGGTGACTCGAGTTGAAAATTCCGGGTGGTCTCGCGCGCATGGTTCCTAAAACTGAAAATAGATGAACGGAGCGACTCCGCTCGGTCCCAGAAGTTCGATTCCAATCACAGCGGCCGCCAGCGCCGCGCCCCGCGCAAACGCCGGCCAGCGGGCCAGTTCGCCTTCAATACCCTTCCGCCAGCGCCGCGGCTGGTATTGTCCCGCCAGTCCAAGGACCAGCACGAGAAGTACCGGTCCGGTCAGCAGTGTGGCGGCCCCCGCCACGCTCAAATTGCGGAGGATCGAAAACGCGATCTCAAACGTGGGCGCCCGGAAGAATATCCAGCCGAAACACACGGCGTGGAACATCAGAATGCGCGAAATCCATGTCCAGCCCTCGGTTTCGCGCAGGTTCTGGATGGTTTCCGACTTTGTGGAAGCCCACAGCCGGTGAATCGCGAGATAGGCGCCCTGCAGGCCGCCCCAGATGACGAATGTCCATGCGGCGCCGTGCCAGAGTCCGCCGAGCAGCATCGTGATCATCAGGTTGATCATGGTGCGCCGGGGTGTGCCGCGGGACCCGCCAAGGGGAATATAGAGGTAGTCGCGCAGCCAGCTGGACAGCGAGATGTGCCACCGCTTCCAGAAATCCTGCGGATCCGTCGCCGTGTAGGGGGAGTTGAAGTTCCGGGGAAATCGGTAGCCCAGCAGGAGCGCGCATCCGATCGCAATGTCGGTGTACCCGGAGAAGTCGCAGTAGATCTGCGCCGCATACCCGTAGACCGCGAGCAGCGTGTCCCAGCGAGCGTAGCTCTGGGGTACCAGGAAGACCGGATCCACCAGTCGTGTCGCCAGCATGTTCGAGATGATCACCTTCTTGAACAGGCCGGCCACGATCAGCATCAACCCGCGGTTCACACGGATCGTTTCCGGGTTTCGCATCACCCGGAGCTGCGGCAGGAACGACGAGGCGCGCAGAATCGGTCCGGCAATGAGCTGCGGAAAGAACGCGACGTAGAGCAGCGCGTCTTCCATGTGGACCGGGCCCCGCAGCTTGCGGCGATACACGTCCATCAGCAGGGAAATCGCGTGAAATACGAAAAACGACACGCCGATGGGCAACAGCGGGATCGCAATGGGCGCCGCCGGCGGAACGCCGAAGATTCCCCATATGCCGAACGCCGTGGTCAGGATGAAGCCCGTGTACTTGTAGTAGACGAGCGCGGCCAGGCACGCCGCGATACCGCGAATGAGCCAGCGCTTGCGGAGCGCTTCGTCCTCTGTGCGCTCAATCCGCTGGGCAACCCATCCGGCAATCAGCGAGATGACGAGCAGGAGCGGGACGTAAAGCCAGTTCCAGAATCCATAGAACACATAGCTGGCGACCAGCAGAAAGCGCTTGTGCCATTCCGGAAAGCGATAAAGCTCCCATGCAACAGCCAGAGCAACGACAAAAAAGAGCGCGAATTCGACGGTCGGAAACAGCATATGAAAAACGGGCCATATTGTATCGCGGGGTCACGCGAGAGCAAGACCGTACCCTGCCCTTCAGTAGTTCAGTTTGATACCCAGCTGTACGACCCGCGGATCACCGGCCGACGAAATCGTTCCGAACGCGCCATTTCCAAGTTGGACATTGGGCGCGCCCAGCGGCGGTGTGTTGGTCACGTTGAAGACTTCGGCGCGGAACTCCAGGTCGGCCCGATCGCTGACGGGTGTTTTTCTGATCAGCGCCACATCGGCGTTGCGGTAGGCCGGGCCCCGCACGGGATTCCGGGAACTGGTTCCGATCGTGAACCGAGGCGCTATCGTAAACGCGGCCGTGTCGAAGAATCGCGCCGTCGATCGTTCACCCGCCGGCAGTTCGGGATTTCCGGTCCGGTTGGGGCGCTGGACGCCGAAGCCGGCGAACGCATTGAAGTTGGTGGCCTGGGTGACCGCCAGCGGCATGCCGGACTGGGCCCTGGCGATCGCCGTCAGTTGCCAGCCGCGCATCAGCCTCGGGAGATTGCCCGAAGGCAGTTGCCAGGTCAGCGCCCCGACGAAGACATTCGGCGTATCCCCGGTCGAAACGTCCCGTTCAATCCGCCGATTATAGGAATCCGCGACAGGGAAGTTCGCGGTCGGTCCCGTCGTGATGGCTGCGTCGAACACCGACGAGGCTTCGTCGATGAGCTTCGACCGCGTGTATGCCGCGAGCGCCGAGAAACCACCAGACAGTCGCCGCTCGACCTTGATTTCGAGGGCGTTGTAGCTGGTGTTGCCCACGTTGTTGCGAAACAGCGTCACGTTGGTGAACTGCGGATAGGGGCGCAGCAACTGGGCCAGCGTCGTTGTGGGGCCGCCGAGCGACGACGATGCGGGGATCCGGCCGAAGTAGGGATTCGGCGCCTGCGCCAGCAGCGATGCGCCCTGGGCGAGTTGTTCCACCGTCAGCTGGTTGATGTTGGTGTCGGGGATGCCGACGTGAGTGATCTTCGATCCCGCGTATGCGATTTCCACAGAGAGGTTTGGGGAAAGCTCCCGTTGAATCGCAAAATTCCACTGCTGCGCGTAGCCGGAACCCAGATCGCGATCCACGGCAAACGCGCCCTGGCCCAGCGCCGCGTCGGCGGTGGGGCCGACCGGTGAAACGGCGGGTCCGGAGGAGAGCGTGAATGCCTGGTTCACACCGTCGAGACTGCGTTCGGCGACCGATTGGATGAACGGGAAATACGGATTGGTGAACGGTGTCGTGATGCCGGATTGCTCGATCCATACCAGCGCGTAACCGGCGCGGACGACCGTGGATTCCGCCGCCCGATAAGACAGTCCGAGCCTGGGCCCGAAATTCAGCTTGTGCAACCGCCGGGCAGAACGGGGAAATCCATTCTGGCCGAGATAATCCAGCTGGCCGGTTTCGAGGTTGAATACCGCTCCGTGGTCGTTGACCTCGGTCGAGGGGAAATTCAACGTGTAGCGCACACCCAGATTCACCGTGAGCCGGCGCGCCGCCTTCCAGTCATCCTGCGCGAAGTACTCCTGAATCATCGCGCGCGGCTTCAAGAAGTCCTGCTGCAGGTCGATCGTGAAGCGATCGACCTGGCCCAGCAGAAAACTGGCAAACGCGTTACCGGAAGAAGCCAGACCTGGCAGTCCTGTCTGCGCCGCGCTGAAGCTGAACGACCCCGTGGGAGCGGGCGGCTGAACGATGTCCATGCGTTCGAAGCGGAGGTCGAATCCGGCTTTCAGGAAATGCGCGCCGCGCTGGAACGCAAAGACATCGGCGAGTTCGGTGACGTCGGTGCGGGAGTCGGCATACGCGCTCAGCGACGGTCCCAGTTGCTGCAGGCCGGCAACGGTAAACACCGGCATCGCGGAATTGAAGGCCGCATTCGACGGAATTCCCGGGATACCGAGGCTGGCGGTAGGCGCCGCATCCAGCTCCAGCGCCTTCAGAACGACCTGCCGCCGCGTATAACCCACGCGGAGTTCGTTGGTCGCGGATTGGCCGACGGTATGAACATACTGCGACGCGAACGAAAGGGCGGCTGTGCGCGTATCGCCCAACGCTCCGGAGGTCAACGTTCCGCTGCCGTCCGGCAACGGGGTTACCGGAAACTGCCGGTTGACGAGATAGGAAATCCGTCCGAAGAGTTGATCGCGGTCGCCGGCGCGGTGATCGATGCGGAGATCGCCCTGATCCTGGTTCTCGCGCTCGACGCCGACGCGTGTGTAGTTGTTTGCGGATCCCGGCGACGTGGGCAGCGGATACCGGTTCAGCAGCGCGAGGGCGGCCGGATCGAAACGATCCATGGGAATGGTGTTCGAGGGAAATGGATCGCGAATGATCGCTCCGCCGGGGTCCGTTCGCGTGGTTGCCGGGTCGTAAATCGCTGAAGTGAAGATTCCGTTTCGCTGTTCCAGTGTCGGCACGTTCGACACGCGCGTGCGGCCGATCGCTTGCCGCCCACCCTGGTAGTCCGCAAAGAAAAAGGTTCTGTCGCGCTCGATCGGGCCGCCGGCGGTGAAGCCGAACTGGTTTCGCCGGAAGAGCGGTTTGCCCGGATTCGACGGTGTGGCCGGCGCGAACAGGTTGCGCGCGTTGAGCGCTTCGTTTCTCGAAAACTCGAATACGGACCCGTGAATGTCGTTCGTGCCCGACCGTGTGGTCAGATTGACGACGCCGCCATTGAAACGTCCGAACTCCGCCGACGGGCTGTTGGACTCGATTTTGAATTCCTCGACCGCGTCGATGACGGGCGTGTACGCCACCTGGCCGGGTTCGGGCTGCAGCACGGATATGCCATCGAACAGGTATTCGTTCGTGCGCGGCCGCCCTCCGTTGATGCGTGGGAGCGAGGAGGCCGGGGGAATCGACACGCCGGGCGCAAGCTGCGCGAGCGCCACATAGGAGCGTCCGTTGAGCGGAAGTCCGACAATCTTGCCGCTGTCGATGACCTGTCCAAGATTGGCGGAGGAATCGCGCAGCAGCGGCGCGTCTGCCGTGACGGTCAACGTCTGCTCGACGGCGCCGGCCACCAGCCTGAAATCCATCCGCACACGCTCGCCGGCCGAGAAGCGCACGCCGCCGCGGACCAGTCGCTGAAATCCATTTGCTTCCACCGTGATCCGATAGTCGCCTGGCTTGATCGGAAACACCGCGTATCCACCGGATGGCCCGGCGTCGGCGCGCAGGCTGGCGTTCGTGCGAATGTCGGTCACGACGACGCGGGCTCCAGCGACGGCGTGGTCCTGTGCGTCCAGGATTTCGCCGGTCAATTGAGCGCCGGATACCTGGGCGCAAACGGTCGAAGCGATCAGGCACAACACGATCGGGCCGATGGTCCTCATGAGGGGAGCTATATATGACTAGACGGTAATAGTCGATTCATAATCGTGGTTTTGTACGATTCAATACGACTGTGGCCGATCGTTCGTGTCGCCGCGCGCCAGGGCCACAAAATTGTCTGGCGCTCGATGCTTTCGCGCGCGGCCCCATCGGATGGCCGAAGGCTCCCGTTCCGGACGCGCGTCTCTTGAATCGTCACGCCAATACCGGTAAGCTTCGTTTCCGTTTGGAAGTCTGTGGGCCGAGGAGAGACATGGGGCAACGGACCGCGATTGACCGATGGGTAAATGAGATCAGCGCGCTGACGACTCCGGATCGGGTTGTCTATTGTGACGGATCCGAACGTGAGCGCAAGCAGCTGACCGAGGAATGTCTGGCTACCGGCGAGCTGATCGAGTTGAATCAGCAGAAGATGCCGGGATGCTACCTGCATCGCAGCGCGCCTCACGACGTGGCCCGCACCGAGCATCTGACATTTATCAGCACCAGGGAGAAGGAAGACGCCGGGCCCAACAACAACTGGATGGCCCCGGATGACGCGCGGGCGCGCCTGACGCCACTGTTCAAGGGGGCGATGAAGGGCCGCACGATGTACGTGGTGCCGTTTCTGATGGGGCCGCCGGGATCCCGGTTTTCGAAGGTCGGCGTCGAGATCACCGACAGCCGCTACGTGGCGCTCAATATGCGCATCATGACGCGGGTCGGGTCCATTGCGATCGAGCATCTGAAGGATCCGGAGGATTTCACCCGCTGCCTGCATTCCCTCGGAGACCTCAGTCCGGATCGCCGGTACATCGTGCATTTTCCCGAGGAAAACGCCGTCTGGTCCATTGGATCCGGATATGGCGGCAATGCGCTGCTCGGCAAGAAGTGTCTGGCGCTGCGTCTGGCCAGCTGGCTGGCCAGGAAAGAAGGATGGCTGGCCGAGCATATGTTGATCCTTGGCCTGCAGAATCCCGCCGGCGAGATGCGGTATGTGACGGCGGCGTTTCCCTCCGCGTGCGGAAAGACCAATCTCGCGATGCTGGTTCCGCCTGCCTCGATGGCCGGGTGGAAAGCCTGGACAGTTGGCGACGACATTGCGTGGCTGAGGCCGGGAGATGATGGCCGGTTGTGGGCCGTGAATCCGGAGGCGGGATTTTTCGGGGTGGTTCCGGGCACGAGTCATGCCACCAATCCGAACGCCTTCGACATGATCCAGCGGAACACGATCTACACCAACGTCGCGCTGCGGCCGGACGGCACACCGTGGTGGGAAGGGCATGACGATCCGCCGCCCGCCAGCGCGCTGGACTGGCAGGGACGGCCGTGGACCCCGGATTCCAAGGAAAAGGCGGCGCATCCCAACAGCCGCTTCACGACACCGGCGACCCAGTGCGCGTCGCTCTCCCCGGAGTTCGAGAACCCGAATGGCGTGCCCATCGACGCCATGTTGTTTGGCGCGCGTCGCGCGCGCCGCGTGCCGCTGGCCTACGAGGGCCGCGACTGGCAACACGGAACCTTCCTGGGCGCAACCCTCGCTTCAGAAACGACGGCGGCGGCCACCGGTAAGGTCGGCGTGCTCCGCCGCGATCCCATGGCCATGCTGCCGTTCTGCGGATACAACATGGGCGACTACTTCGCGCACTGGCTCGATGTCGGCAAAGCGCTCAAGTCTCCGCCGCGGATCTTCCGTGTGAACTGGTTCCGGACCGATACGCAGGGACGTTTCCTCTGGCCGGGCTTCGGCGAAAACCTGCGCGTGCTGCAGTGGATTCTCGAGCGGTGCGCGGGACGCGGCAAAGCGGTGGATACACCCATCGGATTTGTTCCCACGCGGGACGCCATCGACATTTCCGGTCTGGACGTTTCAGAGAAATCGATGGGCGAACTGCTGGATGTCGATCCCGCGGACTGGCTGGATGCCGTGGCCGTTCAGGAGGACTTCCTCAAGTCGTTTGGGGACCGAATGCCCAAGGCCATCTGGGACGAGCACAAGGTCCTGGCCCGCCGTGTCGGGGAAGCGGTCGCGATCTGAAAAAGGGAAAAAGGGGCAAAAGGGGACAGACCCCTGATAATTCGCGCGGGCAAGCATATTCCTGACCTGTTTGGCCGCGCGGATTATCAGGGGTCTGTTCCCTTTTTCCCTTTTTTCCTTACTGAGACTGTTCTTTCGCGTTGATGCGAAGGGAAAGGGCGATGGCCGCTTTCCGGTCGTGTTCCACGTTCGTTGTCGTTCCGAAGCCCGCCACGTCGATGCCCACGCGTTTGCCGAGATTCAGTCCCAGACCGACGGTCGGATTCCATTTCGGTCGGGAGTAACGCAGTCCTCCGCGAAATTCCAGGAACATGAACGGGTATTCGGCCCCGCCATGAAATTCGTTGTTCTGCAGGCCGTGACGATATTCAGCGGCGGCAAACAGCCCGCCTCCAACGTTGACGCCGGCATTGGCGGCATAGCGTACGGGAAGCGTGACTTTCAGCGAGCCGGTCGGGGCCGCCAGCGGCGTTTTGACGAAGTCCACGCCGGTCGTCAGGCTGGTCAGCGCCCATTGTTCCCGGGAAAGATCGTTCCAGTCGATGCGGTTACCAATGCCTTCCACGGCAAAGCCGGCATTCCAGCGGTCCACCACGATGTCGGTGGAAACATCGACGCTGTACCCTTTGCCGCTCTCGGCCCACAGGTGATCGACCACGATGGGATTGGAGGACGGCATCAGGGTCAGGTGTCCGGTGGAGTCGGTCTGGATCATCACGTCGAGATCCGCGTTTTCATAGCGCAGACCGTGAAGGTAATTGAAATTCGCCGCAACGTAGACGCCATTGCGGCCATTATTTCCTGAGGAAAGATGAGCCAGCGACAAAGGCAGGCGCGCGCGATACCCTCCGGTAATCGCCACGGCGCCCTGGATTCCGGTGACATCGCCGATCATGAATGTCGTGTTTGCCGGCGCAGGCGCATTGGGGTCGCCCAGATAGTTGATCAGGGTCTGATCGATGTCGAGGTTTGTGCCGACCGACGCATAGGGGCCCGCGCCCACGTAGATACCCTGATAGCCGTCCCCGTGTCTGGCCACCTTGAACGTCATGCCCCAGCTCGGAGACAGGAGGCCTGCCGCGTCAATATTCGGAGAGGGCGTGAATCCCTTGTAGACGCTCAGATCGGTGCTGAATCCGCTGTTGATCAGGTCGGTCACCAGTCTGTCGCCGGCGCCGCCGCTATCGCGATTGAACGTGATGTGCATCGGGTTGGCGATGTATTCCATGGCGCGGATCGGGTTGAAGTCGTCTTCGGACGGGTTAAAGATTTTCGTGTTCTTGACAACCTGAATGAGTCCCAGCGGGATGCCGATCGATCGATACTGGCGGGAATCTCCGGCCAGCTTCGACGCCTCACTCTCATTGCCACCGATGGCGCCCATGCCGATGCGTCGCGCGTCCGTGGTGAAGTTCTGCGAGTACGCCGGAGTTGCGGCAAGCAACGCAGAAACGCCGACAACCGCCGCCAGACGGGCGATTCGGCCTCGGATAAAAGCTGAACTGGTCGATTCTGTCATTAAAGAGCTCCTGGATGGGACGGCATTCAGCCGCGTTTGGAGTCCCTATTTAAAGGAGATGCCACGCGGATGACAAGGTAAAATTCCGGCAGTCGTCAGGGACAGTTGCGGGCGATATCTCCAATGGACGTCACGCTGATGCGTTCAAATTCGGGCTGGCGGATCAGGTATCCCTTGATCTGGACCCGGTGGTTCCGATACGCCACCGGGGAAAAATCCGCGCCCAGATAACCCAGATCCGCCACGCGAAACTGGCGGCGACCGAGCAGCCTGGTGGCAGAGGCCATCAGTTCTTCCGGTGTGGTGTCATCCGGCCGGGTGGCGCGGACCGGTTCTGTGGCGTTGACCAGCGTCCAGCGTGTGGGTGTATCCAGAACCAGGCAGCCGACGCTCAACACCAGCGCGAAATTCGGCGGTGGTTGCGGGCCGTCTTTGTCCAGCAGGAACACTTCCCCGAGGGTTGTTTGCGTGAGTTCGGCTTGCCCTCGAGGAAAGCCATTCTGTTCCAAAAGATACGCCAGGATGTCCACGTTGGCCTGATGTTCGCGCCGGGGAGTCTCCGGCGTTCGAAACCGGAGAGGCGGCATCTCCGTTTCGATCAGTTCGACGAGCGGCCGGAGTGGGTAGTCTCGCCAGCGTTCCATGAACGCCGCCCCTTTCAGCGCCGGCGCTTCGCCCTGATTTCCGCCAAGGTCATCCATGTGACAGCTGGCGCAGTTGGCCGTGTATGCGGCGCGGCCCCGCCGCGCCTGAGCGGCCGTGAACACGCCGTCCCAGACGGTC
>DASUFH010000192.1:0-6767 GCA_036274645.1 Terriglobia bacterium
TGCCAGTTCTATGGTCCGGTGGGACGTCGTTGTTTTCAGGTCGTTCATCGGGCCCTCCGAATAGATGAGGTAGTTCCCGCCGACCTCGAATGGAAAGCCGCAATCCCAACCGGGCGTGGTGACCATGACCATCGTGTCGGTTACCCCTTTCCATGTATGCCTGACGCGAACAGTCACGCGTTGGTCAAATGAACTGGGATCAGGCGTCCATCCCAGCCACTTGCGGATGGCTTGAGCAAAGGTCAGTCTTTCGGTCTTGTTGATGACTTCGCCGCTGAAAACTGCAGACGCTTCCATGAACTCGGGCTCGGGGATCGGGTGGTAACCGTCGCACGCGTAAGCAGGCATGGACGCGTATCCGGCAAATAGCGCGACCGCTACCAGGATAATGCGACGCATAGGATTCCAGACTGCTCACAGGAAGACGACATGACCCTCTCCACCAGATGCCTGTTCGGACAATTCTCACGGAAATTCTATCGCGCCGGCTATGTTTCTCGCCTCTATAACGGAACAAAGGATCAGAATCTTCTTGCAGCGATGAACGCGCGCCCCGACTCGATCGGACCCTGGGGATGCGTACGTAAGGATTTGCTTCAGGCGCGCGCCACGGTCTATAAGTACGGAGCGGCGGGCCGCTGAGGCCTGTTTTCGATAGCAGAAATATCAACAAGGGGATGGCCATGAAACTGAATTCCATTCGTCACGCAGGCGTCTGGGCGGCCGTATTGGCGCTGTGCTGCGTCGCGCTGGCAAGCGCGCCGGCGGCCCATGCGGAAGAGATGACTGTGCAGTCGTTGATCGACCGCCAGCTGATTTTGGACCAGATCACGCGTTACTACTACAACTTCGGGAAAGCGGAACGGCAGAGCGAAGAGAGCTTTTATGCCGAGGACGGCGAGTTGATTCTGGGTACGAGGCACTACAAAGGCAGAGAAGGCATCAAGCAGGCTTACAACCGCACTCCCGCAGCCGCTCCAGCTGGTGGAGCTCCTGCCGCCGGCGCAGCGCCCGCGGCCGCCGCAGCGCCTCCGCGCGAAAGGACCGCTTTCAACGTGACGATCGACAATCCACTGATCATCGTGCACGGCGACACGGCCACTTCGCAGGTCATTTTCACCGAATACCGGCAGGAGAAAGCGGGCGATCCGATGAAGATGACGACGCAGGGAAAGGAATACGCCACATGGGTCAAGGTGAAGGGCCAGTGGCTCTACAAGACCCGTCAGATCGCGAGCGGCAGTAACCCGCCGGAAGGCTGGAAAGAGTAAGCGACCGGCGCGTCTTATGGTCCGGCGTCGCAACTATTGTTGGGCGCCGGCCATCAGTTCTGCTGCCGATGGTGTGCGCCCGAGCGTGGCGGGCGGATGCGGATAGTCTTGGCGGCTTCGAGAGAGCCAATGGCAGCCATTCTGTAGAAACGATCCATGAAACTACCTCTATCAGGTCCTACTACTCCTAGCGAAATCAAATGGAAATCAGCTTATGGACCATTCTGGCTCTGGCCCAATAAGGCCCCCACAACGGCCCGCGCAGATTGACGAAGGCGCGCAGACGACCATAATTGACCTGCAAACGAACCGCCACGAGCGCCTGACCTGAGGCGAACCGGTGATACCACGAAGCGAAATGATCAAGAACATTGTTATCTGGAGCCTCTTCATACTGGCGGCTTTCATCCTTTATAGGTACGTCGCCACACACTGAGACCGGCCACGGCAACGGAATGAGCAGGCCGCCCCGTTTCCACAGGGCAGTTTTTGGTGCGCCTTTACCGTCTTGCCCACGCCTTCTTCGCCGGATTCGCCACGACCGCCTTCTTCACCCAGACGGCCCGCGTGGCGGACACGAATGCGATGGACGTAGCCACCGCTGACTTTCCGTCGCGTCGCTCTGCGGATCACAGTCCACGCCGATAACCAAAGCGGACGCGCTGCGGTAAATTCGGAGTATCTTCCCGGATCTCCTGCTATGCTGCCGTCGGTGCTGATTGTTTGGCAGAACACTCATTCTTCCGGAGGCGTGTATGAGTCGTTTTCGTGGATTTCTGGCGTTCACGGTCAGCGTGCTTCTGGTCGCGGGAGCCTTCGCGGCCGCGCAACAAACGGGCCGGGCCGTGTTCGATCAGGGGCGGGCGCGCAAGACCGCGGGAGATCTGCAGGGCGCGATGGAATCCTTCGAGCAAGTCGTTGCCGAGTTCGCCGCATCCGACCGGAACTCCGCAGCCAGGGCCCTCCTGGAATTGGGAGAAATCGTCGATTCGCTCGGCCAGACTGGACGAGCCCGCGCCTACTACGATCGGGTCCGGAATGACTTCAAGGACCAGACGGCCGAAGTGAACATCGCCGCGGAAAGGGTGACGAGAATCGAAACCCGTTCCGGCACGCCTGTGAACGGCGCCGATCCGAACGCGAGCCCTTCCGGCCCTTTCAAGATCACCATCCGGACACCCAATTCGGACGATTTCTACGGTTTCGCCATTTCACCGGACGGAAAGACACTGGTTTTCCAGGTCGCCTCTGCAGACGGAAAGAGACAGCTCTGGCGGCAGGCTGTCGACGCTACGGCGAAGCCCGAACCGATTGCCGGCACGGAAGGCGCGAGCACGACCTCGTTCCCGTTCTTTTCTCCCGACGGAAAAACCGTCGGTTTCTTCGCGAGGCAAAAGGTCTGGGTGGTCGATCTCACCGGTGGAACGCCGAAGGCTCTGACGGACGCCCCCAACTTCTGGGGCGCCGACTGGAAAGACCAGTCGATCATCATGAGCACCCAGAACCGTGGCTCCGTCCAACTCCTCGACGATGGAAGGCTGCGCCCCATAACGACTGCGACAGGCTACCTGCTGAATCCCAGGTTCATCGACAATCGCCTGTTCATGTTCTATCAGAGAGACAACGGTGGCTTCGGGAAGATCGAAGTCGGATCGATTGACGGTCAGCCCGGCGCCGCCAGAGGCCTCCCCACCGCGCACGCCGCGGCTTTTACGCAGGGACACATCGTGTTTGTAGCCCGGACGGGAACGCTGAATGCCGTGCGCTTCGATCCGGCGCAATTGACGGCGAACGGAGCGCCGGTCGTTCTGGCGGAACGTGTCGGCCGCGAGGACCGCCTCGCCGGAGTGGCGACGTTTTCGGTGTCCGCCGCCGGACCGATCGCCTACCGCGAAGCCGCGCTCTCGAAGAAGCAGATGCTCTGGATGGATCGCAACGGGGATCTCGTCGGCACGATGGGACCGGCGGATGACGGGTCGATCGGAAGCCCGCGCGTTTCTCCGGACGGCCGGGTTGTCCTCTTCTTCAAACAGGTGGGAACGCCGATGGGCAGTGTCTGGGCCATCGATGGAGACACCGGAGCCTCGCGCATGCTGCAGAACAACTCCGCCAATGCGATCTGGGCCACCGGCGACCGGATCGTCTTCTCCACCCTGCGAAACGCCATTCCCGCGCTCAACGTCCAGCCGGCCAGCGCCATCAGCGGCGCCGCTCAATTCATGGCCACGAACGGCCCGGCGTTCCCCGAAGACATGGCGCCGAATGGCGCCCTGCTCTACCGCGCCGGAACTGGCGGCGGCGCAACCGGGGGTGGAGATCTTCTCGTCCTGCCTCCGAACCAGACCACGCCCGTGATGGTTGCGCAAACGCGGGCGGCTGAACGCAACGCGCGGTTCTCGCCGGATGGAAACTGGATCGCCTACCAGTCGGACGAGAGCGGACAGCCCGAGGTTTACGTTCAGCCGTTTCCGGGAACGACCGCGCAACGGCAACGGGTGTCGCTTGGCGGCGGGACCAGTCCGCAGTGGGGCCGCAAAGGACGCGAACTGTATTTCGTTTCAGCCAACAACCGATTGATGGT
This sequence comes from Terriglobia bacterium, assembly GCA_036274645.1. Lineage (GTDB taxonomy): Bacteria > Acidobacteriota > Terriglobia > 20CM-2-55-15 > 20CM-2-55-15 > DASUFH01. Next base: position 3,853 of record DASUFH010000192.1, read on the forward strand.
CGTGACGGCCGAGACCGGCGCGAATGGAGATCAGAAAACCATCGAGTTCGGCACACCGAAGCCGCTGTTCCCGTCTCCGCTTCCGCCGGGCGCCGAGTACGATACGGCGAAAGACGGGGATCGCTTCTTGATCGTTGCGCCGGTTGAGGAGACACCGCCGATCATCGTGCTGTCGAACTGGCAGACAGAAAGGTAACTGGTCCTCATGAAGCATCGAAGCGGGATGGAAAGTGTGTTCCGCCGAATGAGAACGCGATGAAGTCGTGGCCGCGACAGCCGGTGGGATCTGGCAGCGCCGTCTCCCGCCGGCCGGCTACGACCACTCAGAGAACGTTGGCAACGATGTCGAGGATTTTGTTCGATCCTTTGTCGGTCAGGATAACTGAGCCCGAAATGATTATCCGTCGGCGCCCATCCGGCAATCGGGGCAATCGGGCTTCAAGATCTCTCGGCAACGGCTGAACTTTCTTTTCCAGACCTGGCGGCAAGCTGCCGTTCCGTTGCAGTTGCTTTTCGAGACCCGGGGGCAACTTTTCCTTCTTCGCCAGGCCCGGCGGCAATCCGCTTAAGTTGCGTTTGTTGGAAAACCATTCGCGAATGATTCGTACTTCGCTGTTTGTAAAGACGACGCCTGCCTGGATTTCAACCTGCTTTGATGAAGCGCCCTGGTCCCGCCCCGCCCCTCGTCCCCCCTTGCCTCTACCCTGCGGCGGGGCTCCCGCGCAAACACCACAAAGAACAAAGACAGCAACAACTGCGCCGATCCGGCTCTTCATAGCGACCCTCCTGGTCTGAAATTGCCCTGAAAGCCTCTCTCCAGGTCATCGCGTTTGCAACGGACCTCGACAGGAATTCTGACAAGTTGCGGGAATCCAGAAGGATAGAGACGACGTTTCGCTGGGTCTCCCAGTTCGCTTTTGATCGAACCGCCCCCTGACCCTGGGGCGCGCCACCTTGCCGGGGGAATTCAGGCGAAGCGTATACAGGATGATTCGCCTGAATTGGGCGGCGTAGCTATCTCGGTCTCGCGGCCGTTCATCCCTTTTTCGAGGTGAAGCCATTCTTTACAGAGTGGCGTGGCGCTTTCGGAGGTGACTACTCGATTCGAGACTCGGCCCCGAACAAAACAGCCGCAAAACGTTCGCGCGAAAGCGAGCGATGCAAGAAGTAAAATGCCCGCAGGAGGTGAAGCGGATGGACTCCATGCCTAAGAAACGAAAGTGGACCGTTTTGATCGCCGTCGTCTTCATTGCCGTGGCGCTCGCTTACGCTACTCACACTTACGAGGAACGCCAGGCTTACAAAGCCGGCGCGTATATTGGAAGGGCCGCTTTCACAACCGCAGACTACCAGGATCGGCATTGCCTCAGCCGCCACGCGGATTGCGAAGTTCACGACCTGAACGACGACCGAACCATGGAAGATGCCATGGCTTCGGCCAACATCATTCCTGCACTCGCTGATTCGACGGCCCTTCACTCGGGCTTTCGAGACGGTTGGAGGGAGGCAAGAACAGCAGCGTTTTCCAACAGACCAGAACCTCTTCAGTAGCGACTCGGATTGGCGCACAGTCCGAGGCAAAACGGCCAGAAAATCGACGCAAAATCAGCCGCTACCTGTCAGCACAGGGACAAAAGCGATTTTGAGAACGGCTTTCAGGATAGAGAATAGAGGCCGGTGACAATTGCTATCTGGGCGCAGATTGCCAGGAGCGCCTTCCTGCTTGCGGTTGTTGCGGGGACGAATCTCCATACGATGAATGATGCAATGTAGAGGATCAGCGCCAGTACGGTAACGACGAGCAGATTCGGACCCTCAGGATCGTTGAACAGGAAGAATAATGCTCTCGAACATACGAAAGCTGTGATGCCCAGGAGTAGTAACGTAGTCTTTAGTGAGTTGAAACCCATTGCTGTCGAGTATTGTACTTTACAGTGGCAAGTACTCTATATCACCGGATCTGAAAATCAGCCTTCCGATGGCCCCTTCTGATCAATTTCCACAGTCACGGCCTTTTCGAATGTACGAGAAGGTCGAGGGAGCACTGGACCGCTTATCAACCGGCGTCTGGATCTCGGGTCTGTCCCCGGAACCTAAGGCGCTCTCCGAGAAGTGGGCGAAGTAACCTGGCGAACACGGTACGGATTGGGGCAGAATGTACGGCGGAGGTTTCGCCAATGCGTTCTGGCCGTTTTCTAATGCATTCTGCCCATTTTCTTTTGATCGCTGCGTTCGCGACGGGCATCGCGTCCGCACAGACGTGCGACCGCGCGTGTCTGAAGACAACGCTCGACCAGTATCTGAACGCCGTGGTGAAACATGACACCAGCGCGGCTCCGTTGTTCGTCGGCTTCCGGCAGACCGACAACGGCGTGGTGGTTCGCCCGGGAACGGGTGTCTGGCAGTCGATCACGGCGCTGGGCGATATCCAGCGGAAGTTTTTCGATCCGGTCAGCGGACAGGCCGCGTACCTCGGGTTGATCAAGGAAGGCCAGGCGACCGACATTGCGACGCTGCGGCTGCGGGTGGAGAATCGCCAGATCACGGAAGCCGAATGGGTGATTGCCCGCCAGGGCGCTATGGGCCCCAGCGGCACTGCGGGCGGAAATCTCTACAACCTCGAGGGGTTCATCGCCGAGCCTCCGCCGGACCGCACCGTGCCGCAGAATCAGCGGGCATCGCGCGAGGTGTTGATCGCGATCGCCAACAGTTACTTCGACGGGCTGTCGACGCATGACGGCTCGATCATCATTGCTCATGAAGGCTGCACGCGCAATGAAAACGGCACCCACACCGCGGGACCGAATCCCAACGCGGGCGCCGCCGCCAGGGGCGCCAGGGGCGGCCGCGGTGGCGGGGGCGGTGGGGGCGATTGCACGTCCAACCTGACGAACTTCAACGTCTCGCTGATTTCG
>DASUFH010000193.1:0-8017 GCA_036274645.1 Terriglobia bacterium
GCGCAGTTCGACTGACGGGACTCGAAATCAGGAATGCACGGTGGGCGCCAGAGGCCACGGAGGGTAAAACGGCCCGGTCTCATCGTCCCAACAGGGATCCGTTCAACAGGGATCCGTTCAACGTCCCTCGGTTTCAGATTCCATGAGATCGGCGAAAACGGAGCGGGCCCGATGGAATTCCACACCATCGGTTTCGACGACCCGCGCGACCAGTAACTCGGGAACCGGAGCGTCCACACCGGCGCGCGGAAGGGCCTCATGCAGCGGGCCGGACAGCAACTCCGCATGGTCACGCGCGACAAGCCCCGTCGCAAGATAGCGCGACGCGCCCATTCCCCAGCTGGACACAAGCGCAGCGTCCCCGGGCGCAAGGCAGAATCGATCCAGATACCGAAGGCGGCCGTCAATCGACACCCGCGTCTCCGACGCAAACTCGTCGAACTGCCAGACCTCGCCGCGGGCGATCCGGCCCGCCATCAACCCTTCCCAGAAATGCAGCCGGGCGCCCGTCTTCAGTTCGATGTCGACTCGTTGACTCACGCGGGCGCCGGAGAACGGAATTACCGGATCGAAATACAATCGCAATTCCGCTCCGGACTCCACCCGGATCGTCGTGATCTGGACCGCCGGCACACCCCGCAGCGGCGGCGCCGGAGGATGAACCTTCGTCGCAGACTGCTGCGTCACCAACACCCTCGCGCCGGCGCGGACATGGATGGCGCATTCCACGGTGTCTCCACCGAACAGGCCCGCCGTGGACTGCATGAGGATCAGATGCGGGATACCCGCCAGTCCCTTGTGTTGCAGGCGGGTGATTTTGAAAGGAACTTCGCAATACGAGTCGAGGATCGCGGTCTCTCCGTGACGGACGCCGAACGTGATCTCAAACCGGCCACGCCGTCCGACTTCGGCAAGCGGGGGAGGCACGACCGCTAGTTCTCGAACAGAAGGTCGTGACGGATCCAGTCGATCACCTTGTCCACCCCTTCACGCGCCTTGAGGTTGGTGAACACGAACGGCCGGTCGCCGCGCATTTTGCGCGAGTCGCGATCCATCACGCCCAGATCCGCGCCCACATACGGAGCGAGATCGGTCTTGTTGATGACGAGCAGGTCCGACCGGGTGATGCCGGGACCGCCCTTGCGTGGAATTTTGTCGCCGCCCGAAACATCAATCACGTAAATGGACGCGTCGACGAGTTCCGGACTGAAGCTGGCCGCCAGATTGTCACCGCCGCTCTCGAGAAACAGGATGTCGAGTTTCGGAAAACGCGCGGTCATCAGATCGACGGCTTCAAAATTGATCGACGCGTCTTCACGGATCGCGGTGTGCGGGCAGCCGCCCGTCTCCACGCCGGCTATGCGATCCGCAGTCAGCGCCTGGCTGCGGACAAGAAACTCCATGTCTTCCCTGGTGAAGATGTCGTTCGTCACGACCGCAAGGTCCCAGCGGTCGCGCATCATCTTGCACAGACAGTCCACCAGAGCGGTTTTCCCGGAACCGACCGGACCGCCGACACCAATCTTGACGGGTCTACGCATAAGGAATGGTCCAACTTTCAGGATCGAAACAGACGGCTGTAAACGTATCGATGATTCATTTGCTGGATGTCGAGCATCGGGCCGAACGACCGCAGCCGAACGGCTTCGGAGCGTACCACGCGTTCGGTTTTCTCGCAAAGCCGGTCCAGCGCTTCGGACAACAGCGCCTGCCCTTCCTGCTGCCCGAACGAGATCAGTCGCAATGCCGCGGAAATCATTCCCGTCAGCCGCGCGTAGCCATACGCCAGCAGCGCGTCCCGCTCTTCCACGCCACGGTCGGCGAACACCAGTCCATACACTACCGCGGCGTTCCCTTCGGGAAGTCCGGATGCCCGCTCCACACAAACGCTCGACGCCCCAGCGCCCTTCCTCCTGCCGGAATACGTGGCCAGCAACCGCTTGCCCACCGAACGGCTGGAGGCCCGCACGGCCGCCGACGGCTTGAGCGCCGTCAGTTCCCGGTCAATGGCTTCCACTTCTGTCCAGTCTTCACGCCGAGCCGCGCGCATGGACTGCAACAGCGCCAGCCCCTCGCACGGCTCGAACACGGCGTCCAGATAGTGATTCAGCCAGCCGGCCAATCCCTTCCCGTCACGCACGAGCCCGCTCGCCGCCGCAGACTCCAGGCCATCGGAATAGGCAAACGCGCCGACGGGAAAAAAGGAATCGGTGATCTGGAGGATGTGAACCAGTTGGGCCGCCGTCATCCGGGCATTATATGCCGCCCCAAGGCGTCCCGTCCCCGTCTGCGTCCCCTCGTTGTCCGTTGTCCGCTGGCTGTTGTCCGCTGTCCAATGAACCTGGGGCACTGACCCACTGACCCATTGACCCACTGACCCACTGACCCACTGACCCATTGACCCATTGCCCAGTAAGCCAGTGGGTCATTGGGCAGTTTAGCCAGGTTCATTCCACAGCGGACAACAGCCAGCGCACAACGGACAACGAGGGGACAGGAGGGGCGGTCATAGACCGCCCTACAGCAGATTCTGCTTTTCGTGGCGAATGGCCAGGCGCACGGCCCAATAAATGCCAAAAAGGAAAATGGCGAAAGGGACCACGGTCATGATCGGGAGCAGTATCAGCTCGGTAATGCCCAGCATTGGCATCTTTCCTCCAGTTCCGGTGTTATGTTCCGCTCGTGTCTCCACGACTCATCAACAGCGACGGTTGCGGTATAGTGTCTGGCTTTGAATTGGAGGTCGAGAAGAATCTATGAAAGTCGGCTTGATCGGTTTGGGCAGAATGGGACAGGCGCTCGCCGCACGCATGCTTGGCGACGGAAACGATTTGGTGGTTTATAACCGGACGGCCGAAAAGACGGCCGAGACCGTCAAGGCCGGCGCAACCGCGGCGACCTCGATCGCGGGCGCGTGCAAGGACCGCGAGGTCGTCATCACGATGGTGACCGGCGATCCGGCGCTGCAGGAAGTCACGCTGAAGGCCGGCGGCATCCGCGAATCGCTCGAACCCGGCGCCGTGCATCTCTGCATGGGCACGCACAGCGTCGCGCAGATCAAGGCGCTTGCCGCCGCGCACGCCGAGGCCAGACAGTTGATGGTCGCCGCGCCCGTGCTGGGCCGGCCGGACGCGGCCGCTGCCGGGCAACTCGGCATCGTCGCCGCCGGTCCGGAAAGCGCGGTCGCGATGTGCGAACCGCTCTTCAAAGTGATGGGACGCCGGGTGTTTCACGCGGGCCTGCAACCGGAACACGCGGCCATTACCAAACTCGCCAACAACTTCATGCTCGGCTGCGCCCTCGGCGCGATGTCGGAAGGATTTTCGCTCGTGCGCAAGTTCGGCGTCGCGCCGCAGGTCTTCTACGAAGTCATGACCGAAAGCCTCTTCGCCGCGCCGGCCTACAAGGTTTACGGGAAGATCATGGTGGACGAATCCTTCGACAAGGTCGGGTTCACCACGCTGCTCGCTCTGAAGGACTTCAACCTGATCATGGCCGCCGCGGACGAAGCGCGCGTTCCCCTTCCCAGCGGCAATGCCTTCCGCGACCGCCTGCTGAGCGCGATCGCGCATGGCGGCGGGGACAAGGACTGGGCCATCGTGGCTCGCGAACAGGCGCGCGCCAGCGGAATCGAATAAGAATCGGAGGCGAGCCATGAAAGTCGGATTCATCGGTCTGGGCCGCATGGGCAAGGGGATGGCGCAGCGCATCCTCAGCGGCAATCACGATCTCGCGGTCTATGACGTCTTCCCGAAAGCGGCGGAAGATTTCCGCGGAACCGCCGCGCGCATCGCCTCGAGCGTGGCGGATCTGGCGAAAGACCGCGAAGTCGTCATCACGATGCTGGCCGAAGACTCCGCCGTACGCGATGTGGCGCTCGGCGCCGGCGGGCTGAGCGCGTCGCTGCCGAAAGACGCGATCCATATGGCCTCCGGCACGTATGGCGTCGAAACCATCCGCGCCCTCGAAGCCGCGCACACCGCCGCCGGGCAAACCCTGATCGCCGTGCCCGTCCTCGGACGCCCGGATCTCGCGGCCTCCGGCCAGCTCGGCGTGATCCCCGCCGGTCCCGAAGAAGCGATCGCGCGTTGCGAACCGCTGTTCCAGTTGATCTCCAAACGCATCTTCTACGCCGGTACGAAGCCCGAATCGGGCAGCGCCATCAAACTCGCCAACAACGCCGTGCTCGGCTGCGCCATCACGGCCATGGCCGAAGGATTTTCGCTCGTCCGAAAATTCGGAGTGGACCCCAGGGTTCTCTACGACGTCATGACCGAAGGCCTTTTCGCCGGCGGCGTCGCCTATGTCGGTTATGGCAAGACCATGGTCGAACGGTCCTGGGATAAGGTCGGATCACCGATCACGATCGGCATGAAAGACGCGCATCTGATTGCCGCCGCGGCCGCGGCGGCCAAAGTCCCCCTGCCCAGCCACGACGTCTACGTTCAGCGCCTGCTCGGATCCATCGCCCATGGCGACGCCGATCTCGATCAGGCGGCGCTGGCCAAAGAACAGGCCCGAGCCGCCGGCCTCGAGTAGAAACCCGCTCGGCTGCCTTGTAGGGGCGGTCGATGACCGCCCAGCGTTTCGGAGTGAATTTCTGTGCAATCAAGAGATTTCCACCCCGATACGGCGGCCGGTCATAGACCGCCCCTACAAGGAGCCCCGGACGCTTCTTAGTACGTGCCGCCACACGCAATTTGTGGCAAGATAGGCCCGACCCAATCGTCACAGAAAAACAGAGGATACCGAAATGAACGCGCGTCATCTCTTTGGCGTGGCCGTAACGACGCTCGCAATCTCGGTCACGGCCGATACATTCGGACAGACTCAGCCACCGGACGGAGGCCCCGCTGAAGGCGGATCTCCGGCATGGCGTCTCCAGGGATCGTTTCCCGATCCCAACGGAAACACGATTGTCGATGCCGAAGGACACGTCACCATCCCGGCAAGGGGCGCAGGCGGCGGCCGGCGGGGGCCGGCGGCGAGGGAAGCGCCGACAACGCCCCCCTGCAACGCTTCCCCCGTGTGCGGCAATCGGCTGACTCGTGGACGGCAGGCGCTCCTGCGCGTCACGTGGGAAGAAAATCTGGGCTACAACTTCACCTATCCCTATGCGCTGCCGCCGGGACCGGGCGGAGTTCCCGCCGTGGCGCTCGACTCCAAAGGCAATCTCTGGGCCTTTCAACGCAAGCCCGCCGGCAGCCCGCAACTCTTTAAATTCGATTCGAAGCACAAGCTGATTCTCGAAGTCGGCGATGACATCATCGGCCACCAGGAAAGAGCGCATGGCATGGCCGTCGATGCCGACGACAACGTCTGGATCACCGACGCCAACGGCGCCACCGTGATGAAACTCAGTCCCGAAGGCAAACTGCTCACCACGATCGGCGTGCGAGGACGCCGCGGTGACTGGAACGAGACTCGGGAACAACGCCTGCTATGGCAGCCCCTGATGATCGCTTTCGGACCGGACGGCGATGTCTACATCGGTGAAGGCCACGCCAACGAGAGTCCCAATGACAGCGACTCCAACGACCCCGCCAACAATCTGGGCGTCGCGCGGGTCATCCACCTCGACAAGGCCGGAAAGTTCATCAACCAGTGGTACGGCAACAGTGTCGGACCGGGGAAATTCGACGCCGTCCACGGGCTTGCGGTGGATCCCACCAACGGCGATGTCTGGATCGGCGATCGCGAGCAGTACCGCATCGTCATCTACAACAGCGAAGGACGGTTTCTCAAAACACTGCAGATGCGGAACCTCGTCTGCGCCCTGCAGTTCGATTCGCACGGCAATCCGTGGATGGCGAGCGGACAGGATGGGCAGTTCCTGAAACTGGATCGCAACGGCCGGGTTCTCGCGGCCATCGGCCGGGGGATGGGCATCGGAGCCGGACAGTTCATCGAAGCGAGTTACTGGGTGTTCGATCGGGAAGACAACCTCTACGCCGGGGATACCAGCGTCGGCCGCATCACGAAGATGGTGGCGCCCCGCGAGTAGCTGCAGGGGCGGTCATACTGCCGCCCGGTTGTCCATTGTCCATTGACTGTTGTCGATTGTCCGATCAACTTCTTTCATTGTTCGTTGGCCGGCTTGCCGGAGCGAACAATGAAAGAGGTACAGGTCACAATCGACAACAGTCAATGGACAATGGACAACCGCAACGGGGGGCCTCCCCTTAGTGGGAATGTCCGACCAGCGCAGCCGTAAACGGACGGGAGTCCGTTGTGTATTCCGCGTGCAGTTGATCGAGCAGGCTCTTGACCGCGGGCGATTCCAGGAAGATCAGTTCGGTTTCTCCAATCATCACCGACTGGTGACGATTCCCCACGTGGTAGGCGTAGAACGCCCAGTCCTGCGGCTTCTTCGGACGAAGAACGTAGACGCGCTCGGGAGCTTCCTTCACCGTCACGATCGTCTTCTCCTCGGCGAGGACAAACGAGTCGCCACCTTTCAACACCACTCCACCCGGCAACGAAATCGCAAACTCCCGGCCGCCGTCGGAACGACGACGGCCGTGCCCCTGCCGGCGATCCTCCCACGTCATGGTAATGGTGTCGCGCGCATAGCCGGAGTATTCGGCGCTCAGGTCCGGTAACGATTGAATCGTCTCAACAACCGTCATGACTACGACACCACCGCGTCCGCTTCAATCTCGATGATCGCTTCAGCATCGATCAGTTTCGCCACTTCAACGATCGTCGTCGCCGGACGGATGTCCGCAAACACCGCGCCGTGCGCCTTCGCGATCTCCTGCCACTGGCTGATATCCGTAACGAACATGCGGGTGCGGATGACCTGCGTCATCGTCCCGCCCAGCGCTTCAATCGCCGCCTGGATAATCTCGAGCGAACGCCGCGTCTGCGCCTCGGCCGTTTTCGGATATGTGCCGTCCGCGTTGATGCCGACCGTCCCGGTCACCGCGATGATGTTTCCGCTGCGCACCGCGCGGGAATAACCAATGATCGGTTCCCATTTGGATCCCGAACTGGCGCATTTCCGGCCCGCTCGTTCGTGAACGGTGATGTGGATGCTCTGTGACATGTGGTCCTCTTTACGCCTTGCCGGCCAGCTTCACCTGGATCTGGACCGGCGGCGCGGTAATCGTGGTCTGCTGATCGGACTGATTGGGCGGATGGGTGATGTACGAGGCCGTCAGCGTGTACTCACCGGGCTCGGTCCAGTAGGCCATCTTGCCGATGTTGCGAATACCGAAACGGAGACTCTTGATCGGAATCGAGTAGGTTTCGCCCGGCGCAACCGTGAGTGGCCGGCCCAGGCGGAACTCCATGGTCATTGCCATGTTCGAATCGGCGGTGACGGCGCCCGGACCTTCAAGCGCGAGATTCACGCTGGACGCGTCGGAGTCGATGGCAAAGGTCACCGGCATATTGCCGTTGTTCTTCAACTCCAGTGTCATGTCCACGTCGGGCGGCGCCGGCATCGCGCCCCCGCGTCCTCCGGCGCGGATACGCCGCCGGAACTCATCGCCAGTCTGGTCAGCCGTAATCGTGTAGGTGTCCTTGCCGAGAACGAGTTTCGCTTCGAGCGTGATCGGAGCCGCAGGCTGCGGCGCGCCACGTCCGCGGCCCCGGCCGCGCTGGAATCCACCGGGGACGCCCGCGCCGGGCGCGCCGCCGGCAAACCCCGGCTCGGAAGAAACCACGCCCGGAGGATCGCCCGGCCGCTGAGCGGCAAAGACCGCAAGCGCCAGAACCGGCAGAGTCACTCCGAAGATTGCAAACCTCGTCAGGGATATCATGCTTTTCCAATTAGAGAGAATTCTCCCCCTGCAAAGGGGGAGAGCCGCGAAGCGGCAGGGGGTCATGACACGTCAGCTTCTCCTACGATGCGTCCCGGTCTCATCGGGTACTGGGCGATCATAGACCGCCCCTACAGCAGACGCTTTTAGATCAGCTGATCCCGCACCCACTCGATCTCCTGGCTCACGTAATCCACGATGTCGCCGGTCTTCAGACTCGCCGGCAGCACATCCCAGGTATACGTCTCGAT
>DASUFH010000194.1:0-3215 GCA_036274645.1 Terriglobia bacterium
CGTCTCAGCGGTCGCAGCGCCGGCCAGAAACCGCCGCACAACGTGTACAAGTTTGGCAATCGGCCCGGAGGACACATAGGCCACAGCCAGAACGAGCAGGACATATTCGGAGTAATAGAACAGCAGATAGATCGCCATGGCAGCGGCCAGATACACAAAGCGGGCGCCGTATTTCATGACGTTCAATTCCTTGAAGCTCGGGTAACGCACCGTGCTGATCATCAGGATTGCGGCCAGGAGCACCAGCAGCGACCACAGCAGCGACGAACCGACCTGCAGAATCGGGTCCTTCAGAAAATGCACGATTGCCGCGATCAGACCCGCCCCGGCCGGAATGGGCAATCCGACGAAATGCCGTTTGGCCGTGGCGTCCGGAGGTTTCTGCGACTGGATGTTGAACCGGGCCAGGCGGAGCGCGCCGGAAACGACGAACGCAAAAGTCGTCAGGGAACAGAACCGCAGGGCGAGCAGAACGACCTCTCCACCGATGCCCTTGATCGCAAAAGCCCAGCGGAAAGCCAGCATTGCCGGCGCCGCGCCAAACGTCAGGAAATCGGCCAGCGAATCCAGCTGGACACCAAAATCACTGGACGTCTTGGTCAGGCGGGCGATACGGCCATCCAGGCCGTCCAGCAGGACGCCAAAACCGATGGCTTTGGCGGCGGTGTCGTAGTCCGCGTTATAGGCGGCCAGCAACGCGTAATAGCCGCAAAAGATATTTCCAATCGTAAAAAGGCTGGGGATGATGGACAGCCCGTTGCGAATGCGCAACTGGTCACGGGCCGGCGTCTTCCTTCGTCGTATGCGTCTATCCGCCATGTGTGTCTTCCTGGCCTTCTCCGATAATTCCGATCGGGGTCGAACCTCCGCGTACCCGGGCGCCCCTTCCGACAATCACTGCGGTTCCCGGAGGGAACAGCACATCCACCCGCGATCCAAACCGAATCAACCCGATCAATTCTCCTCGTTCAACGGTATCACCGGGCTTCTTCCAGCACACGATCCGGCGCGCGACCACCCCGGCAATCTGAATGAACACCACGCGGATCCGCCCATCGTTGACCGTGATCGCATTCTGCTCGTTTTCAACGCTCGCCGCGTCGTTGAACGCCGCCCTGAACTTCCCCCGGCGGTAGTCGACCGCTTCGATTTCGCCGGCAATCGGACTGCGATTGACATGGACGTCGAAGAGGGAAAGAAAAATGCTCAACCGCGTCACGTCGCCCTCGCGCTGAACGCGCACCACCCGCCCGTCCGCGGGCGAAACGATGGTCCGAGGGTCCGCCGGTATCTTCCGGCGCGGGTTTCTAAAAAAGAATGCCACAAAGGCGGACAGGAGAACCAGCGAAACCCCGGCAGGATAAAGGCCGATGTAAAAAGCGGCCAGGGCGGAAATCATCAGGGGAACGATGAATCGGAATGCGTCTTTGACGATCATCAGGAGGGCTGGCGGGAATCCTCCATAGTGGCGGATTCCCTCCTGCTGTAATTAGATGGCCTGGTGTGAGAGTTCAGTCCGCAACTGGTTCATCATCAGGTTTATCTTGTCCTTCGTCTGCAATTTCTTCTTCTTAAGGACGGCTTCTTCCAACAGATCCTGTTCTGTCATGTGGTGATGGGTTTGAAGGTCGTGAAGTCTTTGCTCAAAATTCTGATGTTCCTCGACCAGGCGATAAAACTCCGGGTTCGAGGACATCAGGTGTTCCCTGATCTGTTCGTCGTTCATCGTTAACGCCTCCTCTATGAAAAAGCAGGGGAGAAAAGCCTGCTACCACCACGTTCCGCTTCGTAATAGCACACGGTTGTGCGCAGTTCAATCCTGTCCAGGTAGGGCGCCGTGATCGGGTTGGCGCAAGGCGTTGACCGCGCTTGCAGGAGAAGTCCCCCTGAGACTGCCGAATCCCGAACCCTGGCGGGATCGAAAAAGCTCCAAGTGGTTTTTGTTGAGCCTTCTAATTTGGACTTTCGAATAATCGATTTGCACGGCCCGGAGCGCGAAAAAGGGTAGCTGCGGAGCTGGAAAAGGTGAAATGGAAGATTAACCGGCTCTCTCCCGCCCTTGAGCGAGAGAGAGCCGAAGGATTCCAGATGGATTAAGGCACGATTTGTGTCTTGCGGCTGACAGTTCCGAGGGTTCCCACCATGAGTTCTCCGCCCTGATTGTTGTCCTGACAGATGTACTCGAACAGTTCCTCGGTTGGCTGCAGGGTCAGCGCATAGTTTCCTGCCGTCCACGGCTCTGTATAGGCGCCCGGATCGTCGATGGTCAGTTCATACCGCATGGAATTGAATGCCGTTCGGGTGAACTTTTCGATCGTATGGAGCTGTTCGGTATGAACGAAACCGGTGTTGGCGGAATCGCCGCGATCCAGCCAGAACTTCTCGTTATAGCCGACCGTATCCACCACGAACGTATCGCCATCCCAGCTGCCGGTCGAATGTCCGTAATAGCTCGGGACCAGGTCCTTCGGGTGCTGGCGGCCATCCATGTAGATGATCCGATAGGTGTGAGGGCCGCCCACGTCCATGAAATACACGCGCTGGAGTTCCGGCATCTCAACGATGTCCACGCCATAGGGCGTCTGGAACTGCCGGACGGCGCCGGACGGCTTGCAGCGGGCATGGGGTTCAAGCTTGTCGCGCTGGCGCACTTCAGCGACTCCGCGCGCCCAGGGCTGATAGGGGATGTTCGCTCCGGTCATGGTGAACGCGCCGTGCCAGAGACCGGTCTGTCCCGGGCCAGGGCTCAGATACGGATGCCCATCGGGTCCCTTTGGAGCGGGCTGGCCGCCACCGCCGCCACCGCCTCTCGCGCCACCGCGCTGACCGCCGCCACCTGCTGCGCCGCCTCCCCGGGCGCCACCAGCTCCCCCGCCACCGCCACGCTGACCGCCGCGGCCGGCCGCAGCGCCGGGGCCACCGGGCCCGGCGGGCGGGGCCTGGGCATAACTCAGTGTCCAGGCGGCAGCGATAAGCGTCGCGCTGAGGGCAAACCCATACCATTTGTATTTCATCAATCGACTCCTACCCCGAGGATGAAGTAAGTGTTTAAGGGTATCGCGCCGCCGAGTCAACAAAAACTTTGGGGGGGAAACGGCGCCATTTCGGTCCCCGCTTCCGTTGTAGGGGCGGTCTAAGACCGCCCAGTGTTTCAGAGTGAGTTCCTGTCCAAATCAAGGGATTCCAATCCGAAAGGGCGGGCGGTCATAGACCGC
>DASUFH010000195.1:0-7326 GCA_036274645.1 Terriglobia bacterium
GCTTCACCTCGCAACCTCACCTCCGCTCCCTGCCTTGGCTTCGGGTGGTCTGACTGAGACCTTCCCCCGGTGGGCTTCCCACCCACACAACAGCGGAACCATTTCCAGGTCCCCTCCAAACTCCAGGGGCGGTCAAAGACCACCGCTGCAAGCAGACGGGGACTCAACATGCTTCCGTTGCGAGAAGGGGATGGCCGCCGGAAGACCGCCCTACATATTCGGTTCCATGGCCTCCAGCGGGCGCAGTTCACATTCGCCGCTGAAGGCCGGCCAATGGATCCGATGGAGATCCATGAATCGCGTCGCCAGGGCCAGGGCCTCTTCGTCCGATTTCGCCTCAACCAGCGCATAACCGCCAACCACTTCCCTCGTTTCAACAAACGGCCCGTCAAGGACACTCAACTTGCCGCCGGACAGGCGCACGCGCTTGCCTTTGGCCGTGGGTTGAAGCCCGGCTGTGTCGATAATGGTTCCATTTTTCATCTGTTCGCCGACGAATTCGCCCATCGCGGCGAACAGCGACTGGGGCACTTCCTCCATCTTGTAGTCTTCGGTGTGTTTGATAAACATCATGTACCGCACGGCATAGCCTCCTGAAAGAATTCCGTTACACCACCATAACGAACGGGGGAGGCCGAAATCGACATCGCTCGGCCCGGGTTCGGAAGAAAATCGTTAGCGCACCGGTAATGAAGAACCTTACGGTCGTTCGCTGGCTCTGGCGACCTGCGTGGAAGGCCGAAATGCGAAAACGAGTTCGAGATCACAGGAATCCGCTTTAGCCGGATCGAGCGGATCTTCGAGGAGATCCATTCTCCCGCAGAGGAACCGGCTTACGGAGTACCCCGCGGGCAGGCCTATTACGTCCAGAAACTTCGAGGTTTTGGGCAAACGAACGGAGAAGTCGCTGGAGGAAGAGAATTCGGGAGTGACCACCACCGACTGTGAGAGGAAGCCGCTGGTATTGCGCAAGCGAAAGGAAAACCGGGGGAGCGGAGCGCCACCATCGACGGTCGCCCGGCCGTTCATGTCGGCATAGGCCGGAACCTCAACGCCGGTTAAATCCCTGTCGGTGACGATGACCGGGATCACCGTTGAAGCCGGTCTCATGGAAGTGGCCACACCCCCGGCGATCGTTATCGCGTCCACGAGGGACAGCGCATAAGAGCCCGGCAACACAGACTCGAAAGTGAACGCGCCGTCGGCCCCACACGGTTTCATTGAAACGCGTCCGGTCTGAGTATGGATCAGCGCCACAATGTGACTGGCACCGGCGCCGCCTGCAAACACCACGCGGCCACTGACCGCAAAGTGCTGCGCGGCGGCAGCGGCTCCGGCGCCCGTCCACAGGATGGCCACTCCCAGCAAGGCCGCGGCGCAACGCCGGCCGACGGTCCCCGGAAGTACGATGCGAGGATTCACGGTTATCCTCCTGATTGGACTTGCCAGGAATAGTCCATTTTTCCCGGCGGCAGGTACATTCAGTCGTGGTTGCCTTGATGGTTTTCCTTCACCATCTTCTTCCTGCTTCGCCCCTCCGGCGTTGCCCTGGAGAGGGGTTTACCCCCCTCGGATCGCTGTTTTTCGGTAGGCGTCTATGGCCTCCTTGTATTCCACGGAGTCCTTGAGACGTTGCATGTAGCGGATCTCCTGCTTCTTTCTCACCGCAAACTCGGCGCCGTCGAGGCTGCCGCGCGCGCCGTGGTAAAGACTGCAACCCGGAGTCTTTTCGTAATCTGCGCGGCTCGAAACCTTGTCCGCGGACCAGACATACTCCACGACGCAATGTTCGGCGCCGGGCCTGCCGTTGTCGTAGACCAGTGAGTTGTGGCCGTAGATCGCGACGCCATAGATGCGCCCGGAATGCCCGTTGAAGAACTCCAGATCCATGCGCACATAGGCGGCGTGGTCATCGATGGGAACAACCTCAAGTATGTCTTCGGACTGATAGGTGGTTCCGTCAACCAGCCCGTTTTCAAACGGTTCCTTGTAAACTCCGGCCACCCTGGCCAGAAACCCGGCGGATTCCGGTTGCGCCTTTTGCGCCGGCAGATCCGCCGCCCGGACAATCAGGGCGGCCAGAGCGAAAGACATCAGAGCGAAACGCAAACCCCGCATGATCCTCCATCGCCGGTGGAAAGCGCCTCCAGGACTGAGTCTGTTCCCCTTTTCCGGCCGACCGGGAGCATACGAAGTTGGCATGGGATTTGCCAATGTTCCCGCGTGAGCAGACGCAAACTTGAACTCGTTACCGCAGCGCTGCCCGTCACCCGGCCTGCTGAAACCGGCAGCCCGCGCGGGCTTTTCTGGCTGGGCGCGGGCGTGTACGTCTTTTCCCTGCTGATGATTGGCGGGGGGATTCTTTTTGCGCCGCCGGGGCAACCGACGCGATGGTTCGACGAGAAGCAGACGGAGACGAGCTATTCCGCCGCGCTGCTCTATACGTGCGTTCTCGTTTCGGCGTTGAATTTCCTCGCCGCCCGCAACTTCTTCTATCCGCGGTTGACATTTCGGCCACTGAAGACCTTCTGGGCCCTGGGCGCGGTGGGTTTCTTCGTCCTGATGGCGGACGAATTCTTCGCCATGCATGAAGGCATCGGCGGAAGGATCGCGTACCGGATTCTTAACCTTGCGCATACATCGTTCCATGACCGGTTCGACGGATTCATCATCCTCTTCTATGGAGTATGCGGCCTTGTCATTCTGGCAACGTACTGGCGGTGGTTGAAGCTTATCCCCGGCTTCAGGCCCTTCCTCATCGCCGGAGGCGTGTTCGGCGCGCTCTCGGTGTTCATGGATCTGCAACCGGAAACGATCTGGGGCATCTATATGGAGGAAGGCGCCAAGATCATGGCCAACGCTTCCTTCCTCCTTGCCTGTTCGGCTGCCGCGTTGAAAAACTACCAGGAATTACTGGCGGATATGCGCGCGAGTTCGGCTCGAGAGAGAGACGCGCTGGCCCACCGCCGGCGCACCAGCTAGGCGGCCCGGATCGGCCGCGTCTCCACCTCATTGGCGTCAGCCGGCATACTCTCGGCCGCGGCCGGAATGGGAATCGACAGCACCGGCACGGAAGCTTCGCGAATGATCCGGTCCACTACCGAAGTGAGCGAAGTGTGACGCGCCCCTTTCCCTTTCCGGACGCCCAGCACGATGAGCCCCGCGTCGTGATTCCCCGCGCACCGGAGAATGCTGGCGGATATGGAGTCTTCCGCGACGCGGGCTTCCGTCACAATGTTGCCGGGAACTCCGGAGAGCAGCTCGCGAAGTTTCGCTTGAGCCTCGGCCGCGCGTTCTTCTCCGAGATAGGTCGATTCTTCCGCGCCGTCTTCGATGCCGACATCCACCGCGTGAAACGCGATCAGGCTCGCGTGAATCCGCCGGGCCAGATGAGACGCCATGAGACCGATGGTGTGAAACCCCGGCGAAAGCTTCATGGCCAGAAGGATGCGATCGATCTGCTGTGGACCCGCGTCATGGCCCAGCGTCAGGACGGGAACCCGGACCGTCTTGAGCACGTCTTCGGTCACCGACCCCATCAACGACCGCCGCAGCAGGCCCAGGCCCCGCGTTCCCATGACCACCAGACCCACCCGCTCCCGGCGGCTGGCCGCAACGATCCGCGCGGCGACCGAACCGAGTTCCACCAGCAACCGCGGCTTAAGCTCCAGGCGGTCCTTTTCCGAAAGGAGCGCGGGTAACATGCGGGCCGCCTCTTCCTGTTGTTCAATGTGCGCCGACTCCGCCACCGCGCCCAGAGCGCGATCCAGTCTGGAGCCGGTGTCGACGACGTGAAGGAGTATGAGTTCCGCGGAAAAGCAACGCGCCAGAACCACGCCATACCGCAGCGCAAGCCGCGAAGCGGGAGAGAAATCAATGGGGATTAGAATCCGGCCGATTTCCAGTGGCGCCCCTTCCACTGTATCGGCTGTCGTCCTTTTTGACATGACGATAGACGCTATGCGGCCGGCCTTTCCTCAATGGGGGTCTTGCCGCGCACTTCGAGAAACAGCGGAATCGTGGTCAGGGCGCCAAGCGCCAGAAGCGCCCAACCCGCGCCGCGGCGCTCACCATCACGCATCCGGCTCGCCAGAAGCAAGCCCACGCCGGCGCCCAGAGCTACGCGTGTACCTGCAATCAGGAGAAGCTCCGGAACTGTCAACACACGTTGTTTCATAACGTCTCCTCATCGTGACTGGAGCAATTCCACGACCGATGTTTCTTTGGGAAAAAAAGGGGCAGACGGTCTGTCCCCGAATGTTCTGGACCAGTATCAGTCCTGAAAGGGGGCGGACGTCTCTCCCCTTCGGCTGTCAAATGTCCAATGTTGTGTTGTCGAATGTCCAATGTACCTGGCCCGCTGACCCATTGACCCATTGACCCATTTGCTCACTTCCCCTACTCGAACATCCGGCCTTTAGTAGGTCCTGGGAATTGAGTAACGCGACCAGTGGGGCAATGGGTCAGTGTGTCAATGGGTCAATGGGTCAGTGGGTCAGCGGGTCAGCGGGTCAGCGGGTCAGCGGGTCAGCGGGTCAGCGGGTCAGGTACATAGGACATTCGACAACACAACATTGGACATTTGACAGCCGAAGGGGAAGCAGGGCGGACTGCCGCCGCCACTCCCATCAGCAGCGCCGTCACGACATTGGCAACGGCAAAGACATCGCCGTAAATTCGGGGACAGATCGGACACACCCCAAATAGATTCTCGACGACGTGTCGCCAATGTTCCGAAACACGTCTCGTGCGATGTCCCCTTTTTCCCAAAACGCGCTAACAGATTCTTGGCAGTTGCTCGCCACTCAACATATCGACAATGCGTGTCGAGCCGACTCTGGTCTTCATCACAACGATTCCGGGATCGCGCGCCGTAACCTCTCCAATGATTTCAGCCCGGAGCCCCAACGGATGCCCACGCATTGCGTCAAGCGCGGCGGCGGCCTCTTCAGGAGCAACAATCGCGATCAGCTTGCCTTCATTGGCCACATAAAGTGGATCCAGGCCGAGAATCTCGCAGGCCCCTTCGGTGGCCGGATCAATCGGTATGGCGTCTTCGTTCAGCGCGATTCCACACCGGCTCTTCGCCGCGATCTCGTTGAGCGCGCTGGCCACTCCTCCGCGTGTGGGATCGCGCAGCACATGGGTGTCCGGCGCAACCGCCAGAATGGCCGCAACCAGATCGTTAAGCGGCGCGGTATCGCTTTCAATCGGGGATTCGAACTCCAGTCCTTCGCGAACGGACATGATCGCCATGCCATGACTGGCAATGGCCCCACTCACGATGACCACGTCTCCGGGCGCCGCCCTCGAGGGATCAATGCGGACATGGCCGGGAACAACCCCGATGCCTGAAGTATTGATGAAGACGCCATCGCCCTTGCCCCGATCGACCACTTTCGTGTCTCCGGTCACCAGCAGAACGCCGGCGGCGTCAGCCGCCCTTCTCATCGAATGGACGACGCGGTGAAGAGCCTCCATCGGAAAACCTTCTTCGAGGATCAACGCCGCCGACAGGTAGAGCGGGCGCGCGCCGCACATGGCCAGGTCGTTGACGGTTCCGTTAATCGCCAGGTCGCCGATGTCGCCACCCGGAAACACGATGGGATGAACGATATACGAATCCGTGGTGAACGCGAATCGCGCGCCCCCGGCCTCAATAACCGCCGCGTCGTGGCCGGAGTCCAGAATCGGGTTCTGAAACGCGGGCAGGATCACGTCATCGAGCAGGCGGCGCGTCAGCCGCCCGCCGCTTCCATGACCGAGCACAATGGCGTCGCGGGGAAAAACGGGCGCGGGACAGGAACCCAGCCCGTTGTTGGTTTCCTTCATCAGATGACGTCCTCTTCACCGAAGCTCAAATGAACGGCGTCCCAGAGCAGATGAATCATCGTGGTGTGGGTCTCCTGAATACGGTGGATGCTGAAGGAAGGCACGATCAGCGAATGGTCGGCCACGGCGGCCAGCCGGCCGCCGTCCTTACCGCAGAGCGCAATGGTGACCAGGCCGGCGGCGCGAGCCGCCTCCAGGGCGTAAATCAGGTTGGCGGACTGTCCGCTGGAGCTGATGGCCAGAGCCATGTCGCCGGGGCGGCCGGCGAGTCGAATCTGATTGACGAAGACACGGGAGAAATCCAGGTCATTGGAGACGGCCGTCAACGTCGCGACATCGCCGACGAGAGCTTCGGCCGGCAGGGCGCGGCGTTTTTCCAGAATGGGATGTTTGAATTCGACGGCCACGTGCAACGCGTCACAGGCGCTGCCGCCGTTCCCCATCACGTACAGACGTCCACCTTCCCGGAAGCGCCGGCCCATCTCGCGGGCCAGCGCCTCGATGCGATCGGCGTTCTCTTCAACGAACTGCAATGCCGTATCGCGGCTCTCGCGAACCTTCCGCGCCAGCGCGTCACGCATGTCGCGCCTCTGCCCGGAATTCCATCAGGTCGGCAGAGCGCCGGCGACGGTACGCGTGATACGCCGCGCACGCTCCTTCCGAAGACACCATGGTGGCGCCCAGAGGATGCTCAGGGGTGCATTCAATATCAAACGCCCGGCAGTCGCCCGGCTTGCAGATTCCCTTCAGCACCATGCCGCTGATACATAACGGCGACTCCAGCGTGTCGACTTCTTCGACCTCGAATATCCGCTCCGCATCGTGCTGGCGAAATTCGTAACGAAGTTTGTATCCGCTCTTGGGTATCGATCCCAACCCCCGCCATTTCCGATCGCACACGTCGAACACCTTCTCGATCAGGATCTGCGCCGAGCGATTCCCATCACGCGAGAGCACACGGCTGTACTGGTTTTCCACCTCGGCCTCGCCCGCCTCCAGTTGACGGACGGTCGCAAGGATTCCCTCCAGCAGATCCGTCGGCTCAAATCCCGTAATCACGATCGGGGTGCGGTATCGCAGGGCAATCGGTTCGTATTCGCGGTATCCCATGACCGCGCACACATGACCCGGCCCCAGAAACGCCTGAACGCGGTTGTCCGGAGACTGCAGGATCGACGACATCACGGGGGGCACGAGCACGTGCGACACGAGCATGGAAAAATTCGCAAGGCCCTCTCGCCGGGCCTGCCACACCGCCATCGCATTCGCCGGAGCGGTCGTCTCAAAACCGATGGCGAAGAAAACCACCCGGCGGGAGGGGTTGTCCCGCGCGATCTTCAGACAGTCGAGCGGCGAATACACGACACGGATATCGGCGCCGCGCGATTTCGCCACGAGCAGGTCCACCCGCGAGCCGGGAACACGCAGCATGTCGCCGAACGAACAAAAGATGACATCCGGGCGCTCCGCAATCAGGTGCGCCTTGTCGATCAT
>DASUFH010000196.1:0-4732 GCA_036274645.1 Terriglobia bacterium
CTCAAGAATGTCTCTGGCCGGAAGTCCGATGTCTCCGATTGCGAATGGCTTCGCGATATTCACACCTTCGGCCTGTTGCGCGGCAGCTTCCGCCCCACGGCCGGCATTACCGCGCTCCGCGCTTATGTCCGCCATCGGCAAACCTTAATCGAAACGGCCGGAACCTTCATTCAACGCATGCAAAAGGCCCTGCTCCAAATGAACATCCAGCTGCCGCTCGTGGTCAGCGACATTACGGGAGTCACCGGGCTCGCCATTCTTCGCGACATTGTTGCCGGAAATCGCGACCCCGAACTCCTGGCCGAACACCGCGATCGCCGCTGCAGCTCTTCCAAGGAAGAAATCGCCGCCGCTCTAACCGGATACTACAAGCCGGAGCATCTTTTCGCGCTCCAACAAAATCTCGAACTCTTCGACGTCATCCAGGACAAGATCGCCGCCTGTGACCGCGACATTGAAGCTCATGTCCAAACATTAGCCGCCAAGATTGATCTTCCTTCTACGCCGATTCCCGACGCCCGTACCCGCAGAAAACCCCGCGATAACGAGCCCCGTTTTGAAATCCGGACTCCCCTCCATCAACTCACCGGCGGGATCGATATCACGCAGATCGACGGATTCTCCCCTTACACCGCCCTCAAACTGATCTCTGAAATCGGCACCGACATGAGCCGCTGGCCCACCGAAAAGAATTTCACGTCGTGGCTCACTCTTGCTCCCATTAACAAAATCTCCGGTGGCCGCCTGCTCAGCTCCCGCACCGTCTCCTCCGCCAACCGCGCCGCGGCTATCTTCCGCATGATCGCGGTGTCTTTGGGCCGCACCAAAACCGCCTTAGGCGGCTTCTACCGGCGGATGGCCGCACGCACAGACAAGGGTTATGCCCTCACCGCTACCGCCCGCAAACTCGCCGTTCTGGTCTACCGCGTTCTCAAAGGCGAAATCGTCTACAAAGACCCCGGCGCCGACTCCTATGACTCCCAACAGCGAACCCGTTCTCTTCGCCAACTCCGCAAAAAAGCTGATGCTCTCGGCTTTGACCTTGTCTCTCGTCAATCACCCAAACCTCTCCCCAATCCTGCTTAGGAATGGGGGAAGTTTCTTGGGAGACCGCCCCTACAGCCGACGGGAAGGGAACGCGCTCAGGAGAGGAATCCTTCCCGATCTCTGCTACCATCACCCCTTTGAGGTGAACGCATGTCTTCCGTAAAGCCTGCCCAGACTCCTACCCCGCGGCGGGTCTACAAGTATTACGACTTCGTCATGGCCGCCTTCGTCACCGTGCTCCTTTGTTCAAACGTGATCGGCGCGGCGAAGATTGCCTCCATCGGATCCTTCACGTTCGGTTCCGGCGTCCTTTTCTTTCCGATCAGTTACGTTTTCGGCGACGTCCTCACGGAGGTCTACGGCTATGCGCGGGCGCGCAAGGTCGTGTGGGCCGGATTCGCGGCGCTGGGGTTTGCGGCGTTCATGAGCTGGGTCGTCGTTTCGCTGCCGCCGGCAATGGGATGGGAGGGCCAGGCGGCCTATGAGTCGGTATTCGGACAGACCTGGCGTATCGTCGTGGCGTCGCTCGTAGCCTTCTTTGCGGGGGAGTTCGCGAACTCGTACGTGCTTGCCAGGATGAAGGTCATGACCGAAGGCCGCTACCTCTGGATGCGCACGATCGGTTCGACGATCGTTGGTGAGGCCGTTGATTCGGCGATCTTCTATCCGGTGGCATTCTACGGATGGTGGGATCAGTCGCTGCTGGTTCAGGTGATGATCACGAACTACGCCCTGAAGGTGGGTTGGGAGGCGGTGATCACCCCGGTGACCTACCGCGTCGTGAACTTCCTCAAGCGGGCCGAACAGGAAGACTACTACGATCGCGACACCGACTTTACGCCGTTTTCAATTGAGGTTTAGGCGTTTCCCCTTGTAGGGGCGGTCTATGACGTCTATGACCGCCCACAAAATGACCCATTGATTGACTGTTCAATGAACAAGTGGGCCAGTGAACAACAGCCAGCGGACAACGGATAACGGCGCGCATGGCCGCCCCCGCAGAAGACGCCAAAGGGAAAATGCGCGGGTTTTGACGTCACGGCGTTGCGCTGACGCGATACAATGCGGTCTCAAACCGCAAGGAGGGATTGAATCATGCTGATCCGAAAAGCCCCCGATATTCCGTCTTCCGAGATCACATCCGAGACGCTGTATCGTAACCGGCGCGAATTCATCAAGTCCGCAACGGCGGCTCTTGGCGTGTCGGCGATGGGCTCCC
The DNA here is from genome assembly GCA_036274645.1 of Terriglobia bacterium. Classification (GTDB taxonomy): domain Bacteria; phylum Acidobacteriota; class Terriglobia; order 20CM-2-55-15; family 20CM-2-55-15; genus DASUFH01. The sequence goes on from DASUFH010000196.1 coordinate 2,267, forward strand.
TGCTGCCGGGATGCGCGACGGCAGCGCAGCCGGAACCGACACCGGGCGCGAGCAAATACGACACGACGGAGAAGAAGACTCCGTATGAAGACGTGACTTCATATAACAACTATTACGAGTTTGGCACCGGCAAGGACGAACCTGCGAAGAACTCCGGGAATTTCAAGACGTCTCCGTGGACGGTGAAGGTTGAGGGCGCCGTAAAGACCCCGAAGACCTACGCTCTGGAAGATCTGATCAAAGGGCTCACGATGGAAGACCGCATCTACCGGATGCGCTGCGTCGAGGCCTGGTCGATGGTGATTCCGTGGCATGGATTCCCGCTGGCCAGTTTGATCAAGCGGCTGGAGCCGACGTCGGCGGCCAAATACGTCGAATTCGAAACACTTTACGATCCCAAGCAATATCCCGGTCAGGGCCCAAGCCTGTTCGGCGGTGGACTGGACTGGCCCTATGTCGAAGGCCTCCGTATGGACGAGGCCATGAACGAGCTCACCCTGCTCGCCGACGGCGTATACGGCAAAGCCGGTCCCAACCAGAACGGCGCGCCGCTCCGCCTGGTGGTTCCATGGAAATATGGCTTCAAAGGCGCGAAGGCCATCGCGAAGATCCGGTTCGTGGAGAATCAGCCGAAGACGGCGTGGAACAAGGCGAACGCTCACGAATACGGTTTCTATTCCAATGTGAATCCGGATGTGGACCATCCACGCTGGAGCCAGACCACGGAGCGCCGCATCGGTGAGATTCTTCCCCGAAAGACGCTCATGTTCAACGGCTACACGGAATACGTGGCGAAGCTCTACACCGGGATGGATCTGAAGAAGAACTATTAATGCCCGCTCAGGATCCGGTCCGAGTCGCCAAGCCGATCGTTCTTGCGATCGGCCTGGCGCCTTTCGTGTGGTTGGCGTGGGCGTTCCTGATCGTCCTCGAAACTCTTCCCCCCAATACGATCATTGGGGACCTTGGCGCAAATCCCGTCGAATATGTCCGGAACTTCACGGGTGAATGGACGCTCCGCTTCCTGGTATTGACCCTCGCTATGACGCCCGTCCGCCAGATCACCGGCTGGAACGGCGCGATCCGCTTCCGCCGGATGTTCGGCCTGCTCGCGTTCTTTTATAGCGCCGTGCATTTCATTACCTATCTGGGTCTCGATGTCGTGTTCGACATGGAGGTCCTCTGGAAGGATGTCGCCAAACGGCCGTTCATCACTGCGGGCTTCATCAGCTTTGTCCTGATGCTTCCGCTGGCGCTGACTTCCACGAAAGGCTGGATCCGGAGGCTGGGCGGCCACCGCTGGCAGCAGCTGCACTGGCTGGTCTATCCGAGCGCCATCGCCGGCGTCGTTCACTACTACTGGAAGGTGAAGCTCGATATCCGATATCCGGTGATGTACGCCGTGGCTTTCGGGCTCCTGCTGGGTTATCGCGTCGTCAGGAAGCTGATGAAACGCGGTTCGTCCGGCGCGCGCGCGGCTGCGGGGTAGCGCCGCCGTTCCTTGTTAGCGATTGGCAGGCGGTCGCTAATCGGCTAGCATCGATGGGTGGAGCAAACACCACCCCCGCTGCCTCCTCTGGACAAAGCGCTGGTCGATCAGGAGCACCTTCGGTTGCTCACGCTGTTTCACTACGTGCTTGCCGGTATCACCGCGCTGTTTGCCTGCATCCCCATAATCCATGTGGCGTTTGGCGCCATCATCGTCCTCTCGCCGGCGCATATGAATGCCCCCGAGGCTCTGCCATTCCGATTGTTTGGTCTGTTCTTCATGGTGATGGGCGCCGTCGCCATTCTGATGGGCTGGACGATGGCCGTTCTGACCTTCATCTCCGGACGCTGCATCGCAAAGCGGGAGAAGCGAACCTTCAGCATGGTCGTGGCGGGAATTCAGTGCGTCTTTGTGCCGTTTGGCACGGTTCTCGGAATCTTCACGCTTCTCGTACTGCAACGCAATTCCGTCCGACAGCTCTATACGTCGTGAAGTCCCGCCGGAATTCGCCACACGTTCATCTGAATGACGGAAGGCCCCAGACCGCCGGATCGAAGAGTTCGAGTGAGGACACGATCTGACTGGCGCCGCTGAAAGCGGCGGGATCCATGGCGGGATTGGGCACAGCGATGACCGGCATCCCGGCGGCGCGCGCGGCTTCCACGCCGGAAGGCGCATCTTCGAAGACAAGACAGTTTCGCGGCGACACCTTCATGCGCTCCGCGGCCGTGAGAAAGATGTCGGGCGCCGGTTTGCCGCGCCCAACCGCTGGGTCGTCTCCAAGAACGATGCATTGAAACGCGCCGAACCACTCGCGATGCAGCGTCATTTTGAGTTCGAAGTCGCGGCGGTGGGAACTGCTCGCCACTCCCTGCGGCACTCCATGCCGCGCCAGGTGATCCGTGAGCCGGCGCGCGCCGGGCATCGCCTGCGCGCGGGGGAACAGTTCCGCAAGCATCGTCTCCCGCTCGCGGAGA
>DASUFH010000197.1:0-7545 GCA_036274645.1 Terriglobia bacterium
CAACGAACGAAATCATCGGCGTTTCCTGCGTGTGCGGGAATCCCACGCGGGTGTTCGCTTGGCTCAGAGTCGGGCGCTGCTTCATTGCCCCGGAATGCCTCAATCTGTATTATCAGCTTGTGCGCACACACGAGCCTTCACCCAAATATCAACTCATTCGGCAGAGCCTGGCTGATGCGATCGCCTCGGGCGAATACCAGCCAGGGCAGCGGCTTCCAAGCGAATCCGAGCTCGTGAAGGCCTTCGCTGCCTCACGGCCCACCGTGAATCGCGCGTTACGCGAATTGCAGTTGTCCGGCGTCATTGAACGGCGGGCGGGCTCGGGGAGCTACGTGCGCGCGGACACCGCCGCCCGCGGGTACACGTTCGGCCTCTTGATCCCGGAACTGGGGCGCACCGAAATATTTGAACCGATCTGCCGGGGCATGGCGGAAGCGCAGCATGGAAGTCAGCACGTCCTGCTCTGGGGAAGCTCTTTCGGAGACGCGGCAAACATCGAGCAGCAGGCTTCTCAGGCCTGCCGGCAACTGATTGCAAAGAAAGTATCCGGTGTGTTTTTCGCGCCCCTGGAACTAACGCCTCAGAAGGACGCGATCAACCGCAGTGTCTCTGAATCCCTGGATAAGGCCGGTATCCCCGTTGTTCTGCTCGACCGCGATCTGGTGTCGTATCCGGAGCGAAGTCAATACGACCTCGTCGGTATCGATAACCAGAGAGCCGGATACGTGGTCACCAGGCATTTGATTGCCGGCGGTTGCCGCAAGATCGTTTTTCTGGGCCGGCCCGGATCGGCGCCTACCGTGGACGCCCGCATTGCAGGGTATGAGGGAGCGATTGCAGAGTCGAAACAGGCGGGCGGACCGCAGGTATTGCGCATGGATCCGGAAGATCGGACGGAGGTGAAGAAAATCCTGGCGCGTCTTCGGCCCGATGCCTTCGTGTGCGCCAATGACTTCACCGCCGCCCATCTTCTCAAGACGCTCATCGACCTGAAGATCGATGTCCCCGGAGGCGTACGCATGGTTGGCATCGACGATGTGAAGTACGCCAGCCTTCTGTCGGTTCCGCTTACGACGATCCACCAGCCATGCGCGAGCATCGGCGCAATTGCCGTCGGCGCCATGCTGGATCGCCTTCGCGATCCAAAGCTTCCGGCCCGGGACATTCTGCTGAACTTTCATCTGGTCGTGCGTGAGTCCTGCGGAGCAGGGAAAAAGCAAATGAAACGCGCGGTTTGAGCGCTGACAAGACCCCGGCGCAACATGCCGGGTTGCGCCCGGGATTGCCTCACTTCGCCGCCGGTTTCGTGTGCTGGCCGAAAAACTTGAACACTTCCGGCATGGCGCCCGCGATGATTGTCCCGTGATCCAGTCCAGGCATTATTTTGATCTCGCACTGGAAATTCAATGACCGGAGTTGATCCGCCAGGGCTTGTGAGGCGGCCGGTCGAACCGTCGTGTCCGCTTCGCCCTGCATGATGAGCAACGGGACGTTCCTGAGTTTCGATTCCGCAGTCCATTGGAAGCCGAATGCCGCCGGCGCCAGTGGAGCAACCGCAGCCCAGGTATCGGCGTATTTCTCGCCCATGTGCAGTGAACCCCCGCCTCCCAGCGAGTGTCCCATGAGATAGATGCGCCGGTCGTCCACGTTGAATTCTTTGCGCGCCATCTCCAGGACGTTCATCGCATCTTTCTCGCTGAGTTCGGCGACCCTGGCTGAGTCTGTCACGGCTGTTCCCCCGATGGGCGCTCCTCTGCCCCCCGCCCCGCCGCGCCCTCCAGGCCCGGCGGCGGCGGCGCCCCGGCCTCGATTGGGACCGCCCCCGCCAAAGGGCATTCCGAAAGAACCGCTGGGGCTATAGCCCATCGCGCCAACGAGAATATAACCGCCCTGCTCGGCCGCATCCACGACGCCCGTGCGCATGAACGTGCCGTGATTGCCGCTGAAGCCATGGAGCGCGAGGACCAGCGGGGCTTTTATGTCTCTGGTGACTTTCGAGGAGACGAATACCGCATACGGAAGGTTTTCGTTCGTATCCTTGAAGCCATATTCGCGCAGTTCCACACGATCATCGACTGGGTCGCCTCCCGTGCGCCTGCTCTGTCCGGCCGTTTTGCCTAACGGCGGACTCGTGACTCTCGAAACTCCAGGCGCCAGCGGGGCTGCCACATCACCCGTGGCTGCCGCGGTTTGTGCCGGCGTGCGCTCAGCTTGCAGGCACAAGGCCACCGCCAGGCCAGTCGTCACCAGGATTTTGTATTCGGATCGCATTGTGTCGTCTCCTCTTCAAGCGCTCAGAGCCCCGCAGAAATCACTGCGGTTTGGTGTGTTCGTTGAAGAACCGGAAAACGTCGGGCATGGCCCCCGCGATGATCCCGCCGTGATCCAGTCCAGGCATTTCCTTGAATTCGCAGTTCATGCCGGCTGCCTTAAGTTGCTCGGCCAGGACGCGGCCCGTGTTGGACGCGGTATCGAGACTGCCCGCCGTCAGGTACAGCGGCGTGTCCTTCAGCTTTCCCTTCGGGTCCGGGGATCCGAAACCGGCGAGCGCGGCGACCGCCGTCCACAACGGCGCATATTTCTCTCCAAGATACAGCGCGCCGGCGCCGCCCATGGAGTGACCCATTAAGTAGATGCGGTTATCATCGATGTTGAATTCCTTGCGGACCATGGCCAGAACGGTCATCGTATCCTTTTCGCTGAGTTCAGAGACCCTGGCCGCGTCGGTTTCCTTTGTCCCGCCGATCGCCGGTCCGCGGCCGCCCCGTACGCCGGGTTGACCCCCACGCGCTGCGGCAGGTCCAGCGGCAGGACCATCACCTCGTCCGCCCGGAGCGCCGGTTCCACCGCGAGCGCCGCGGGCGCCGAACATATTCGAATTGCCGAACGGGCCGCTGGGGCTATACCCCATCACGCCCACGAGAATGTACCCGCCCGCCTCAGCCTCATCTACGACGCCGGTGCGCATGAATGTGCCGTGATTGCCGCTATAGCCATGCAGCGCGAGGACGAGCGGGGCTTTCTTGTCTCTGGTGACTTTTGAGGAGACGAATACCGCATACGGCAGGTTTTCGTCCGTATCCTTGAAGCCATATTCGCGCAGTTCCACACGATCATCGACAGGATCGCCTCCCGTGCGCCTGCTCTGTCCGGCCGTTTTGCCTACGGGTGGACTCGTGACTCTTGAAACTCCAGGCGCCAGATGCTGGGCTGCCGCGTCACCCGTGGCCGACGGCCCGGACGGCCCAGGCAGGTTTTGCGCCAATGACAGCCCCGATAGCAGGCAAAAGGTCAAAAGAAGACCGGTCTTCTCCACCGTTGTTCGCTCAAATCGCATCGTGACTCTCCTTGTAGCTGTATTAGCAACTGCCGGTAACGCCGAGGATTCCCCGGGCCATCCTGTCAATACATATTCTTGCTTCATGAACGATCAGATTCGCGTGTTCGCCACTATCAGCACTTGATCGAGGTTTGTCAATGTTCTTTCACCGAATGCGAGCGCCGGCGACGAGCCGTCGATTCCGCCGCCGATTCATGGACGAACTCCTGTTCAACGACCATCTCGCAACCGGGCAACAAAGCAGTATAAGGTTTGGTTCGGAGGCGCTATTATTTCGGGCCGAAACAACCGTCTTCCTCTGGAAACAGGAGCGACTCATGGCTGAATTACCTCAAAACCGGCGGGATTGGATGAAGCAGGGCGCAGCCGCGATGGCCGCCCTTGCCGCGGGGGGCGCCGGGCTCACATTTGCGCAACAACAGACCGGCGGCGAGAGCCGGTTCTTTCCCGGATTCAAGACCTTCAAGGTCCAGGTTCCCGGAGCAACGATCAACGGAGTGATGGGCGGCCAGGGGCCGCCGCTTCTTCTCCTGCATGGCGCTCCGCTTTCGCACATCTCCTGGCGTCTCATCGCGCCGGACCTTGCGAAGAAGTACACGGTCGTGGCGACGGACCTGCGCGGCTACGGCGACAGCACGAAGCCGCCGGACGTCCGGGATCACTCGAACTACGCAAAGCGCGTGATGGCGGCCGATCAGGTCGAGGTGATGAGGAGTTTCGGCTTCAACGCCTTCCGCCTGGTCGGCCATGATCGTGGAGGACGCGTTGCGCATCGTCTGGTGCTGGACCATCCGGAGCGCGTGATCAAAGTGGCGGTGCTGGACATTGTCCCCACCTATTACCTGTACACGCACGTCACGGAAGGGTTCATCAACGCGTACTTCCATTGGTTCCAGAACGTTCGGACCGCGCCGATCCCCGAAGACTCGATCCGGGCCACCTTTGCCGGACGCGCGGCGCCGGCCGATCCCGCTCAGGCGGAGTATTTCCGCATCCAATCCGACCCGGCCAACATCCACGGCATGTGCGAAGACTACCGCGCCTCCGCATCGATCGATCTCGAACACGACAAGGCGGACCTCGGGAAGAAGATCGCGTGTCCGCTCCACGCGCTCTGGGCCGATCCCGGCGCGATGGCCAATCTCTACGATGTCCTGGCGATCTGGAAGGAACGTGGCGTGAACGTGACCGGCAAAGGAATGCCTGGCGGTCACAACATGCAGGAAGGCGCGCCCGCCCAGGTGCTGGCGGAACTGCTGTCCTTTCTCGATGGCTAAGAGGAGCGGCCAATGAGCAATGATCGACGGCCCGGCGCGCCGTGGTGGAGTCCGGCCAGTGGCCGAATGGACCGCCGCCGGGCGTTGGCCGGGCTCTCCGCTAAATAAGATAACCGGAGCGAAAATCCCCGTAATCAACAGGAGGTTGTCATGACGCGTGGCCTGGGCGGAATCGTAGCCGCGAGCCTGATGCTTACGGGTGGGATGGCTGCGTGGCAAGGGCCCGCGGCCTCTCCCCGATTCATCGGTCAGGTTGAACCACCCGCGTCCGCTTTAAGCCTCTGGTATCGGGCGCCTGCCGCGGATCATCCTCCAGACAAGACCAATGCGACAGCCGCCGGCGCGAACGCGGAATGGGTTCGCGCCCTTCCTGTCGGAAACGGCCGGCTTGGCGCCATGGTTTTCGGAGGAGTCGTGCACGAGCGGTTGCAGCTCAACGAGGACACGTTGTGGGCGGGCGGACCATATAACCCGGTCAACCCAGACGCTCGCGCCGCGCTGCCCGAAGTGCGGCAGTTGATTGCGGCAGGGCAATACCGCGACGCGGCTGATCTTGCGCGTCGGAAGCTGATGGCGAAGCCGTTGGCGCAGATGCCGTATCAGACGATTGGTGACCTCTACCTTAAATTCCCGGCGATCGATGTGGTGGAGAATTACCGCCGGGATCTCGACCTGGCCGACGCCACGGTCCACGTTTCTTACAGTGCTCAGGGCGTAACCTTCTCGCGCGAGATGTTTGCAAGCTCCCCCGATCAAGTCATCGTCGTCCGTTTGACTGCGAACCGGCCTGGACAAATATCGTTCGAAGCGCGGATGCAGACACCTCAGCGCGCCACTGTGGAGGCCACCTCCGACGGAGACCTGGTAATGCGCGGTGTGAATGGCGATGGCAACGGAGTTACCGCCGATGGGAAGCCCATTCCCGGGGCGTTGCGTTTCGAGGCGCGGGTCCGCATCCTCCCGACCGGAGGCGCAAGGTCGTCGACGAATGAGGCGGTTGTCGTTCGCAATGCAGACGCCGTCACATTACTGATAACCGCGGCAACGAGCTATCGCAGTTACAACGACGTCAGTGGCGACCCTGCGGCGCTCGTCGCCAGCACACTCTCACGCGCTTCTCGCAAGACTTTCGACGCGCTTCGAAGCGAACATGTGCGGGATTATCGTCAGTTTTTCGATCGGGTACATTTCGACCTTGGACGATCGAGCGGTTCCATGCTGCCGACAGACGAGCGTATCCGGGCATTTGCAGCGGGAAACGATCCCGCGCTGGCTGCATTGTACCTGCAGTATGCGCGCTATCTGCTGCTCTCCAGTTCGCGTCCAGGAACACAGCCGGCGAATCTCCAGGGGATCTGGAATGACAGCATGAGTCCGCCCTGGGGCAGCAAATACACCATCAACATCAACCTGGAAATGAACTACTGGCCGGCGCTGCCGTTAAATCTTGCGGAGACGATGGATCCTCTGACGCGCATGGTCGAGGATCTTTCCGTCACCGGCGCCAGAACAGCGCGGGAAATGTACGGCGCGAACGGCTGGGTGACCCATCACAATACGGATCTCTGGAGGGCGAGCGCCCCCATTGATGGGCCCCAGTGGGGGTTGTGGCCAGGCGGTGGCGCGTGGCTCACGCTGGCGTTGTGGGATCGCTATGAGTATTCCGGCGACCGCGATTACCTGCTGAAGATTTATCCGCTGCTCAAAGGCGCTGCGCAGTTCTTCACGGACACCCTTGTTGAAGAGCCGGGGCACGGCTGGCTCGTAACATCGCCTTCACTATCCCCGGAGAATCCGCATCCGTACGGCGCGTCATTGACGATGGGGCCGACAATGGATCAGGAGATTCTGCGCGAACTCTTCTCCGCCGTAACGCGGGCTTCCGAAGTTCTGGACGTCGATCGCAGTCAGCGCGCGCAGTGGACGGCGACGCGCGCCAGGCTTGCCCCACTCCAAGTCGGGATCGCCGGACAGCTGCAGGAGTGGCTGGAGGATTGGGACATGCGGGCGCCCGAAATGAACCATCGGCACGTCTCTCATCTGTTTGGCCTGTTCCCCGGACACGACATCGACATTCGCCGCACACCGGACCTGGCCAGTGCGGCGAAACGTTCGCTTGAAATTCGGGGCGACCAGGCCACAGGCTGGGCGACCGCGTGGCGCATCAATCTGTGGGCGAGGCTTGGAGAGGGTAACCACGCGTATGACATTTTGCGCTTTCTTCTCGGGCCCGAGCGAACCTATCCCAACATGTTCGACGCTCATCCCCCATTTCAAATCGATGGAAACTTTGGCGGCGCGTCCGGTATCTCCGAAATGCTCGTTCAATGCGACAACGGCGAGATTCGATTGCTTCCTGCGCTGCCGGACGCGTGGCCGGCGGGCCGAGTGACAGGACTTCGCGCGCGAGGCGGTTTCGAGATCGATTTATCGTGGAAGAACGGATCGGTCGAAAGAGTTGCCATTCGGTCGTTGCTCGGACAGCCGCTTCGGCTTCGCCGAGTTGAGAATGTACGAAGTGTCGAGCGTACGCAAAAGGGTTCGCTTCTGGTCTTCGCGGGCGAGGATCTCCGACCCGTGTCGAACTGAATTCAACCTCCGCAGCGCGCCGTTCTGGCGGATTCGGCGGCGTCACCCGGGGGGGCGGCTGCTCCGCATCCGCGGAAGACAGTTTCTGTTATCGCGCGCTTTTGAGGGATTCATTCATCCTCGAGGCCCACGTCCCGTCTTTCGTCGACGGCGCGCGTGGCCGCTCTTGACATCCCCAGTTTGAGTCGATAGATTGCGCCCCGATCGAGGAGTTGGGAGATGTTTGCGTAACCTGTCAATACATGTGGTAATCGAGGGTTCCTCATTAATGTTCGATCGATGGCTCGCTTTTTAAATCCGCGTCCTTCGCGGCGAAAATCCTTGTTGCATCGGAGAACA
>DASUFH010000198.1:0-7734 GCA_036274645.1 Terriglobia bacterium
GTTCGTATAACGGATGCCCTTCTGCTTGTACGGATCCGGTTTCTTCAGCGCGCGCATATTGGCCGCGACCTGGCCCACCAGCTGGCGGTCGACGCCCGATACCACCAGGTGCGTCTGCTTGTCCACGGTGACCGAAATTCCCGGCGGCAGGGGATACTCGATCGGGTGCGCAAATCCCAGGGTAAAAACCACGGAGTTCTTGCGGCTCTCCGCGCGGTAACCGACTCCGACGATGTCCAGTTCCCGGGTGAATCCTTCCGTCACTCCACGAACCGCGTTTGCCGCAAGCGCGCGCGCCAGTCCGTGGAAAGCCCGCTGCTGCCCGGAATCGTCCTGGCGCAGCGCCACCAACTCCTTGCCCTTCTGCTCAAACCGGATGCCGGGCGGCACCATACTCGTCACGACGCCCTTCGGACCGGTGACTTTCACGGTGGTCGGCTGGATCTCGATCTTCACCTTGTCCGGAACGGGAATGACCTTTTTTCCAATTCTCGACATTGCCGCTCCTAATAGATGTTACAGAGAAGCTCGCCGCCGTAACCCTGCCGGCGAGCGTCTTTGCCGGTCATGACGCCGTGAGAGGTGGTCAGGATGTTGATGCCCAGCCCCCCGAGCACGCGGGGGATGTCCGCTTTGGACACATAGACCCGGCAGCCGGGCCGGCTCACGCGCTCGATGTTGGTAATGACGCGCTCTCCCCGTGGTCCGTACTTCAGAAACACGGTCAGGAAGCCGCGATTGCCTTCTTCGGCGGTCTTGTAATTGACGATGTATCCCTCGTCCTTCAGAATCCGCGCGATGTCTACCTTGAGACGCGACATCGGCATGTCCACCTTCGCGTGGCGGGCGGAAACGGCGTTCCGAATACGAGTCAGCATATCCGCAATGGGATCCGTCATGAGTCCTCTCTCGCCTCTACCAGCTCGATTTGATGACGCCGGGGATCTCGCCCGCCAGCGACAACTGCCGGAAACAGATACGGCAAAGTTGAAACTTTCGAATGAACCCGCGGGGCCGGCCACACCGCTTGCAGCGGCTGTGGTAGCGCACGGGAAATTTCTTTTTGCTCTCTTCCTTCGCAACGGCCGAAGTTCGCGCCATTCCCAAAGTCCTCTATGTCAAAATCGACGGTTTCGCCGCCTACTGGCGGAACGGCAGGCCCAGCTGCCGGAGCAGCTCGCGGGCTTCGTCGTCCGTCCTCGCCGTAGTGACGATGGTCACGTTCATACCCCGGATCTTTTCGACCTTCGCATAGTCGATCTCCGGAAAAATCAACTGGTCCCGCAGCCCGAGCGTGTAGTTTCCGCGGCCGTCGAACGACCGGGTCGGCACGCCCCTGAAATCGCGCACCCGGGGCAGCACTACGCTCGTCAGCCGGTCCAGAAACTCGTACATCCGGTCCCCGCGCAGCGTCACGGCGGCGCCGATCGCCATGTTCTGGCGCAACTTGAAGTTCGCGATGGACTTTTTGGCGCGCGTCACGATCGGCCGCTGCCCGGTAATCCGGCCCAGTTCTTCGGCCGCCGTATCGATCACCTTCGCGTTCTGGATCGCTTCGCCGAGTCCCATGTTCACGACGATCTTCTCCAGCTTCGGCGTCGCCATGACATTGGTGTATTTGAACCGGCTCATCAGCTCCGGAACGATCTCTTTCGTGTAGCGAACGCGCAACCGGCTCGGCGCGGAAGGCCCTGCCGGCTTCCGGGCGCCTTCTTTCGGCGCGGCGGCTTCCTTGTCGGCGCCCTTCCTGGCCTTTTTCTCTTTGTTCTCTTGCTTGCTCACGGTCACTCCAGTCTTTCGAGGGTCACGCGATCTCAGCGCCGCACTTCTTGCAGGCCCGCGCGCGCCGCCCGTCGGCCAAAACCAGCGCGCCACTGCGGGTATGTTTGCCGCAGCTCTTGCATACCAGCGCCACATTGGAAAGCTGGATGGGCGCTTCCTTCTCCACGATTCCGCCCTTGATGTTCTTCTGCGGGTTCTGCCGCGTGTGCCGCTTGATCATCTGCACACCTTCGACCACGATCTTGCCGTCGCGCGGCATCACGATCAGCACGCGCCCGGTCTTGCCGCGATCCTTGCCGCGCAGGACGTAGACTTCGTCGTTTTTCCTGATGGCTGTATGCGTCGGCATCAGATGACCTCCGGCGCGAGCGACACGATCTTCATGAATCGTTTGTCGCGCAGTTCGCGCGCGACCGGCCCGAACACGCGGGTGCCGATCGGTTCGTTGTCGTCATTGACGAGCACGGCGGCGTTCTCATCAAAGCGGATATAGGATCCGTCGCGGCGGCGCTGCTCCTTGCGCGTGCGTACGATCACGCACTTCACCACCGATCCCTTTTTAACGCTGCTGTCGGGACTGGCTTCCTTCACCGACGCGGTCACGATATCCCCCAGGCTCGCCTTCAATCCGGTCGATCCGCCGATGGGCAGAATGCACGACAGACGTTTGGCGCCGGAATTGTCGGCCACTTCCAGAATTGTCCGCATTTGAACGGGCATGATCTTCTCTTTCTGCTCTCGGGCTTCAGTCTTATTGCGTCACGGTCTCGACGACGGGCGCGGCGACCGCGGCGCGGATGACATCCTTCAACATCCAGCGCTTGTTCTTGCTCAACGGCCGGCTCTCGACGATACGCACCATATCGCCTTCCTTCGCCGTCCCTCGCTCATCGTGAGCCATAAACTTCGAACGGCGCGTAACCGTCCGCTTGTACATGGAATGGGCGACGCGGCGCCGCACTTCCACCACGATCGTCTTCTGCATTTTCGCGCTCGTGACGATCCCCACCTTTTCCTGGGCGCCACGCGCCGGACGCCCGGCCGATTCAGTCGTCATGATGTTCCCTTCGCCTTTTCCCGCCGAATCGTTTCCACACGAGCCCGGTCGCGCCGCAGCTCACGCATCTTGTTCAGCGTCTCGGTCTGGCCCATCGACCACTGCAATCGCAGCCGGAAAAGCTGTTCGGCGATCTCCGCGTTGCGCTGGTCGAGTTCTTCAACCGACATGCCCTTCAACTTCGCCACACGTTCAGTGACCTTCACGAGTGTTCGCCCTCCTTCTCGATCCGCATCACGAATTTCGTATGGACCGACAGCTTCTGCGCCGCCAGCCGCATGGCTTCACGCGCCACGGACTCGGGAACGCCCTCCATCTCATAGAGAATGCGGCCCGGCTTGACCACCGCTACCCAGTACTCGGGAGCGCCCTTTCCCTTACCCATACGTGTTTCCGCGGGCTTCTTCGTCACGGGCTTGTCGGTGAAGATCCGGATCCAGATCTTGCCGCCGCGCTTGACGAAGCGGGTCATGGCAATACGACCGGCCTCAATCTGCCGGTCCGTGATCCAGGCGGCGTCGAGCGTTTTCAACCCGTAATCGCCAAACTCCAGCGACGAGCCGCGCCAGGCCTTCCCGGACATGCGTCCCCGCTGTTGCTTGCGGTACTTGACTTTCTTCGGCATCAACATACGTTGCGATCCTCAACAAAAACCGGACGACTTAAACCCGCGCCGCCACCGGGCCCTGCGGGGCCCGCGTCGGCAGGATCTCGCCCTTGTAGATCCAGCATTTGACGCCGATCACGCCGTAGGTCGTGTGCGATTCGGCGAAACCATAATCAATGTCCGCGCGCAGCGTGTGCAGTGGCAGCCGGCCCTGCAGATACCATTCGGAACGCGCAATCTCCGCCCCGTTCAACCGGCCGCTGACCCGCACCTTGATCCCCTTGGCGCCGAACCGCAGCGCGGAATCCACCGACTTGCGCATGGCGCGGCGGAAGGCGATACGTTTTTCCAGCTGCATCGCAATCGACTCCGCGACCAGCTGCGCGTCGAGTTCGGGCCGGTGGATTTCCTGGATGTTGATATAGACCTCGCGGTTCGTCCGCTTCTGAATATCCACCTTCAGCTTGTCGATCTCCGCGCCCTTGCGCCCGATGATGATGCCCGGACGGGAGGTGTAGATCGTGACACGAAGCTTGTTGGCCATCCGCTCGACTTCGATGTTCGCGACGCCGGCGTGCGCCAGCTGTTTCTTAAGCGTCTGCTTGAGTTTCATGTCCTCATGCAGCAGCCGGCTGTAGTCCCGCTTGGCAAACCAGCGCGAGCGCCAGGGTTTGCTCACGCCCAGACGAAAGCCGTAGGGATGTGTCTTCTGGCCCATTATTCTCGTTCTCCCAGTTCGATCGTGATGTGGCTGGTCCGCCGCTGATAGCGGTAGGCCCGGCCCATCGGGGCGGGACGGATCCGTTTCAACCGGGGACCGTCGCCGATATAGGCGCGCTCCACAAACAGATCGTCCGCGTCCACCTGTTCGTTCTTTTCCGTGGCGTTGGCCAACGCGGACTGCACCACCTTGGCAATTTCGCGCGTCGCCGCCTTGTTCGTGAACTTCAGCGTGAGCAGCGCGTCATTGACGCTCTTCCCCCGGATCAGATCCACGACCAGACGCGCCTTCTGTGGCGACATCCGGATAAAACGCCCGCTGGCTTTACTGATCATCGTCTCCCCCCACTAGGCCTTTGGCGCCGCCGGCGAGACGGCCTTGTCCTTGCCGCCACCCGCGGCGTGCCCCTTGAACTGCCGGGTCGGAGCAAACTCGCCCAGCTTGTGCCCCACCATGTTCTCAGTCACGTAGACGGGGATGAATTTCTTGCCGTTGTGCACCGCGATGGTATGCCCCACCATTTCCGGAGTGATCGTCGAACGGCGCGACCAGGTCTTGTAAACCTTCCGCTCGTTCCGGCTGTTCATTCCCAGGATCGCCTCCCACAGCGGCTTGTCGACGAATGGGCCTTTTTTGACGGACCGTGGCATGCTACTTCTTCCTCTTCACAATGAACTTGTCGGTGCGCTTGCTGTTGCGCGTTTTGTAGCCGAGCGTCGGCTTTCCCCATGGCGTCATCGGGTGATACCCCTTGACGCGCCCCTCGCCGCCTCCATGCGGATGGTCGACCGGATTCATCACCACGCCGCGGACGGTCGGACGCACTCCCATATGGCGTTTGCGACCCGCCTTGCCGATCGTGATGTTTTCGTGATCCGTGTTACCCACCTGACCGATCGTCGCCATGCACTCCACGTTGACCAGCCGGACTTCGCCGGAAGGCAGCTTGATGTGCGCGTAGCCACCCTCCTTGGCCACGACCTGGGCCACGGTCCCGGCGCTGCGCGCCATCTGGGCGCCCTTCCCGGGACGCAGTTCGATGTTATGCACGTTCGTTCCGAGCGGGATATTGCCGAGCGGCAGCGCGTTGCCCACCAGAATGTCGGCGGTCGGACCGGCCACCACCGTCATGCCGACCTTGAGGCCGACGGGCTGCAGGATGTATCGACGTTCGCCATCCACATACACCAGAAGGGCGATGAACGCGGAACGGTTCGGATCGTATTCAACCGATTCGACCCTGGCGGGAATTCCCGTCTTGTCCCGCTTGAAATCGATCACCCGATAGTGACGTTTGTTTCCGCCACCCCGATGCCGGACCGAAAGCCGCCCGTAATTGTTCCGCCCGCCGATGCGCGTCTTGGGCTCCAACAGAGGCTTGTGAGGATTCTGAGTGGTGAGCTCCTGCTGGTAATCCACGACCGTCTTGTAACGCAGCGAATGCGTCATCGGCCGGAATGTCTTGATAGCCATCTACACCGCCTCCCCGTACTCGAACATCTTCTCGCCCTCACGCAGCGTGACGTAGGCCTTCTTCCAGTCGGGCCGGTACCCGACGTATTTTCCACGGCGGCGCATCTTCCCCGGCACGCGCAGGGTGCGCACGCTGTCCACCTTCACCTTGAAGATCCGCTCCACGGTCTCGCGAATCTGCTGCTTGCTGGCGCCGGCCCGGACTTCAAAACAAAGCGTCCGCTCCTGCTCCTTGAGCATGAGCCCTTTTTCCGTGATCACCGGACGGCGAATGACTTCGTAGTTGGCGCTCATTTCTTCAGAACCTCCTCCAGCGCCTGGATGGACGCCTTGGAAAACACCACCGGTCCGGCGTTGAGCAACTGGTACGGGGTCAACTGCAGGCTCCGGATCAACTGCACTTCCGGCGCGTTGCGGGAAGCCATGGAAAGGTTGGCGTTCTCCTGATGATCGATCAGCAACACCTTGCGGGTAAGACCCATTCCGGAAAGCGCCTGCACGAACGGCTTCGTCTTGTGGGTCTCGAGCGCAAACGCGTCAACCACACTCAACTGGTTGTCGCGGAGCTTCGCCGCCAGCGCGGACCGCAGCGCGGCGCGGAACATCTTGCGCGGCAGGGTGTAGGAATAATCGCGCGGCTGCGGGCCGAACACCGTGCCGCCCTTCCGCCACAGCGGATTCCGGATCTCGCCCACACGCGCGCGGCCCGTCCCCTTCTGACGCCAGGGCTTGCGGCCGCTCCCGGAAACTTCGGCGCGCGTCTTCGTCTTGTGTGTCCCGGATCGCTGGCTGGCCAGATACTGCTTGATCGCGTCATGCAGCAGGCCTTCGTTCACAGGACCGTTGAAGATCTCGTCCGCCAGATCGAGCTGGCCGACCACTTCATTCTTCAGATTCTTGATGTCGACTGTCGCCATACGTTCTCTCTACGAAATCCGAAAGGGCGGATTCCCTGCCCTCAACCCGCCCTCTCAATGACGACGTATCCACCCGCGGGGCCGGGAACGGCGCCACGGAGATACAGCAGGTTGTTCTCCGCATCCACCCGCTCGACCCGGAGATTGTGCGTCGTCACCTGACGCATTCCCATATGACCCGCCATCCGCATTCCCTTGATCACGCGCGAAGGAAACGCCGATGCGCCGATCGAACCGGGCGCGCGGTGAAACATGGAGCCGTGACTGCCACGGCCGCCGCGGAAGTGGTGCCGCTTGACGAAACCCGCAAAACCCCGTCCCTTGCCGGTTCCCACCAGCCGGACGCGTTCGCGTTCCCGGAAGATGTCCACCAGAACCTTGTCGCCCGGATTGACGTTGTCGCCGGCGTCCACCGGCATCTCGCGCAGGATCCGCGACGCCGCCACGTTCGCCTTCTTGAAGTGCCCCTTCATCGGCTTGTTGATGCGGCTCTCTTTGACAAACTCGACGATCCCCAGCTGGACCGCGTCGTAGCCGTCCTTCTCCACCGTCTTGCGCTGCACGACGACGCAGGGGCCCGCCTGCAGAATCGTGACGGGCACCACCGTGCCGTCCTCCCGCAGGATCTGGGTCATGCCAATTTTCTTCCCGATCAGTCCGGCGATCATTTCACGTGCTCCCTGCCGAAGGCCTTGATTTCGACATCTACTCCGGCCGGAAGATCCAGCTTCATCAGAGCATCCACCGTCTGCGGCGTGGGCTCGAGAATGTCGAGCAGCCGCTTGTGCGTCCGGATTTCGAACTGTTCACGCGATTTCTTGTCCACGTGAGGTGAACGCAGCACGGTGAATTTGTTGATGACCGTGGGCAGGGGAATCGGCCCCGCCACGCGGGCCCCGGTCCGGCGGGCCGTATCGACAATCTCCGTCGCCGACTGGTCGAGAACCCGGGAATCGTAAGCCTTCAAACGAATGCGAATCTTTTCGTTTAACATCACTCGAGCCCGTGCTATTCAGTAATTTCCGCAACCGTTCCGGCGCCGACCGTACGGCCACCTTCGCGAATTGCAAACCGCAACCCCTTCTCCAGCGCGACCGGCGTGATCAGCTCGATCGCCAGCGACACATTGTCGCCCGGCATCACCATTTCCACGCCTTCAGGCATCTCCGCCGACCCG
>DASUFH010000199.1:0-23785 GCA_036274645.1 Terriglobia bacterium
CTGGCCCGCTTTGGCCAGACCGATGCGATACCGGCCACCAGGATGCCCCGCCTGAGCCACGAGACCCTGGCCGAAATGGTAGGGACCACGCGGTCCCGCGTTACGCATTTCATGAACAAGTTCAGGACGCTGGGACTGATCGACTACAACGGAGAAATTACCGTCAGGTCGGAATTGCTTACCGACGTCGTATTGCACGATTGAGGTTTCGGAATGGTCCGCAACGAACCAACTCTCCGGTGAACAGCGCGCCGGTTTCCTGCCATCATGGTCCCAAAGCCCTTCGGGGCGACCGACAGTTACCAGTTGATCGACCATCCGCGTGCATAAGTGCACAGCTATTACCTCCCCGCCAATCCACACTCTGAAAGTCGGAGAAAGGATGTGAGATGACACATTTCGTAAAAGCAGCTGTGATGGCGACTCTGTTGGCGGGAGTGTGGGGTTGTTCGACGAAATCTTCCGAAGAGGCCGCGGCGGACGCTCGCGTCGTCGCGGCGGACGCTCGCGTCGATGCGGCGGCTGCCGTCGCGCGTGTGAATGCCGCGGACGCCCATGTCAAAGCGGCGGAGGCTCGCGTGGAGGCTGCGGAGCTTGGGGCCGCGGCTGCGGCTGCGGATGCTCGTGTTGCGAACATCGACGGGAGATCTGCCAGCGCTCAACGCGTGATTCCATCCGGCACTGTCTTGAAGGTGATTCTGATCGACGAGCTCAATTCGGAAGCCAATTCGGCCGGCGATCACTTTCTGGCGAGCATAGCCGAACCCGTCATCGTCGATGGAACGACAGTACTCGCAAAAGGGACGACGGTCCGTGGGCGTGTGATCGGCGTCACGGAGTCGGGCCGCGTCCAGGGGAAGGCCGGCATTCGCCTGGCCCTCACCGGCATCGTGCAAGACGGCCGCATCGTGGCGATCGTCACGGATACGTTTGCCGCAACGGCAAACGACACGCTTATGCGCGATGCGGAAATCGTCGGTGGCGGCGCCGCTGCGGGAGCGGTCATCGGCGGGATGGCCGGTGGAAAGAAGGGGGCGGGAATCGGCGCGATAACCGGTGGAGGCGCAGGCGCCGGTGTCGTCCTCGCCACGAAGGGCGCGGCGATCCGCTATGGCCCCGAGACCCGCCTGAACTTTACTCTGACGAATTCAGTCGAACTGTAACCGTGCGAACCGCCCCTGGCTGGCGGCGGTTCGATGTCGATCGGGATGCGCCGTGAAAAGTGCATGCCCAAGGGTCAGCTATTTGGACAAAACAAGACCAGGAGGTCAATAGTGTTAAAACTCAAGATGATGATGGCGATCGTGTCCTTGCTGTTTGCCGCTACGCCGGCAGGAGCGGAAACCGGCGCGGGCCAGGTACAAACGCGGCAGGGCGCCATCGGGCAACCCATCTACACAATCACGATCAATGTGGTGGACCGAACGACGAAGGCCATCAACTATGAACATCGAAGCGGATCGACCACCGTCGATTTTCAGGGCTCCCCCTTGCTGCCGAACGCGCGGGGTGAAGCGAAAGTGGAGAGTAAGAAAGGATACGTCGAGGTTGAGGTTGAATTCGATGACATGCAATCGGCAACTCGTTTCGGTCCCGAGTTTCTGACCTATGTCCTGTGGGCCATCACCCCCGAAGGCCGGGCGACGAACATGGGAGAAATCATCATCGGCAACGGAACGAAGGGCAAGCTCAACGTGACTACCGAGCTGCAGGCGTTCGGAATGATCGTGACGGCGGAGCCGTATTTCGCGGTGTCGCAGCCGAGCGACGCGGTCGTGATGGAGAACGTCGTCAGAAAGGATACGGTCGGCAAGGTCGAAGAAATCAATGTCAAGTACGAGCTTTTGCAGCGCGGCCAGTACGTCGTGAACGCGCTGCCCGCCGACTTGAAGCCGATCAAGCTGGATAAGAAGACACCGCTCGATCTGTACGAAGCTCGCAACGCCGTGCGCATTGCCCGGTGGGCGGGCGCGGCCGGTTTTGCGACGGAAAGCTACAACAAGGCGAGCGCGCTTCTGGCGCAGGCCGAAGCCTATAAGGCAAAGAACGCAGACTCCAGGAGCATTGCAATGACTGCGCGGGAGGCCGTCCAGACGGCGGAAGACGCTCGTCTGATTACATTGAAGGCCCAGGCGGCCGCCCGTCTGGCGCAGGAACGCGCCGCTTCAGCCGGCCGGGAAGCAGCGGCCAACGCAGCCGCCGCGAACGCCCGGGCGGATGCGAATAGCGCCGAGCGCGGACAAGCAGCTGCGGCCGGCCGCGAAGCAGCGGCCAACGCAGCCGCCGCGAACGCCCGGGCGGACGCGAATAGCTCCGAACGCGGACGGGCCGTTGCGGCCCAACGCGAAGCGGCGGCCAACACGGCCGCCGCAAACGCGCGGGCCGATGCGAATGACGCCGAACGTGGGCAAATTGCCTCAGCCCAACGCGAAGTGGCGGCCAACGCGGCCGCCGCAAACGCGCGGGCCGATGCGAGTGAGGCTGAGCGGCTGCGCGCCGTTGCTCAGGCGCAGGCGGATCGGATCACCTTCGACGCGCAACTCGCCGCCCAGCATGCGGCAGATCAGGCTGCGGCTTTGGCGGAACGCACGAAAATGGAAAAAGAGTATGCGGCCAGGCGAGCCGCAACCGACCGGGAAGCGGCAGCGGCGGCGAACAAGCTGGCCGCGCAAGCCACCGCCGAACGGTCCGAGCGCGACAAACAGGACCTGCGCAACTCGCTGGAGCTGCAGTTGAACAAAGCCCTGGATACCCGCGACAGCGCCAGGGGCCTCATCGTCAATATGTCGGACGTCCTTTTCGACTCCGGGCAGTACTCACTCAAGCCCGGCGCGCGCGAAAAGCTGTCCAGGATTTCCGGCATTCTTATGGCCTATCCGACATTAAAGCTCGAAGTGGAAGGCCATGCTGACAGCGTGGGAACAGATGCGCTCAACATGACCTTGTCGGAAAACCGGGCGAAGGCGGTCATGAGCTACCTGATTAGCCAGGGTATTGGCGCATCTTCTATCAGCTCTCGCGGGTTCGGTGAAAGTCAGCCCGTGGCAACCAACGATACCGCGGCCGGCCGCCAGCAAAACCGCCGAGTGGAGTTGGTCGTTTCAGGCGAGGCCATCGGCGGCTGGAAGAGTTCAGCCCTCGACGCGAAACCACAGCAGTAATCTGCGATGACAGCCGCCTTCGCCGCATCCGCGGCGAAGGCGACATATATGAGGAATTCAGACATGTCACAAATGGATAAAAGGTTGGCCGCTGGCCTGTTTCTTGCAGGCGCGATGGCAGGAGTGGGAGTCGCTCTCCTGTGCGCGCCCCAGAGCGGAGCTCGAACGCGGAGGGACATTGGGAGGTTTGCGCGTAAAACCGCGGATCAGTTAGATGACCTGCAGGGTAACATCCGCGAACAGGTCACGGACTGTATTGAGGACCTGACCGAGGTCGTCAAGGACGGAGTCAATCGCGGCAAGACCCTCGGCTCGGAGGGTTACGAAAAAGTCCTCCTGGCATTCGATAACGCAAAGACTTGCGTGGAAGACGGAAAGAGCCGCGTCGAACGGCTGATGGGAAGGGGGACCGCATGAAACCAGAACCGATTCTCACGGATAGCAAAACCCTGCACGATCGCGCCCGGGATCATATGGAAGACGGAGCCGTCACTCCCGGATACAGGGCGGATCGCAGGACCGTCATCACGATGCTGAACGAAGCTCTGGCCACGGAGCTCGTCTGCATGCTTCGATACCGGCGCCACCACTTCATGGCTTCCGGCCTGAACGCCCAGGGTGTGGCCCAGGAGTTCCTCCAGCATGCGATCGAGGAGCAGGCTCATGGAGACCAGATCGCCCGCCGGATTGTACAAATCGGCGGAGAACCCAACTTTTCTCCGGAAGGATTACTCGCCCGAAGCCACTCTCAGTACATCGAGGGTACGACGCTGATCGCAATGATCGAAGAGAACCTCATCGCTGAAAGGGTGGCGATAGACAGCTACCGGAACATGATCGCGTATCTCGGCAATAACGATTCCACCACACGCCGGATGGTCGAGGAGATTCTTGCAATGGAAGAAGAACATGCGGAGGACCTGGCCAGCCGTGTGAAGGAACTCGGTTCCTGAGGGCGCGCCCGCAACAATGCCTCTCCTGGATTGAGTCGGCAATGGACTGCGCGAAATCGAAGAGAGGCATCCGCCGATTGCGAAAGCACGCTGATTGCCGGGCAGGCCCGGGATAGCCAGCCAGAAACCAGCGAGCGGCTGAGAATACAAGGCCGACATGAGCAATTGTGGTCATTCGGGCGAGATCCGCTTCTGGCAGAATTCCCCCGGTCGTCTAAACGGGGAGCACAGAAGGTAGCCTATGACCATTGCGCAGCGTCGACTGTTGGCCTCTCCGCGTCAGCGCTGGCGCCTGGAATCTCGCCCCCTTCGTTCTCCCATCGTTCAATCGCTTGCTGTGTCACGGTTCGTTTGTCGCCAGGGCGGGGGGATGGCCCTGAATCGAGCGCTTCGCGCGAGGCTTCGTTCCATAGTGCGATGACCGGCACTGTGGGGTTATGGGGGTCGCAGGCGAGAATACTGATCGACGCCGTGCCAAGCGCTAAATGCTGCGCTTCCACCAGCGGTAGTCCGATCCATCGCGCGGCCAGGACGCGCCCGAATTGGCCGTGCGAGAACAGCGCGACGTTCCCTTCCATAGCGCGCAGCCGGGCGATGAGCCGATCGGCGCGGACGGTAGCTTGCGCTGGCGACTCACCATTTGGACAACCGTCGCGAAAAAGACTCCAGTCTGGTCGCGTCTTGCGAATGTCCACGGAGCGCATTCCTTCGTAATCGCCATAATCCCATTCCGCCAGGTCCGGTTCGATATCGGCCGCCGGACCCAGTCCGACCAACTCACATGTCCGCCGGGCGCGTCGGCGCGGGCTGGTCAACACATGTGCAAACGGGACGGCCTGGAGACGCAACGCAAGTTCTTTCGCCTCGTCTTCACCACGCGCGGTCAGCGGGATGTTCGTGCGGCCCGTGTGCTGGCCGGAGAGCGACCATTCGGTTTCGCCGTGTCGAATGAAGTGAAGACGCAAAGGCATCCTTGTCAGACGGACCCCTTCGCCTGTCAGCCGACACGACGGGAGGTTACCCGCAACAGCCATGCGATGTCCCGCTGTGACACGCAGCATTCGAAAGGGTCGCCCTGCTCTTTTCCACCTGCGAACGCGGGCCGTGGGCAATGACGACGAATTTGCCGGCCTTGATCTGCGTTTCGTAGTTGAGAATGCTGTCTTTGGGAATTCCAACGCTGTACAGTCCGGCCCCCAACGCGCTCATACCCGCGCCGACGGCCGCGCCCTCCAGCGCTCCAGCAATCCAGGCGACGAGCGGTCCGGCCGCGAACAGCGGTCCGATACCCGGTATCACGAATAATGCCGAGCCGAAAAGCATCCCCCACAGCCCGCCCCAAAACGCGCCCGTCTTTCCCCACGCTTTGATACGATCGCCGGCGTTGTAAAACCCGACAACCCCTTCCTCCGTGGTGTAATCCTTGCCGATGATCGACAGAGTCTTCATGTCGAACCCTGCCTTGGCGAGTTCCCGCACTGCAGCCTCTGCCGCAGCGTGACTGTCGTATACCGCGACGACGCTGTCATGTTCGGTGGACCCGGTCGGAGTGTTGGAAACGAGTACTGCTTGTCCTGCCATGATCTATCTCCTCTATGTTCGGAACAGGCAACATTGCCTGCTATTGAATCTATTTCGACTCCCGCAACTTGACTGTGCCAGATTGAACATCCGCAGGTAATCGCAGGCCGCGGGCACTTACGCAAAACAGATCCTGAGCCGGCTGCTCATTGACCTGTCATGGAACTCAAGCCGCCTCGAAGGCAACACCTATTCGCTCCTCGACACGAAGCGGCTAATCGAATTCGGCAAGGAAGCGCAAGGCCGGGACCGCAGCGAAGCCCAAATGATCCTCAACCACAAGGAAGCGATCGAGTTTCTCGTGAGCGCCGCCGATGAGATCGGTTTCAACCGCTACACGATCCTGAACCTTCACGCGATGCTGGCGAACAACCTTCTAGCGGACGAGACGGCCGGGGGGCGGTTGCGGCAGATCCCGGTCGGCATCGAGAAATCCGCCTTTTCACCCGCTGGAAGCGCCGCAGCTCATCGACGAATGCTTTGACCAGGTCTTGGCCACGGCGGCGGCGATCAAGGACCCGTTCGAGCAGTCCCGCTTTGTCATGGCGCAACTGCCGTACCTCCAGCCCTTCGACGGCGTGAACAAACGGGTCTCGCGCCTGTCGGCCAACATCCCCTTTATCAAGGGCAACCTGGTTCCGCTGGCTTTCACCGACGTTCCGCGCGACCTCTATACGGATGCGGTTCTCGGGGTCTATGAACTGAACAGGCTGCGCCTTCTGAAGGATGTTTTCATCGGGGCCTATGAACGCTCCGCCACGCGCTACGCGGCTGTCAGGCAGTCGCTGGGCGAGCCCGATCCCCTCCGGCTTCCAGTACCGCGACAATTTACGCGAGATCGTCGGCGCGGTCGTGCGCGGGCGCATGGGCCGGGCGCAAGCGGCGGATCATGTCGCCGCCTGGGTTTCCGGACACATACCGGCCGCCGCGCGGGAACAATTCCGGGAGATGGTGGAGAGCGAACTCCTCGGCCTGCACGAGGGGAATTTCGCGCGCTACCAGGTCACGCCGGGGGAATTTGTGGCCTGGCGGCAGGTCTGGGGCGGATAGGGCATTCGCTCAACGAAACAGCCTCCGGCGGGTGATCCGGAGGCTGTTGCTTCCTTGCGGAGCAGATCCCGCAAAATCTTCGCATTCGGCGTTACGCGCCGAGTGGAAATGTTGGCGTCAGGCGGCCGGCTCGATGAGCGCCGCCATCGAGCCCAAGGATCGTTCCAGGCGCCAGTCGGCGCCATACGCGTGGATCTGGTCGCGTTTCAGTTCCGCTTTGGACAGTTCGCATGTCAGCAGGATGGTCGTGCCCTGCGTGTCCACTTCGACAGCGTGGCGGAAGGCTGTGGATTCGCTCATGCTGAACAGCTTGGCCAGCATTTCGATCACGTATTCATACGTGTGATCCTCGTCGTTCAGGAGAATGACGTGGTACAGCGGCTGTATCTGGTTTGTGGTGTCGTCGCCAATTTCAGGCAGAACTGCAGTCGATCCCGAGCTCATGGATTGATTCTACGATAGCGTGTTTACTGGCCGCCCGCGCCCCGGGCGCCGCCTGGGCCGGCAGCGGTTCCGGGACCGGCCCCTCTGCCGGGACCCGCGCCTCTGCCGGGGCCGGCGCCTCGACCCGCGCCTGCGCCTCGCGCGCCACCGGGCCCGCCGGCTCCTCGGGCTCCGCCGGCGGCCGCGCCGGTAGCGCCGTGTTCCACCAGCAGATCCACCACGCTCTGGAATCGCAGCGAGCGCGCTCCATCGAGGGCGGTTTTCCCGTCGGAATCCTTAACGTTGACGTCGACGCCCGGAACCATGGCGATCTTCGCCGCTTCGAGCGTCAGCGCTTCCTTTTGCCCTGCCGGAATAGGAGCCCAGCCATCGCCCCCGCCCATACCCATCGCGGCCATCAGGGGTGTCGTCACGTGGGTGCGGTGTGGAAAACCGTCTTCACGTTTTCCCGCTTCCGCCACATATTCGCCGTGATGCACGAACAGCGGGTCGGCGCCCTTCTCGATCAGCAGGCGCATGACGCCGGGCTCAAGGAACCGGGCGGCCAGCCAGAGCGGCGTCGCGCCGACGAGTTCCGGCGCGAGATTGAGGTCCTTGGCCGAGCGGCGTGAAGGCGTCCAGGTCTTTATCGGGTCATTCGGATTGGCGCCATGATTCAGTAGAGCGATCGCCATCCGTTCATTGCGATGCATGATGGCCAGATGAAGCGCGGAAAATCCCGCCTTCGCGGCGCTGGGGTCGGCGCCCTTGTCGAGGAGCAACTCCACGACATCGGTAAAGTTGGAATGCGCGGCCAGCGCCGTGGCGCTGACGCCCCACGCATCGGTGTCATTGACATTGGATCCGCCCGCCACCAGAAGCTTCGCCGATTCGGCATCGCCGACGCGCGCTGCAAACATCAGCGCGGTCTCGCCGCCGTGGGGAATCGATTTGTTGTATTCCGGATAGCCATGCGGCGGCACCGCCATGACTTCGCTCCACACATCGGACTTCGCGTGGACGTCGGCGCCGTGCGCCAGCAGCGCCTTCACGGCCGCCGGATGCTGCTGTGAAGCGGCCCACATGAGTGCGGTCTGCCCCCGCGTGCCATGAGCGTTCACGTTGGCGCCTTTCGCGGCGAGTAGCTCGATCACTCCGGCGTAGCCTCCACGGGCCGCGACCATGGTGGATGTCTCCCCGGAGACCAGCGCGATGTTGGGATCGGCGCCGGCGTCGAGCAGCCGTTTGACGATGCGCTCGCCGCCGTTCTGGCTGGCGGTCCAGAGGGCCGTCGCCCCGAGATCGGTCGTGGCGTTGACCTTCGCGCCGGCGCGCAACAACATGTCCACCGCTTCGTAGTCGTCCCGGTAACTGGCCCAGTGCAGGGCGGTACTTCCGTCGCCGTCGGCCTTGTTCACGTCGACGCGCTTCTGGATCAATGCCGCCAGAGCGGCGCGGTCGCCGTGTCTGGCGGCTTCCAGCGCCGTGGCGTAGTCGGCGGCGGAAGCCGTCTGCGCCGATAGCGCTACCGACAGCGCCACCATCAGCGCCAGCGCGGCCGGGAATGCGGCGCGTTTCATCATTAAACTCCAACCGGATCGATGGCGAGTTTGCCGTTGCTGCCGCCGACGTGGTCGACCGGCGCTCCCATCTTGTCCATCACGGCCATCAGCATGTTCGAGATCGGCGGGCTGTTGGTGAATTTCACATGCCGCCCACCCTTCAACTGGCCGGAGCCACCACCCACCAGCAGCAGCGGCAGGTTGTCGCCGGCGTGTTTGGTGCTGTTGGAAATGCCCGAGCCGTACAGAATGATGATGTGGTCGAGCAGGGATCCATCGCCGTCCGGCGTCGCCTTCAGACGGGCCAGGTACTTCGAGAAGAGTTCCACGTGATACCGGTTGATCTTCGACATGTGCGCCACCAGTTCCGGGATGTCGTTGTGGTGCGACAGCGGATGATGCGCTTCCGGAACCCCGACCTGCGGATAAGGCCGCGCGCTCTGTTCCTTGCTGATCATGAACGAAATGACGCGGGTCAGGTCCGACTGGAACGCCAGAATCTTCAGGTCGAACATCAGGGCCAGATGATCTTCGAAGACCGGAGGCGCGCCCTGCGGCTGCTCCATCGTCGGCAGTTCGAGATCGCGCTGCTCTTCCGCGCGCTGGATCCGCCGCTCGACGTCGCGGATCGCGTCGGTGTATTCGCCGACTTTCGTCTGATCGGACGGGCCCAGTTCCTTCTTCAGGCTGGCCAGCTTTCCGGTCACCGAATCCAGGATGCTCTTGTGCTGCAACAGGCGAATTTCGCGAGCCTTTTTATCGGTGCTGCCGCTGTCGCCGAACAGCCGTTCGAAAACCGCGCGCGGATTCCACTCCATCGGAAGTGGCTGCGTGGGGCTGCGCCAGGAGAGGGTGTGGGTGTAGACGCAACTCAGATTGCCCGTGCAGGCGCCCGCGTTGGCGGGGACGTCCATCGAAAGCTCCAGCGAAGCCACCTGTGTTTCGGCGGCAAAACGCTTCGCGAGCATCTGGTCGATGGAGACATCCGCGATGATCTCGATTTCGTTGCGACCGCCCTTCGCCGTTCCAGTCAGAAACGATCCCGACGCTCCCGCGTGAATGTAATTCCAGTTCGCCTTGATCCCCGTCATCGCAAGAACCTGGTTTTTGTAGGGTTGCAGCGGTTCGAGGATGGGGCTCAACTCAAAGTCCGATCCCGTTCCTTTGGGCGTCCAGTACTCCATCGCCATGCCGTTGGGTGTGTAGAAGGCCTGGAACCGGCGCGCGGGTTTGACCGTGTTCTGGGCGCCCAGCGCAGGAACCATCGCGTCCAGAAACGGAAGCGCGAGCGTTGCGCCCAGCCCGCGCAGCATCGTGCGTCGCGGCATGGCTTTCGATAGGAAATTCATGGCTGTCGGCTCCTTGTCAGGAATGCGGGACTCTTGACGATTCCAATGATCAGCGACGACCAGCGGTAGTCCTGGGCCGCGGCGTCGCGGACGATCTTACGAACGGCCGGCTCATCATAGTATTCGACCTTACGGCCGAGAGCATAGGCCAGAAGTTTTTCAGTCAGAGTTCTCGGGAACGCCTGTGGATCCTCGAGCAGCAGCTTGCGCAATCCCGTCAATCCCTCGATGTTCGCGCCGCTCACGGTGCTGCCCGTCGCGTCCACCGGACGGCCGGATTCATCAGTGGCGCGCCAGCCCCCGATCACGTCGAAGTTCTCCAGGGCGAAACCCAGCGGATCGATGATCGAATGGCAGCTGTTGCAGGTCGGATTCTTCCGGTGCTGGGCCAGCTTTTCGCGAATCGGCAGGTTGGCCATGCCGGGACGTGTCTCCAGATTGGTGTCGACGCCGGGCGGCGGGGGCGGGACACCCAGTCCGAGAATATTATTCAGCAGCCACTTTCCACGCAGCACCGGCGATGTGCGGTCCGGATAAGACGTTGCCGCCAGCAGCGCGCCCTGCGCGAGAATGCCGCCGCGCTGACTGTGATCGGGCAGGCTGACCCGGCGGAAGCGGCTGCCGTAGACGCCCGGGATACCGTAGTGCCGCGCCAGGCGTTCGTTGACGAACGTGTAGTCGGCGTCGACGATGTCGGCCACCGGACGATCTTCGCGGACGGTGCTGGCCATGAAGAGCGTCGTTTCTTCCCGGAACCCTTCCATCAGGCTCAGGTCGTAGTTCGGATACTTTTCGGGATCGACAACGACTTCATCCACGCGCCGGAGGTTCAGCCACTGCGCCGCGAAGTTGTCGACCAGCGATTCGTTCGATCGTGGATCCGCCAGCATCCGGCGCGTTTCCTTCTCCAGGGTGGCGGGCCGGGTCAACTCGCCGCGTTCGGCGAGATCCAGCAGGCGTTCATCGGGGATGCTGCTCCAGAGGAAGAACGACAGCCGCGACGCAACCTCAATGTCGTTCAGGGCATAGGTGTCGTCTGCGTGAGAGAAGGCGTTTGCCGCCGTGTGATCCCGGTAGACCCGCAGCAGGAAGTCCGGATCCACGAGCATGCGTTCAAGCGCGAACTGAATGCCCGCTTCGAAGCTGCCGCCATCGCGGCGCCCGGATTCGAAGAACTCCATCAGTGCGGGAACATCGGCTCGGGTGAGCGGACGGCGATAAGCAAGACGGGCAAGACGCGCCAGGATCTTTTCGGTGCAGGGCTTCTCTTCGGCCGGAGTCTTCGGCTCACAGGTAAAGATGGCTCGCCGGCTTGGAGAATCTTTGGCGGGCCGGGTCTTTCCATACGGACCGCCGATCTGAATGGAACCGACATTGGCGTATCCCATGTACACCTGGTCGTTTCCGATCACGCGGCCGCGCTGCAGGGGCTGGGGAAGGCCTTCCGGTTCCCAGACTTCACGCACGAACGTGACGCCGACCGTGTGTTCCCCGGCTGTGGCAGGGAAGCGGATGAGCAGATCCTGGTCCCCTTCGATCTGCATGTATTTTTCCCAGGAGTCGTCGCCGGCGAATCCCGGTTCGCCGCTGCCCGCATAGCTGGCCGCGGCGGGACGTCCCACCGCTTTCCCACCCACTTCAAAGCGTTTGATGAGTTTGTTGTCGAGCCGGACGTCCAGCTTCTGCGCCCAGCCCATGCCCTTGATGTAGTCCTGGTACTGCCGCTGCAGACGGACTTTCACGGAGTATTCGCCGTCAACCGGGAAGACATAATGGACGGCGATGCCGCCGCGTGAACCGAAAGGCAGGTCTTCGCTCTGCCGGTCGTCCTGGAGGACGTGCAGCGGGATCTCGAACGTTTCCGATGTGGGGTTGACCGGTGGCAGGCCCGTCGCCAGGCGGGTGACCTGGCGCGCCACCGACAGATAGCGTTCCAGATGGGCCGTCGAAATAGTCAGCACGTCCGCGAAGTTGTCGAAGCTGCCGTCGGCGGTTTCGTCGCCCGGCAGCAGCGGCCGGACGTCAATGTCGACACCGAGCAGATCGCGAATCGCGTTGTTGTATTCGGCCCGGTTCAGCCGATGGACGGATCCGATCCGCCCCGGGTTCGGATGCGCCTCCCATGCCTTGTCGAGCGCCATCTCCAACGATCCGGCCAGCGCGCGATAGGTTTCCGGATCGGGCCGCGGATTGCCGGTCGGCGGCATCGATCCCGCGCGAAGCTTGGCAATGACCTTCTCGAAAACCTCGGCATTGGCCCCCGGATTCGCGGTATCGAGCGTATCCAGCGCCAGACCCGCCGTAAGGGCCTTTTGATTGTGGCACTTTATGCAGTATTGGTCGAACGTGGCCCGGGCGTCCGGTGTGGGTCCCCCGGCAACGGGTGCGGGCCGGCTCTGCGTGCTGAAGACCATAACCCCAAGGAGTCCGCACGCGACCAGTCCATAGACCCTGTGTGTGAAACGATGCACCGTTCGTCCTCCGGGAAGCTGCAAGGATGGATATGAACGGAGTTATTCTGCCTTATGGGTTCAAGTGAAGTAAAGGCAGACCTTGGGCGGAATTTGCAGGGAAAAAAGTCGCTTTTCCCTCAGTTGTCCATTGTCGACTGGCAGGGAACACAACGGGAGCAGTTGGGGCCCCGTTTGCTTTGTAGGGGGCGGTCTATGACTGTCTATGATCGCCCCGGTTTCGTTCTGATTGCAGCTTGTCACCTTCCCCGCTAAACTCTTAACCTTTAATTCCGTAGTCCGCACGGACGGACGAACACCTGAATCCGGATAGGCCGCCGCGGGCTTCCATGTAGGGCGTTCTCTGGCCGCGCATGATTTAGGATGGTTAGGCCGAGTTGATGAAGATCCCGATGGCGTTGCGGGCGAAAGCAATTCTCGTTGGGGGATTTGTGCCGCCGATTTTGGCGGCGGCGCTGGCTGGACTTGCTGCGCTTGGACCAGCAATCTTCGTTGGACCGAACGGCAACGGGCAGATCGCTCCGTACCAATTCTTGAATACGCTTTCGTTCAACACGGCCATCGTATTCGGCCTTATCGGCGCAGCCGTCGCCGTAAACTTAAGGAGCCATCTACAACTTCCGTGGCTTCTCGCAGGTGAGACTGCCGCTGTGGTAGCGGTTGGCGCAGCCGTTCCCGGAGGCGTGTGGCAGATTGTGGCCGGCCTTCCCGCGCCCTGTGCCGGCCAGGTTGGGCAGATCAGCCTCGCTTCCGGAGTCAATCCGTTCTGGCTTGTCCCGACGATTGCGTCGATTCTGTTGGGTACCTTCGGCGGCCGAGAGACCGCCGGGGTCGGCCGCCTGGTAGTGTTTGTGGCGACCGCGTTCGTTGGGTTGTTCGGGGTGTTTACGCTTTTTTCTACGATCGACAACGCCGTTGTTGAACCTCTGTTCTTCCATTGTTGAGTAAAACCATTGGGACCGCCTTTCAAAACCTCTGTGGCCGACCGCGCGGCGGTAGACCGATAACGCGCTGCGGCTAGGTTGCGGGCGTCAGGGGCAGATTCAATCTTCGTCGGACGCCTGATACGATGTCTAAATACGCGGCGGCTCAGCGCAGGCCGTTATGCGTACTCCTTGCCGGGCGACCTCACAAAGTGCAAGACTTGCCGTATGGCTAGACCCGAATTTGACATCCACGAACTGAGCCCGGATGAACGCCTGGAATTGATCGAAGAACTCTGGGACAGCCTCACCGAGCGTCCGGATGCGCTCGCGTTGACGGGCGCTCAGCGGGACGAATTGGATCGTCGAGTTGACGAAATGGACCGGGAGGGGACGCTCGGTGAACCATGGCCAGATGTCCTGAAGAGTATCCGTGAACAAAAGTGAGTCTCCCCGTTGTCGTCCGGTATCTTGCCAAGGCTGAAATTCAGTCGGCATACCGCTGGTATGAAAGAGAGCGTGAAGGCCTCGGAGAAGAGTTGCTGCAAGCGGTCGACCGAGTTTTGGGGGTCATCGCAGAGTATCCTGAGGGTTTCTCAGTTGTTCACCGAGACATTCGTCGCGCGATACTAAAGCGCTTTCCATACAGCATTCTCTATCGCGTGAAGGCGAATCACGTCATTGTGGTCGGTTGCTTTCATGCGAAAAGAGATCCGAAATCGTGGCAGGCACGCCGCTAACAATGGACAACCGGGAAGGGGATGAGCTTGGAGGTGTCAGTCATGTTTCAGCCCTTGATGCCACGCCCAGGCGGTCTTCACGATCTCCTCAAGGCCAAGCCGGGCCGTCCATCCAAGTATGTCCTTCGCCCGGCGCGGATCCGCCACCAGAACAGGCGGATCACCCGGCCGCCTCTCCGTTTCCCGCACGCTGAAATCCCTTCCGGTGATCCGGCGCGCCGTTTCGATGACTTCCCGGACGGAATGTCCCCGGCCGGTTCCGAGATTCAACGCCTGGGACTCCACCCCTTTGAACAGCGCTCGGAGCGCGTCCACATGCGCATCCGCCAGGTCGTTGACGTGGATGTAATCGCGGATGCAGGTTCCGTCCGGTGTCGGGTAATCGGTTCCGAGGATGGTCACGTCCTGACGCCGGCCGAGCGCGGCGTCGAGAATCAGGGGAATCAGATGGGTCTCGTTGGCGTGGTCTTCCCCGATGCCGCCCGCCGGATCAGCCCCGGCCGCGTTGAAATAGCGCAGCGAAAGGTATTCGAGCCCGTGGGATTCCCTGAACCAGCGCATGGCCCGTTCGAAAGCCAGCTTGGTTTCCCCGTAGGAATTGACGGGCTGTTTGGGGAGGTCTTCGTGTATCGGTGTCGTTTCCGGAACTCCGTACGTGGCGCAGGTTGAGGAAAAGACAAACCGCTTCACTCCATGGCGATGCATGGCGGCCAGCAAATTGACTCCTCCGCCGACATTGACCTGGTAGTAGAGATCCGGCCGCAGGCGGGATTCCCCCACCAGAGCCAGTCCGGCAAAGTGCAACACTCCTTCGATCGGCGTTGCGGCGAAGGCGCGTTCCACATCGCCGGGACTGACGAGATCGCCTTCGATGACGGGGATATCCATCGTGAACCGGCGATGGCCAGTCGAAAAGTTATCGAAGATGAGCGGATCAAAGCCGGCGCGTTTGAGCGCGCGTACGGCATGGCTTCCGATGTAGCCGGCGCCCCCGGTGACCAGGATCATCAGCTGCGCCCGATGCCGTAGTAAGTGAAGCCGCCGTCGCGAAGAACGGCCGGCTCGAAGATGTTGCGGCCGTCAAAAACGACCGGCTGACGCATGGCCTTTTTCATGCGGTCGAAGTTCGGATTGCGAAACGCCTGCCACTCGGTCACGAGCAGGAGCGCGTCGGCGCCGTCCAGCGCGGCATAGTTGCTGGCGCAGAGTTCAACGCGGTCTCCAAAAATGCGGCGCGCTTCCTCGGCGGCCTCGGGGTCGTAGGCCGAAATCGTGGCGCCCGCTTCGAGAAGACGGCTGATGATGCTGATGGCCGGCGCGTCGCGCATGTCGTTGGTCCGGGGTTTGAACGCGAGACCCCACACCGCCAGCTTCCTGCCGGCCAGATCCGCTCCGAAATGTTTGATCACTTTCTCCACGAAGCGGCTGGCCTGCCCGAGGTTCACGGTTTCGACGGCTTCGAGAATACGCATGGGCGCGCCGTGTTCGCGTCCGGTCTGGATCAGCGCGCGGGTGTCTTTGGGAAAGCAGCTTCCGCCGTATCCCACGCCGGGGAAGAGAAACGCCGGTCCGATGCGGGAGTCGAGGGCGAGGCCCTTGCGAATCATGTCGACATCGGCGCCGACCGCTTCGCAGAGGTTGGCGATCTCGTTCATGAATGAAATGCGCGCAGCGAGGAACGAGTTGGCCGCATATTTGAGCATCTCGGCGGTCCGGACGCCCACGTTCAATACCGGGCTGCCGGTCCGGAGGAATGGCGCGTACAGTTCGCGCAGCACCTCCGCGGCGCGTACGTCATCGGCGCCGATCACGACGCGGTCGGGCTTCATGAAATCCTCGACCGCGTGGCCCTGTTTCAAAAACTCCGGGTTGGAGACCACATCGAAGACCTGACTGGTTTCTCTGGCAATGAGTTCTCGAACACGTTCGGCCGTGCCTACCGGGACAGTGGATTTCGTGACGATGATCTTGTACCGGTCGATGGCCTTGCCGATCGCTGTCGCAACCGCGAACACGGCCGACAGGTCCGCCGCGCCGCCTGCGGTCGTCGGGGTGCCGACGGCAATGAAGATCACGAAGGATTTGCGAACGGCCCCTTCCAGATCGGTGGTGAATGTCAGCCGCTCATCGCGCATGTTGCGTTCGACCAGTTCGGCCAGCCCGGGCTCGTAGATCGGGATTACGCCGCTCTGCAGGCTGGCGACTTTTCCGGCGTCCTTGTCCACGCAAACCACGTCATTGCCGCTTTCCGCAAAACAGGCGCCGGCCACCAAGCCGACGTACCCTGTGCCCACTATTGCTACGTTCATGAGTTCTCCGGCGAGTTATTCCAGTTGGCGCGTCATGTCCCGTCCGGCGCGCGCACGGAAGGTGTCTGCAAGGGAAGGGATCGCGCCACAGCGTTCGTCGAGCAGGATCTTTTCCACGCGATGAAGTGGAAAGAAGACCGTTGTCGGACGAACTCCGCTTTCTTCGTTTTCGCGTACATCGGTTGTCCAGTCTTCGAAAGCGTTCAAGTCCACTCCACGCACCGTGGCCCCGGCAGCGGTCAGTTCCATCAGGCGTCCGACGAACTTTTCCGCCGGCGAGACCAGATTGACGACCACGATGGAGTCCACGGTCACCGCTTCATTTTGGGGAGAGGGCCTTTTTCATGCAATGGCGTTTTGGGTCCCCGTCTGCCTGTCGCGGCGGTCTCTGACCGCCCGGTGTTTCGGAGTGAATTCTCGTGACACGTCGGGCGGTCATAGACCGCCCCTGCAGGGGGACGGGGCTCCACATGCTTCCGTTGGGCAAAGCCGCATTCACTGGCGGTCCCGGGCGACGGCCCGATTGGCGCGTTCGAAAATCGCCTCGATATCGTCGAGACGTCCCGCTTTGAGGGCGTCGAGCGCTGCTTCCAGACGCCTGGCAAACGATTCCATGGCTTCGGGAAGGAAGCCCGACGTGGCCAGGATGTCCCGCCAGACGTGAAAGGGACTGGCCGCGAGCCGCGTCCAGGTTTCCCAGCCGGGCCCCGCGAAAGCCTGTGTCTGGGCTGTCTGGTCGGCCAGGATGGCGGAGAGCATCTGGGGAAGGTGGCTCATTTCAGCGACCAGGCGGTCGTGTTCTTCCGCGCTCAGGCGTACGGGGATCGCGCCGACACCGCGCAAGAGGGCTTCGACCTGCTCCATGGCGCGAGCCGGCGTCTGGGGTATATCGCAAAGAAAGAACTGCGCGTTCACGAACAGGTCCGCGGATGCCGCTTCCGGTCCGGATCGCTCGCGGCCCGTCATCGGGTGACCGCCAATAAACCGCAGTGATCGCTGGGCCGCGCGCCGGCAGATCGCGACTTTGGTGCTGCCGACGTCGAGGACCAGCGGTGTCTTTTCGGGGAGTTCGTCGATGAGTTGGAGGATCTGTCCAACGGGTGTCGCCAGGACGATCAGGTCGGGCTCGACCGGCGCTCCCTCATCAATGACGCCGAGCCGTTGCGCTCGTTCCAGCACCTCGGGAGCGTCTACTCCCCATACCGGCATTTGCGGCCGGAACCGCTTCAGGGCCAGGGAGAGAGATCCACCGATCAGGCCGACGCCGTAAATGGCGACGGAGCGGGGAAACTCCGAGTCTGTGACATTCGTCTGCGAATCCGGCAATCGACAACTCCCGGCCCGGGTGGCCGCGGGAATTATGTCACGTGTCAGCGCGCCAGCAGGACGTAAACGGCGCCGCCTCCGCCGTCACAACGCCGGGCCGAAGTGAACGCCACCACGTGCCGGCCCAGGCGGCGTGTGGTGAGCCACCGGCGCAGGGATCCCTTCAGAACCGGTTCGCTTTTGTCCGAGTGACGGCCTCGGCCATGAATCACCCGTACACACCCGAAACCCATCCGGATCGAGGAGAGAATGAATTCGTCCAGCGCGAAGCGCGCATCTTCACGCGTCATCCCGTGAAGGTCCAGGTAGGCCTGTACCGAGAACCGTCCCGAGCGCAGATCATCCAGCAGCAGGCGGCCCTCCGGCCGGCCCGCGCCTTCGATGTATTCGTCGCTGTGCTGGAGATCGACCGAGCCGTGCCGGATGAATTCTTCGAGCGCCTGGAGCGCGTCGTTTTCATCGTCCTGTTGCGGAAGTTCCATCGGAGGGCGCGGGTGCAGCGGCGTGTTGCTCCAGCCAAGAGCGGTCACATCCTGTACGGCGTGCAGGAACAGTTCGTCGTCGGAAAGACCATCGGGCAGCGGGGGCAAATCCTGCCGGGGCCCGGGCGCCACGTTGGGGGCAAGACGGATTCGTCCTTCCCGAACCAGCGTTTCCAGAGCCTGAAATGGCTTGTGCATGCGTTCTTAAAGGATACGCTGCCATGCAAATGTTGCCGGAAGCAGTGGGCAGTTCTCCTTCCCCACTTATTCATTAATTGTTGGCTGTTCACTATTAACTGCTTCACTTAGACATTTGTCCTTCCGTATCCGGTCCGCGGACCATCGACCCAGAAGCCGATCAATGCACAAATGTCTAAGTGAAGCAGTTAATAGTGAACAGCCAACAATTAATGAATAAGTGGGGGAAGGGAACAATGGACCGGGGAAAGCTCCGATCGTCTACGGCGCTTTGGCGATAGTCAGAACGAGTTGCTTCGAATTGCGGCCATCCACCTTGAGCGGACGTTTGAGCAGATCGGTTGCGCCATCAGTAAATGACTTCACGGTGTATCCCCGGGGCAGCCCATGCGGTTCGATCCGCGCGTATTCGCCGGGGGGAAGGTTGGTCGTGAAGACGCCGTCGGATTGCATCGGGATGGCGCGATTGGCCGTGATCGCCGGGTCGGCCGAAGACAGCGGGACGTCATAGAAGATCAGCTGAAAATTGGGCGGCGGGCCGCCGCCGGCGACAGCCACGCGGACGCGGATCTCCGGGCGGGGCAGGGCGATCTTCCAGTCGTCGACATCCTCGTGTTCGACGGTCAGTCCCACCGGATTCATGCCGGCGATTTCCGGAACCAGCCGGGCGTTGTACTTGCCGGGCAGCACCCGTGGAAATTCGAAGGATCCGTCCTGCCGAATGGCCGCTTCATAGCGGTCCTTGACGTTGATACCCACGAGGGCCAGCTGGTTCCTGCCGGATATCGTGGCGGGCTGTCCGGTTCGTGTGAGCCTGCCGCGCACCCGAACCCAGGGGGGCGGATTCGAGACTCCGAGCTTCACGACCAGGTCCTGGGGAGGCTGGTCCGCCGCGATCCGCAAGGGATCCGTCAGCAGATCGATGGGGCCGTAGGTCAGGGCTTGAACGGAATATCCCTGCGGAAGTCCGGCCACGCGGACCCGGTGCTCTCCTTCCCGGATGTCCACCGTGAAGCGGGCGGTTCCATTGGTGGCGATGGAAGCGCCGCCGAAAGCCAGTGTGAATCGTGGGGTCAGTCCGTTGCCTTCGACGTCGACTTTTCCGGAAACCGTGACGGTCAGGGGGATCGGGATTTCCACTCCCGTGACGTCTTCATGGCCGACCACAATCGTGACCGGGTTCGCACCCGGAGGCGCGGGAATGAGCCGGGCGATGTAGCGCCCCGGCGGGATCTCATCAAAACGGAACGCGCCGTCCGCCGAGAGCGGGCTCTCATAGAGGCCTGCGCCGTCAGGTCCCGCCGGTTGATGGTCGACGACAGTTTCGGTCATGGTGACAACCGGGTCCTCTCCACCTTTCGCGCGCGGGTCACGCGGGACCCGGCCGCTCACGACGTAGGCGCGCTTCTCCGGTTGCGCGTCCGGCGGCGTGTCGGGTCTGGCGGAACATCCCCACAGACTGATCGCGGCAAGGGCGCCGACCGCCAGGTTTCGGGCTGCGGGGCTCATGGTTGTGGCGCGCCAAGCAGGGCGAGCATGTCGCGGACGGCTCGGTCCAGGCCGACCAGGGACGCGCGGGCGACGATGTTGTGGCCGATGTTCAACTCCACGATCTCCGGAATCGTCCCGATGGCCTGGACATTGCGGTAGGTGAGGCCGTGTCCGGCAAATACCGCCAGTCCCAGCGACGCCGCCAGTTCCGCGCTGCGGCGAACGTTGTCGAGGGCCCTCATCTGCGCTTTTTTCAACTCGGCCCGGTGTAAAAGCGTGACGTCGGAATAACGGGCGGTGTTCAGCTCGATCGACGGCGCTCCCAGGTCGAGAGCGGCGCGGATCTGGTCTTCGTCCGGGTCGATAAACATGCTGGCCGCGATGCCCAGCGAAGCCAGACGCGCGGTGGCCGCCGCCAGAGCTTTGCGATTCTTTCTGCAGTCGAGACCGCCGGTGGTCGTGATCTCACCGGGCAGCTCCGGCACGAGCGTCACCTGGTCGGGCCGGACCTCCGCGGCGATGTTCATCATTTTTGCGGTGGCCGCCATTTCAACGTTCAGTTTCGTCTTGACGGTTTCCCGAAGCAGCCGCAGATCACGGTCTCCAATGTGCCGGCGATCGCCGCGGAGGTGAATCGTTACCCCGTGCGCTCCCGCCAGTTCGACGATCGCGGCGGCCGCAACCGGATCCGGCTCATTGGTCCGCCGGGCCTGGCGGATGGTGGCAATGTGGTCGATGTTTACCGATAACCGTGTCACGAATAGATTCCCCTTATGCTGTTCCAGCGAATACGAACCAGATCGAAGAACATGCGCGTTCCGTCGCGAAGAAAATGGATTTTGGATCCTTCCGCGTGATTCCAGCGTACCGGAACTTCGATGATCTTCAAGTTCATACGCGAGGCCAGGAACAGGATTTCTGGATCGAACCCGAAACCCGGTATCGTCTGCCGCCGGAAGATATCGATGGCGCGCTCACGTCTGAAGAGTTTGAATCCGCACTGGGTGTCCCGGATGTTCAGACCCAGCAGGACGCGGACAAGCAGATTGAAGAGAATGCCGCCCGACTCGCGGAATCGCGGCTGGTGGAGTCCGATCAGCGAGCGATCCAGCGCGCGGGAGCCGACCACGACGTCGGCGTTTTCCCGCCTGGCCGCTGCGAGCAGTTTGGGCAGTTCCTCGATCGGCGCGGAGAGATCGGCGTCTGAAAAGAGGACGAATTCGCCTCGGGCGTCGAGCGCCCCCTGACGGACGCTGTAGCCTTTGCCGTGATTGGAGCCGCTGCGCAGGACGCGCAGGCCGGGAAAACGGCGCCGCTCGGCGATCTCGGCCGTATCGTCGGAAGATCCGTCGTCGACGACGATCAGCTCGCTCGAAGCGTCAAACGTGTGGAGAAACTCTTCGATCTTCACGATCGTGTCGCCGATCCGGCGCGCTTCATTGTAAGCGGGAATGACGATGGACACGTGAGGCGTGACGGCCCCCGCCGCCGTTTCGGATGTGCCCATAAGGCGCGGTATTGTATCATCCGCAGTCCGCGCCGGATGGATGCGCAGGAGAGAGAAATTCGACCGGGAAATGAGGGACAGACAAAGAGGAATTTTGCGTCGCGAAATTCCTCTCTGTCCCTCATTTCCACAGGATGAGGAAAATGGAACGAAAGCAAAGTCGGTCAGGATGTCTCCGGAGGTCCGCAACATGAACGACCGCTTTTTGCGCGCGCTGCGACGCGAGCCGGTCGACCGTACACCCGTGTGGATGATGCGGCAGGCGGGACGCTATCTGAAGGAGTACCGGGAGATCCGCCAGAAAGTATCGTTCCTCGAACTGTGCAAGAATACGGACCTGGCCGCCGAAGTTTCCCTCCAGCCGTGGCGCATCCTGGGCGTCGACGCGGTCATCTTCTTTTCCGATATTCTCATTCCCGTGGAAGCGATGGGTGTCCATGTGGCCCTGACCGACAAGGGGCCGGAAATTGCCCATCCTGTGCGGTCGCGCGCGGATGTCGACCGGTTGCGGATCCCGGATCCCGCGCTCGAAATGCCGTTTGTCGCGTCCATTCTCAAGCGTCTGCGCGGCGAGCTGGCCGGTGGCGTTCCGCTGATCGGCTTTTCCGGCGCGCCATGGACCCTCGCGTCCTACATCATCGAAGGGGGCGGCTCACGCACGTTTTCGGAGATCAAGACCATGGCGTTTCGCGAGCCGCGCGTCCTGCACGAACTGCTCGACAAGCTGGCCTCGACGATTGCAAAACACCTGCGATTTCAGATCGAGTCGGGCGCGCAGGCGGTGCAACTGTTCGATACGTGGGCGGGGGAACTGAACCGCGCCCACTACGAGGAATTCGCATTGCCCTACACCCGGCGGATTTTTGACGAGGTCGGTTCCGCCGTTCCCCGCATCCTGTACATCAACGGCTGCGCCTCGATTCTGGAGTCCATGGTCCGGTCCGGCGCGGACGCGCTCAGCGTCGATTGGCGAATTCCTATCCGTGAGGCGAGAACGCGCGTTGGAGACCGCGTGGCGCTGCAGGGCAACCTCGATCCCTGTCTTCTTTTGGGAGATCCCGAACGCCTGGTGGAATCCGCTCGGGACATCCTGCGCCAGGCCGGGCCGGTCGGACACGTTCTCAACCTCGGTCACGGCATTCTGCCGATGACTCCAGTGGAAAACGCCCGGGCTTTCATTGACGCGGGCAAGTCCTATCGCCATACCGCATGAAGACTGGCGTTCTCCTGTTCAACCTGGGCGGGCCGGAAACGCTCGACGACGTCAAGCCGTTTCTGTATCAGCTTTTCTCCGATCCGGAGATCATCCGTATCCAATGGACGCCGCTGCGCAAAGCCGTCGCCTATACCATCGCCACGCTGCGCAAAAGGAAATCGCAGGGCTATTACGCCCAGATCGGCGGGGGATCCCCGCTGCGGCGCCTGACCGAAGAACAGGCGCGCGCGCTGCAGGGCGAACTCGAGAGGCGAAGGCGCGGGACACAGGTGTTCGTCGGCATGTGCGCCTGGCGTCCGTTTCTGGCCGAGGCCATGTCGGAAATTGCCGCTCGGGGGATCCAGCGTCTGGTGATCCTGCCCCTGTTTCCGCAGTATTCGGTGACGACCACCGGGGGCGGGTTTGCGGTCTTGAACCGGATCATCGAACGGAAGAAGGAATTCAGCGACATTGATGTGACCTGGGTGCGGTCCTGGCAGCACGACCCCGGTTATATCTCGGCGTTTGCCGGTTCGATCGCCGCTGAACTGGCGAAATTCCCCGATCCGGAGCAGGTCCATCTGCTGTTCAGCGCCCACAGCATTCCCGAAAGTTACGTGCGCGAAGGCGATCCGTATCTCGATCAGACCCGCCAGACCATGGAAGCGATCATGGACGCGTTGGGACGGCGCAATTCGTACCAGCTGTCGTTTCAAAGCAAGATCGGCCCGGTGAAATGGCTGGAGCCTGCAACCAACGACGTCATCCTCGAATTGGGGCAGAAGAAGACCCCGGCGACGCTGATCGTTCCGATCAGTTTCGTTTCCGAACACATCGAGACGCTGTACGAACTGGACATTCTCTATAAGAAGGTTGCGAAAGACGCCGGGCTGGTCGACCTTCGGCGCGTTCCCACGCTGAACAGCGATCCGGCTTTCATTGCCGCTCTGGCGGATATCGTCGAACGCGCGTTGTCGTGAACGGAATTGCTTCCATTGCGCAAGGCCCTCTTCTCCCCGTTGCCAAGCCGGGGGCAGTCTGCTAACGTTTCGCCAGTTTTTTCC
>DASUFH010000200.1:0-7943 GCA_036274645.1 Terriglobia bacterium
AGGATGCCCGTTGCGAATCCACGGATGTAGAGGTTTCCGTAATTCTCGTAGCGCACACCGAGATTCAGCGTCAGATTCTTCGTGACCTTCCAGTCATCCTTGAAGAATATGGCGTATTCATTCTGAAGCGTGCGGCGCGCCTTCTCGCCATCGCCGATGCTCCAGGTCTCCCAGGTTCCATTCCGGTAATTGTCGATCGAGTTCACCCAGAAGGTCTGGTTCACGCTGGCGACGGATCCCGACAGGAAGTAGAGCAGGTCGGCCGACCGCTCCGCCACGCCACGCAGGCGTCCCAGATGAGTGACGGTGTCGAATCCCGGCATTTCCGGCACGTTCACAATCGACCCGAGATCGCTGACCGTGGCGCTGGTCGCGCCACCCGAAGCCTGCGGAATGACCTGACTGGAAAGCTCATTGGCCCGCGTCAGACGAAGTTCGACGCCCGCGCGCACGGCGTGAGCGCCGCGATTCCAGCTGACTGTGTCCGCAAAGTTATAGAGCGCGCTGCCGGTTTCGCAGTTGATGCTGGACAGACCGGTGCCGTTGAAGCTGAACGCGCCGCCGCCGGCCGGAGTACAGCCGGAAGCCACCGGACCGTTCGCGAAAAAGCCGTTGTTTGCCTGCAGGCCGGCGTTCGAGCCGGAGATACCATACGGAAGCGCGTTATCCCTGAAGTTCATGTAGTTGAACTGATAGCCCGGCGTGGCCGTGGCCTGCGGCAGGAAATAAACCGGCGAAACATCGCCGTTGTTCGGGTCGATCCAGCCATCCACCAGGAACGTCCTCGCAAAGTCCTGGAGCGACTGATCCGGATTGTCCCATGGCGGCAGCTGCGTGGACCGGTTGTAGTTGATACCGAATCGCGCTTCATTGACCAGTGTGGGCGACAGCGTGGTAATCCCGTTCACGGTCAGGACGCGCGGAGTCCTCGCCGAATACCCGTCCACACCGTCCGGCCAGCGCGACTGGAAGAACAGCCGGCTGTTCTGATCGTTCTGGAAGCTGGTGCTGACGCTGATGCGCGTGTGACTGCCGACGTTATGGTCGATCTTCAGGTTGATGATGCGGTGGTTGACCAGCGACTGATCCAGGCTGGTTCCAAATCCGAACGTGCCGCCGCGGAACGTGTTCCGGTTGTCGTGCCCGTTCTGCCCACGAACCCAGCTGAACGTCGCCTTGTTCAGACCGTCGACGCCGACCGTATCCCCTGTGCCCTGCAGCTGGCCGCCAAACCCGGTGCTGCTGATGTCGTTGTTCGCGTGGGGCATGTACGCCAGCAGATGCTGGATGTATCCGCTCCGGTCCGGAGGCCGGTCAAACAGTTTCCCCGCCAGATCCCACGTCACCCGCATGCCGCCGGGAGCGGAGGGATCGACGAAAGTCGCATGCTGCGACGGATCCGGCGAAAGTCCGACGCCATACACCGGGTTGTTGTAGTTCGGAACCCAGAAATTCGTCACCGCGCCGCCTGCGCCGTTGTCGGTGCGGGGGATGTACTGTCCGCAATCGACCGCGGGATCAAACGGAGTGCCGTCAAACTTGATGTTTCCGAAAACGCTGTAACACTTCATGGATCCGGTATACGGCGACGCGACATCGTTCACCCAGTAGGTCGGCGCAATCGGCAGCGTCGTGCCGTCGGCAGTGATGAACGTCTCAAGTGGCCAGCCTCCGGAGTTGTTTTCACCGGTGGGATTGGCGCCCGTGAAATTGGTCGCCGGACGATTGTTCGTGGACGGCAGACTGCCCCAGCCATCCCAATACCGGAACACGCCGTTCCGGGCCGGATCCGTCAACACCGGAACCGAGAGATAGCCTCCATAACCGCCGAACCCGATGGCGCCAGGCCCGCTCGCGGCGCGTTCCCATCGCATCTGGTGGTCCCAGTTCACGAAATAGAACGTGTGGTTCTTCCAGATCGGACCACCCACGCTCACGATGTACTGGAACGTCGCGCCAAAGGGCTGCTTCACGCGGTTGGTGCTGGGCCCGAGGGCGTTGAGCGCGTTCTGCCGGATGTTGTAGTTGATGTTCCACTGAAACTTGTTCGTTCCGGACT
This sequence comes from Terriglobia bacterium, assembly GCA_036274645.1. Classification (GTDB taxonomy): domain Bacteria; phylum Acidobacteriota; class Terriglobia; order 20CM-2-55-15; family 20CM-2-55-15; genus DASUFH01. The sequence continues at coordinate 2,060 of DASUFH010000200.1, forward strand.
TCGTGGTGATCTGCACCTGGCCGTTCCCGCGACCCGATTCCGCATCCACCGGCGAGAGAATCAACCGGATCTCGCTGATCATGTCGGGATTCAGGATCGTGTTCGACCCCACGCCGCCCGGGCTGAAACCATCGGTCACGCTCAGACCATCGCGCGTGGTGTTCATCATGTACATCGGCAGGCCGCCCACCGTGTCGAACTCGTGACCCAGCGGACTCGCGCGATAGCCGGGCAGTGTCGTGATCAGCGCGAGGGGATCGTTGCCCACCAGAGGCAGATTCGCGATCTGCGTCTCGTCCAACGTCACGCCGACCGTCGGCTCCTTCAGCAGCGGATCCGTCCGGCTCGCATCCACGATCACGTCCGTGCGGACATCTCCAACCTCAAGGACGATATCCACACGCGCCTGATCCGCCATGCGCAGCGTGATTTTATTGATCGTCACTTTCTTGAAGTTCGGAAACTCCGCCGTGACCGTGTAATTGGTTCCCGGCGCCAGAATGAACGTGTAGACGCCGGAGTCGTTGGTCAGCGTCGACTGACCAACTCCCGTGTCCTCGTTCAGGACCTTGACGCTAACACCCGGCAACGCGGCCTTGGTGTTATCGGTAACGATTCCGTTGAGTGTTCCCACGGTGGACTGCGCGAACGCGCCCGTGGACAGACCAAGGCATAGCAGCGACACTGCTGCCAAAGCCAGCATGCGCATGGTTTCCCCCCCTATGTAACCAAACGTCAAATGTCATTGCCGACTGGTGCGGTCGGCGTGCGACAACTCTTCCGGTTTTCGGGATCCGAACTGCTTTTTATCTAGTTGAGCTTCTTGTTGCGGGGCGGAATATAGTGAAGACATTTGGGGATTGTCAACAAAATGTTGATCAATTTTTTAGACCCCCTGCCGGCCCTGCGCCGCCTGTCGCGGCGCGCAATGTCAGGCGCGCGCCCTCACCCCCTTCGACTGCTAATCTGCTAGCTTTACGGTAAATAGAAACCCAACACGCGCGAGACCCTGTGTTTTCGAAGCGCGCACACACAGCGCTGGCCAATACAGTTAACTCGTTAGCACTTCAGCCGGACTTGAAACTGGAGCGACGCAAGGGCCCCTGAGGGCGCCCCCAGGATCGAATGGTGACCGGTCCTGACGGACAGTTCCTGCCCTGGCGCGGCGCCAACTCTTTTTCAAAACGGGCATCACTGTCGAGAAAGCAGTCTTGATGAAGTGGCCAGGAAGAGGCGATCGCCCACGACGCGCCGAAAATGCTCTGCGCAGCTGCCGCGACTTGTCAGGGAAAGCCCTACAGAGAATTCAACGAAATGCCGGATATCCATAGGGAGGATGGCCCGACATCGAATCGCGATCAGCCGGCCGCGAGCTCGAAAGCTTCGTGCAGAAGCCGCACGGCGCGAGGGGCGTCCTTCTCATCGACGACGAACGACAGGTTCAGCTCCGACGACCCCTGCGCAATCATCAGAATATTGATCGCCGCCGCGCCGAGGGTCCCAAACGCGCGAGCGGCCACTCCTGGCGCTCCCTTGATACCGTCGCCCACCAGCGCGATGATCGCGATGCTGGAGATCGCCGTCACCCGATCGATCCGCCGGCGTTCGATCTCCACCTCGAACTCGCGCTGGAGCGCCTTCACTGTCTGTTCTCCTTCACGTTTGCTGATCACCAGCGAGATATGCTGTTCCGACGATCCCTGGGAAAACATGAGCACGCTGATGCGATGGCGCGCGGTCGTGACGAACACACGACCGGCAACGCCGGGCACACCGATCATTCCCCGCCCTTCCACGGAGACCAGGGTCATCCCGTTGATCGAGGTCACCGTTTTCACGCCGTAACGGTGCGCCGGCGTCTCGCTGCTGATCAACGTGCCGGGGTCGCCGGGGGCAAAGGTATTCTTGATGAGGATGGGAATATTTTCATCGACCGCCGGCATGATCGTCTGCGGATGCAACACTTTGGCTCCGAAATACGACATCTCGCCCGCTTCCTTGTACGACACCCGATCGAGAACCCGGGCGTCGGGCACAATGCGGGGATCCGCCGTCATGACGCCGCTGACATCGGTCCAGATCTGGATCTCGGCGGCGGAGACACAGCTTCCGATAATGGAGGCCGTGTAATCGGATCCCCCCCGGCCCAGGGTCGTCGTCACTCCATCGGGAGTGGAACAGATGAAGCCCGTCACGACAGGCGTCACGCCGCTCTTCACCATCGCCACGAGTTTCTTCGACCGCCGCCGGGTCTCCAGAAAGTCCACCGGGCTCAGATCCACACTCTCACTCGTAACGATGATCTCCCGCGCATCGACGGACTCGGCGGGAAGACCAATGGCCGTCAGATACTGCGCAAACAGCGGCGCCATCAACCGTTCACCCGCCGAGCTGATCAGGTCCCGCGAGCGCACGCTCATTTCCCGGAGCAGCGATACGCCGGTGAAGATCTCCTGGATCTCGCCCCAGGTCCTCATCTGACCTTCCTCGACCGCGCGCGCCGTTTCCGGATCGTCGAAAAGACGGCGAATGGCTTCACGGTAGCGCTCCCGAATGCCGGTCAGCCTCTCATCGCGGACCGCAGCCTGCCCGCTGACTGCCGCTTCACCCGCCTGCAGGAGCGCATCGGTCACTCCCGCCATGGCCGAAACGACCACCATGGGTTTCCGTTCCCGCATCGAATGAACAATGCGGGCAGCCCGATCAATCTGCTCCGCCGCGCCAACTGACGTGCCACCGAACTTGATGACCACCATGGAAGTCAGGTTACCACGTAGGCAGGCCCCCCCGGCTCCCTGTAGGGGCGGTCTATAACCGCCACGCCCTCCTGTCTGTCACCTCATTGTCCGTTGTCCGGTTTGCAGATTTGCCAGCCCCGGTTCTACTATCTGTATGGTCAATTTTTTCAGTGAATGCGCTAATTGCCTGTAGTCACAGGCTCATCAGTTTCGTCTGCATCGTCAGTATCGTCGCGGTGGGAGCCCCGGCGTCACACGTCAGGGCTGCGTCTTCATTACAGTCCGCGGGCTCGGACAGCGGCTGCGCCCTGCTTCCCGGCGTGGACGCGCCTATTGGAACTGTCGCGTTAAGCGAGCGCGTGGACCCGGCCAACGCCCCGCATCCCGTGAACGACAGTGAACGGATGATTTTCCGTCAGTTATACGAAACGCTGGCGCGGGTGGACTGCAACGGAAACGTGATTCCAGGCCTCGCGTCCACGTGGCTCCAGGCGGCGGACACCGGCGCCTGGACCATCACCCTGCGCGAAGACGCGCGATTCTCCGACGGCGCGACCGTGACGGCGGCCGACGTCGTGGCGAGCTGGACCGTGGACGGCGACGAAAACCGGCTTCGGCCGGCGGCGCTTCGCCTGATTCGTTCCGCAATGGCTGTCGACGATCGCACGATCGAGGTCTCGCTGGAATCACAGACAGACACGCCCAGAGCGCTGGCCCACCGAGACCTCGCCATCGCCAAACGAGTCGCCGGTTCGCCCTGGCCGCTCGGAACACGCCGGACCGTGGTCGCGCCAGATTCCGGAGAAAGGGCTGCGGTGATCACGTTGATCCGGCTTCCCGCGGACCTGGCCTCTCCCGGGGGTGAAGACGGTCTGACGCGCGTCCGTTTCCTGATCGCGCCGGGCCGGGATGTCCGCGATCTTCTCGACGAAGGGGTGGACCTCGTATTGACGCGGGATTCGACGGCGCTCGATTACGCGGCGACCCTTCCGCAGTTCGTTTCGATCCCGCTCGCCTGGCAGCGAACCTATGCGCTCGCCGCGCCTTTCCGCAGCCGCGAGGCGCGTCCGCTGACGATGGAAGAGCGCGACGCGCTGGCCCACGACGCCGTCCGGGGGGAATCCCGGGGAAGCCAGGAGCCGTCCGGACTCCAGACGCCAGCGGGCTGCGTGTCTCCGAACGCTCCACCTTCATTCGAGTTTCCCGCTCTGACGCCTCGGGTCGTTTACGACGGAAACGACACCGTAGCGCGCGACCTGGCCGAACGGCTCGTGGGTCTCGTGCGCGCGTCCGGATCCGGCGCCGCCGCCATGCTCGACGCGCTTCTCCCCGACCGGCCCAACCGCTCCTTTCAGCGGGCCGCCGGACTGACAGGCGCCGCGCTCGCCATGGCGCGGCGCAGCGGAAACGACGCCGCGTACATCATTACCCTCGATCGCCATTCTCTGGACCCCTGCATGGAAATCCGCGCCTTGACCGGCGCGATGAGCTGGGTGGATCCGCAAACCATCGTCCCGCTTGTGGACACGAGGCTGCGCGCCATCGCGCGCCGCGGCCACTCCGGCCTGACGCAGGAATGGGATGGCGCCCTCCTGCTCGGAATTGCCGAGCCGTGAGGACGGATCGATGAGTCTGCGATCGCGCATGCTTCTCGCGTTCGGCGTGGTGGTCCTGATCCCTCTTGTCCTGATGTCGTTCGGCCTGCGACAGGAAGTGACCCGCCGGCTGTCGGAGGAATATCAGGCCCGCGTGGATACGGTCGTCGAAGTTATCCGGCAGGATCTGCTCCGCGAAAGCGACGGCGTCAGTGAACGCCTGTCTTCCCTGAAGAGCGCGCTGCTCACCGACAACCGGTTTCGTCTGGCCGCCGTGGCCGGCGCGGAATCGGAACGGAACTACCTGCTCGATTATGCGGGATCCGCGATGCGCCTGACCGGCCTGGCGATGTTCGAAATCCATGACGGCGACGGACGAATCATCAGCTCCGGCCATTTTCGAAACGAACATGGACGCCTTGAGCCTGCGCTGGCCCCCGATCTTGCCGCCTCCCGGGACGGCGTGGCGCTGGTGACGGCGCGCGCGCCCGAAGGCGAATTTCTTGCCCTGGCGCGCAGCGAATCGCTCAGTATTGCCGGCCATCCGTTCACGCTGATCGGCGGTACCGCGGTCGATCGCGGTTTTTTGAGCCGGCTGGCGCGTGACCCGTCGATTGTCGTCTCGCTGACGTACCCGGGTGGAACACTTTCATCGGCTGCGACGACAGGCGAAGGCGCCGCTTCGCCGGAACCCAACCACGCCGACGACGCCGTCGGAGCGCTCGAAATCCCCGTTATCCGCACCGACACCGACGCGGCGCCCGAAACCGCAAAGTCCCGGCTCGAAGTGACGCAGTCCCTGGCGCCGCTCCGGACGTTGCAGCGCAGCATGGATTCGTGGTTCCTCATCACGGCGCTCGGCGCAATGATCACGGCGCTGGCGCTGGCTTCATGGCTCTCGTCGCGCATCAGCAGGCCCCTCGCGGACCTGGCGGCAAAAACCGCCGTGCTCGATCTGGACCGGCTCGACGTTCCCTTTGACGGCGGCACGGACGAAGTCGGCTCCCTCTCCCGGCTGCTCGGCGCCATGGCCGCCCGCCTGAGAACCAGCATCGCGCGGGCCCGCGAAGCCGAACGCCGCGCGACCATCGGCGATCTGGCGCGCCAGATCAACCACGACATCAAGAATGGACTGATCCCGCTGCGCAACGTTCTCCGCCATCTGGAGCAGGTGGAACGCGACGAGCCCGCCTCACTGCCGGCCGTGTTCGCCGAACGACGAGGAACCATCGCTTCCAGCATCGCCTATCTCGAAACGCTCGCGACCAGCTATCAGCGGCTCTCGCCCCACCCGGACCGCCGCAGCTTCGATCCGAACGCCATCATTCTGGAAGTCGCACGATCCACGGCGGGACACGACCGCGTGGAATTCATCACCAGTCTGAAGCCCAATCTTCCTCCATTGGTCGGCGATCCGGTCGCGTTCCGGCGCATTGTCGAGAACCTCACGTCCAATGCCGTCGAAAGTCTCGACGCGAAGCCCGGGCAGATCCATGTGTCCACGGAAGTCATTGCGTCGAACGGCGCGGCGCCCGCGGTTCGCGTCACGGT
>DASUFH010000201.1:0-11493 GCA_036274645.1 Terriglobia bacterium
TTTATCGAACCGCCCCGTCCGCGCCTATCCAAGGAACGGGGCCATTTTCTATATGGCGCGGCCATTCGTTCATGTTTCGCGCTATCGCGCTCACGCTACGCGCCCGCCTTGGCCCAGGCGGGGAATACGCCTGCGTCGAAAGCTCTCAAATGTCCAAACTCCAGGGGCGGTCATAGACCGCCCCTGCAAGCAACAAGAAGAAGTCGAGGCGGACACGGCGCTTCTCAAAATGGTTTCCGGCGGCGGCCAAAGAGCGATATCGTTCTGAAGCGAAGAATTTCTCCTCCGGTCAATTCGAAACACTGGCGGGTCCACGTATGAACAGCACGCGCATCGTCACTGCCGCCCTGATTGCGCTGACCTTCGCGCAAGGACACTCAACCGCTTCCCAGTCGTCGCGAGGCTCGGTTTCGGGGGTCGTGGTGAGCGCGGCGGGGGAGAACCCCGTCGAGCGGGCCGTCGTCACGCTGGATGGGGTATCCGTCGCGACACGGGAAGACGGGAAGTTCGCGTTCCTGCAGGTGGAGCCCGGTGAGCATCGGCTGACGGCCTCGGCGCCGGGTTACGCTCCCGCCGAATACGGCCAGCCCTATCCGCCTCGTCCGAATCCCGTTCCCACGCCAGTGCTTGTCGGTCCGGGAGAGCGCGTTTCCAGCATTGTCCTGAGGCTGATACCGGGCGGAGTGATTGCCGGCGTGGTGACCGATCAGGAGGGCAATCCGGTCCGTGAGGTTCAGGTTGAAGCGCTGCAATACACATATCAGGGGGGCCTGCGGACACTGGTTCCCGCAACGGCGTCCTTCAAGACCAATGATCTCGGACAGTTTCGTGTGTATTGGCTCGGTCCTGGCGGCTATGTTCTCCGCCTCACGCCCGCGACCACCGGCCTGGCAACGGATGTCACGCCGAGCTATTTCCCCGGCGTCACGAATTCCAGGGGAGCTTCGCTGATCTCCGTCGCGCCGGGACAAGTCGTGAGTGTCAGCATGAAACTGCCGATTGCGCGACTGGCGCGCCTTGAGGGCGCGGTCATCAACGGTCTTTCCGGAGAACCGGCCTCCGCGCAAATCATCCTCGTCCCGCAGATTCCGGAAGCCGCCGCCCGACTCTACCGGGCCTCCGCGAACGGTTCGGGCTTATTCGTGGTTCAGGGTGTGCCTTCGGGATCCTACTACGTGTATGCGACTGTGGGCGGCAGCCCGAACGGACGGCTGGTCGCGCGAGTTCCGGTGGAGGTCGGCGATCGCGACATCGACAACCTGGTCGTCGTGGCCAAACCCCTCGGGCTCAAGGGAACCGTCGCGATCGAAGGCTGGCCTGAAGGCGTCGATCCCTCACGCATCCAGACGCGCATGAGCGTTGAACTGCGTCTCGACCCTCTCGTCCCTGCAATGGACAACCAGTTTGACGTTGTCGCCCCGCGACTGCAGGCCATCGTGACCGACGGTGCCTTTTCATTTCCGAGCGTGATGCCCGCGGACTACCAGGCCTCGATGAGAATCGCCATTGCCGGGTTCCCGAACGCGTATCTGAAATCGGTCCGTTTTCTCGATTCGGATGTCATCGACGAGGGATTGCATCTGGAAAACCGGCTCGATCCCTTCCTGGACGTTGCGGTAGGAGTCGATGGCGCTTCGATCGCCGGTGTCGTCGTCGACGGCCAGCAGGTCCCCCTGAAACGCGCCACCGTAACGCTGCTGCCGGACAACCGGAAGCAGATGGCGCGGTATCACTACGCTCAGACCGACGAGATGGGACACTTCGAGATCAACGGCATCGCCCCGGGCGACTACAGGGCGCTGGCCTGGGAGGACATCGAATCTGGCGCCTGGCTCAACCCCGATGCGATTTCCGAGGATGAACGATTCGGAGCGCCCATCCGCTTCTTCGCGGGCGGCCGGGCAGAGGGCATTGCCGTACGCGCGCTTCCTTACCGGCCGCGGTAGTGAAGCAAGCAGGGTTCAACCTCGTCGCGGCCACAGGCTTCACGCCGTTTTCGATAATTCGAGAACCCGCCGAGTTCCGCAGCTCGACGGCCGGCCGGGTAGAACCAGGAGAGGACAAATGCTTTTAGTGGACTATTCCGATTTTTGGCCCATCCGTCGAGCCGGGTCACGCCATAGCCAAAGGAAGACCAATCCGACCGGCTGATGCTATCCCGCCCGATCTCGCGCCCAACCGTTCTTTTCACCTTCCGGCAACCTTTTTGTAATCCAATTTTGAAACACTGGATTTCGGTCCGAGAAAGATTTTTTGCTGCTTTGAGCGTCCGGAGAAGGCGAAGTCAGGTTAATCTTAGTTGTTTTGGCCGGTCGGTCTGGGCCGGACATGGAAGCATAGGAAGAAACAGGCTCCGGAAGCATTGCAAGGCAGACATCGCCCGGCGCCTCATGTGAGGGGTTAAGTTGATCAGCGATCTAAAACAGATTAGAAACATCGGAATCAGCGCGCACATCGATTCCGGCAAGACAACACTGACGGAACGAATTCTCTACTACACCAAGCGGATCCGCGTGATTCACGACGTCAAGGGCAAGGACGGCGTCGGGGCGAAGATGGACTCGATGGATCTGGAGCGGGAGCGCGGCATTACGATCCAGTCGGCGGCGACACACTGTGAATGGAACGACCATCACGTGAACATCATCGATACGCCGGGCCACGTGGACTTCACGATCGAGGTCGAACGGTCGCTGCGTGTTCTGGACGGCGCAATCCTCGTGCTCTGCGCGGTTGCGGGAGTGCAGTCGCAGTCGATGACCGTCGACCGGCAGATGCGGCGCTACAAGGTGCCCCGGCTCGCCTTTATCAACAAGTCGGACCGTACGGGCGCCAATCCGTTCAAGGTCGCCCAGCAGTTGCGCGAAAAGCTCAAGCACAACGCGGTGATGATGCAGATTCCGATCGGCCTGGAAGGCGACCATGAAGGCGTGGTGGACCTCATCGAGATGAAGGCGCACTACTTCGACGGTCCCAACGGAGATATCCGGCGCGTCGAAGATATCCCCGAGGGACTGCGCGCGCAGGCGGAAGAAAAGCGTTCGGAGATGCTCGACGTCGTTTCGATGTATTCCGACGACCTGATGGAAGCGGTGCTCGAAGACAAAGTCACTCCGGAATTGATTCACGCGGCGATCCGCAAAGGGACGATCTCCCTTGAACTGACGCCGGTATTTCTCGGTTCGGCCTACAAGAACAAGGCGGTGCAGCCCCTGCTCGATGCGGTGACGCGCTATCTGCCCAGTCCGATCGAGGTCGTCAACGAGGCGCTGGATCTTGCCAGGGGGGAAGAAAAGGTCGCCCTGAGCGCAGCGGATGCGAACGCGCCGTTCGTCTCCCTGGCGTTCAAGCTGGAGGATGGACGTTTCGGCCAGTTGACCTACATCCGGATTTACCAGGGCAAATTGAAGAAGGGCGACACGATCGTCAACGGCCGGACCGGCCGCGACGTCCGGGTCGGCCGGCTGGTCCGGATGCACTCGGACGAAATGGAGGACATCACGGAGGCGGGCGCGGGCGACATTGTCGCGCTGTTCGGTATCGATTGCGCTTCCGGCGATACGTTCACTTCCGACAAGGTCCGTTACTCGATGACCTCGATGCATGTGCCGGATCCGGTCATTCACATCAGCATCAAGGCCAAAGACAAGAAAGCCCAGGCGAATATCGGCAAGGCGCTCGCTCGCTTCACCAAGGAGGACCCGACGTTCCGCTCGCGCGTCGATGAGGAGTCCGGGGAAACGATCATCTCGGGCATGGGCGAGTTGCACCTGGACGTGTACGTCGAACGCATGAAGCGCGAATACAACGCCGAGGTCGAAACCGGCGCGCCTCAGGTGGCGTATCGCGAAGCGATCTCCCGCAAGGCGGAGTTCAACTACACCCACAAGAAACAGACGGGCGGCTCCGGCCAGTACGGACGCGTGGCCGGCTATGTCGAACCGATGGAAAGTGGAGACTTCGAGTTCGTCGACGAGATTTTCGGCGGCTCGATTCCCAAGGAATTCATCGGCTCGGTCGAAAAGGGATTCAAGTCGATGATCGCCAAGGGCCGGCTGATCGGCTTCCCGGTGACGGGTTTCCGGGTGGTCGTCAACGACGGCGCCGCGCACTCCGTGGACTCGTCCGACAACGCGTTCCAGGCGGCGGCGCGCGGAGCGTTCCGGTCGGTATACTCTTCGGCGAAGCCGCAGATCCTGGAGCCGATCATGAAAGTGTCCGTGGAAGGCCCCCTGGAATTCCAGGGCGCGTTTGTCCGCACCATCATGCAGCGCCGGGGCATCATCATCGGAACCACCGAGGAAGAAGGATTCGTGCGGGTCGACACTGAAGTGCCGCTGGCGGAAATGTTCGGATATTCGACCGATCTCCGGTCATCGTCCCAGGGAAAGGCCGAATACACGATGGAATTCTCGCGCTATGCTCCGGTACCGGCGGAAGTCCATCAGGAACTGATCAAGAAGTACGGCACCGGTTTGATCGCCGACGACGAGGAGTAAGACGATGTATCGCAAAGAACTCAATGAACGCAACCCGCTCCGCCTGTTCGAACATTCCATACACGGCGGGCTGGGAGAGGGAAACATCGGAGTCGTCGTCGCCCGTCACGGCATCGGCAAAACCGCGTTTCTCGTTGGAATCTCGCTCGATGAGGCGATGCGCGGACGCAAAACGCTCCATGTCTCACTCGACAAAACCGTCGATCATGTGCGGGAGTTTTACGACGAGATCTTCATGGACCTGGCTCATGCGGCCGGCCTGGAAGACCTCTCCAGCGAGCGGCTCGAGATGGAGCGCAACAGGATCATCCACACCTACGCGGGCAAATCCTTCACGATTCACAAGCTGCGCCATTCGATCAACTTCCTGAAGGAATACGCCCATTTCAGTCCGACCTGCCTGATCCTGCAGGGCTTCGACTTCGAGCGGGCAACGCTGGCGGATATCGAAGCATTCAGGGAACTGGCCGCCGACTTCAATGTGGAGATGTGGATGTCCGCGCACACTCACCGCGGCGTCCCCCTGGATGAAAAAGGCATTCCGGAACCACTGGCAAAGCTGTCTCCGGCAATTTCCGTCATCGTTCGCATGACCGATCACAGCGATGGAGTGGCGCTCTCGCTGCTGAAGGATCATGACAATCCGGAGGTCGCGAAACTCACGCTCGCGCTGGATCCCTCGACCATGCTGCTCGTCAAGAAGTAGGGCTTTCTATGTCCCCCGCCAGCGGGGGCCAGTGAATTTCACGTCAGCGCTCACCGAAGCGGCCATTCCTCGCCCGGGGGCCCCCGCCTGCTTGTAGGGGCGGTCTATGACCGCCCGACGCTTCGGGGTGGAAATCTTTTGATTTGACAGGAAATCCACTCTGAAACGATGGGCGGTCATAGACCGCCCTACAATCCCCGATTCCTCGTCCATGGTGTACCATGGCGGCGCGAAAAAAGACTGATGGAACACTGGATGTCTTCTCTGCGAGCGGCAGTCGATTCCGGACTGCTGTTCGACATCATGTTTCCGCTGCTATGTGTGGCTTATGCCGTCACACCGGTCGCGCTGGCGGCCTGTCCGAATATTCTCCGGATCGGTAAGAGCCGGCTCGTTGTTGCCGCTGTGGGTTTCTCCGCGGCGGTCGCGGTGGCGCAGTACGTCTGGTGGACTGTGCAGTACCTGGCTCTGCCCGTGTACTTCGACCACGCCGAACCCACTGTCGCCGTCATGTCTGCGCTGACGTTGCAGGGCAGACAGATTTATCCCTCCTGGCAAGGGGGAGAAGGAATCTACGGCACGGTCTACGGCCCGGCGTTATTGCTCATCCAGGCGGGCGCGCTGCTCGTCGGCCGAAGCATCCTGGCCACGAAGATCGCCGGCGTGGTGGCCAGTTGGGCCGCGCTGCTGGTGTGGAGCATTGAAGTCTGGCATCTCACCCGTGATTTTCTTCTGACGTATGTTGGCGTCGGATTGGCCTTTCTCTTCCTGCTGCCTCAGGGATACTTCGTTTACTGGAACAGGCCTGAGCCCTTCCTGCTTCTGGTCACGGCCCTTTCGCTCCCGGCGCTCCGTCTGCCTCGTTTTCAGGCGGCAGTGGCTTCAGGGGTTCTGGCGGGAATTGCCTTTGGCCTGAAACCTTACGCCGTACTGCTCCTGGCGCCGGTCATGTTGCGGCTGGCGCTCCGCGAAACCAGCGTTGGAGAAGCGCTGCGCATTGGGGCATTGTCGACATTGTCGATGCTGGTGTTGGCGGGAGCGCCCTTTCTGTTGCCGAACGTCAGCCTGTGGGGCTACATCGCCCGGCTGAAGATCGTCGCGCAGCAGGGGCTGCTGCTTCCGGGACTGCGAACCAACATGATGCTGCTGACCGCGATGATCGCTCCCGCCGCGGCGATTTATTTTTTCCGACGCCCCCGCTGGAGCCGCGAAATCAAGGGGTACGCCCTCGCTCTCATGGCCTCGATCGTCGTCGTTGGCGTCTTTGGCGCCAAGAACGGCGCCGGCAGTTACTACCTGCTGCCGTTTCTGCCGCTGGCCATTCATCTGGCGATCGAGGCGGCGGACATGACACGCCACAGGGACGCGCGCGCGACGACTCTTCGTGGAACAGCCGTCTGGCTTTTCGTCGCTTACCTCTGCTTCTGGGGCCCGTTTGCGCTCGCGCAAAATTCCGCCATGAACCGCGCATTAGCAAATACGAGCGACGCCGGAATGGCGATCCGGGAGCTGGATGAGATCTATGCAGACTATCCTCAGGCGGAAATGGGCGTGAGTGATCTGGCCAACTACAGATGGACGTACTATCGGGTCGTCGGAGCCCTGCGCGGAAGCGACGTCCGATTCGAAGTCCCGTTTCTGATGGATTTGAGAGCGGCCGGAGTGGAAGACGCCGGGACAACCCGGCTGGTGGAAGGCTGCCATGTTCCGCAATGGATTCTGCCGGCCCATGGGTCGCCGTTCGCGATCGTCAGCCTGTTTGAGCCGGTTTCACCGATATTCACCGACCGCTTTCGCCGCGTCTTTGCAGAAAATTACCGGATCGTATTTCGCGGCCGATACTACACGGTCTGGAGTTGCTGACGGCTTTCCGTGCGCTGTTCCGCTAACGAATGTTGGAAATCGCATTCCTGGCGGTGTCGTGTTTAGTCTTCATGACTGTCCTGATCGACGTGAATCTGCGGTTCTCATTCTGCATCTGGGATGGCCTCCAGCGTAACTCCTGATATTTCCGCCATTTGGACCGGAATTCAGCGCTATTCGCGTTGGCAGCCGGTGTGCACCCAATAAGGTATTTCCAGCAAGGAGAAGATCCATATGAGCATTTTTATTGGACCTATATCCGCAGTACTACTGCTGTTGGGGGCGCCGGTTGGCCAGGACCCGGGTCGGGCTGGTGTTCAAATATCGACCGCTGAAACGATTTACGCCATCGACACGGCTACGCCGATCAATGTCAACGCGGTCGACTATAAAACTCGGGGTCAGGCCACGAGTCTGAGCATGATCGGAACACCCACCATGCCGAACGCCGGCGGATCAGCCATCGTCCAGAGCAGGAAGGGCTATATGTCCGTTGACGCCCGATTCGACAATCTCGAGCCGGCATGCACGCATGGAAGCCAGTTCCAGACTTATGTTCTTTGGGCGGTCACCCCTGACGGACGGACGGAAAACCTTGGCGAACTGATCCTGGACGACCCCAACGACCACGATGCGATGCTCAACGTTACGACGGATCTGCAATATTTCGGCCTTATCGTCACCGCTGAACCGCACTTCTCCGTTGTCCGGCCCAGTGGCGTTGTGGTGATCGAGAACGCGCCGATTCAGTCGGCCGCCTGCGGTTGTGAAACCTCGACTTTTGCCATGCCGGCGCCGACGGGTTTCATCACCGGCCAGTTTTCAATCGTTCCGGGTGTTCCGGGCGGCATTTCGGCCTCATACCCAAACGACTCGTTCACAGGCAACTCGACAAGCATCGCCCAGGCGCACAACGCCATCGATATGGCGATGGCCCAGGGCGCTGAAACCTATGCCCCGCAACCTCTGCAGAGAGCCCGCGATCTGCTGGCGGAAGCCGAATCGAGGTGCTCTGAAGGTTGCGCCGCCGATGCTGACGCGCTGGCCCGCCAGGCGGCTCAGTTTGCCGAAGACGCCAGACTGATGTCCATGGTTACCCTCGGGAAAGCCAGGCTGGCAAGCCTGATGGCGACGACTGCAGAGGTCACCGTCGACACGGCGGAGATTGATCGCCTCAAGGCGGAACTGGCCGAGAAGGAGCGGATGGAGGCGGAATTGCGCGCGGCCCTGGCCAATCAACCCGGCATCATCAAGATCGAGACCGGCGAGATTGACATTGATCTCCTGAAAGCCATGGCGGACAAGGACAAGACCCTTGCGGATCTGCGCAAACGGCTCGGAGAGCTGATGACCCTTCGCGAAACGACTCGCGGACTGATCGGAGACCTGGACGTGCGTTTTGCGTTTGACTCGTCCGCGCTGACTGAAAGCGACCGCGAAAAGCTGGAAAAGGTGGCCACGATACTTGGGGCCATGCCCGAAGTCACACTCAAAGTCGAAGGTCACACCGACAGCGTCGGCACGGAAGCCTACAACCAGAAGCTTTCAGAACGCCGGGCGGACTCCGTGCGGACCTACCTCGTCGATCACGGCGTTTCCAGCTCCAGAATCACGGCGATGGGCTTTGGCGAAAGCCAGCCGGTAGCTCCGAACAACACGGCTGTAGGTCGCTCGAAGAATCGCCGCGTGGATCTGGTGGTCTCGGGCGAAGCGATCGGCTACCCGGAAAGCGACAGCGAACCGAACCAATAAGCAAATTCATCGAACGCAACCCTGTTAACCCCTTCTGCCAGGACGCAGAAGGGGTCTTTTTTTGCTCCCGGCGGGTCGGTTTCGACCGCCGACTTGCTCTATGATGAGTGTGCGTGTCTCGATCATTCCATTCCGAACGGTCCCGGAGCCCCCGGGATTCCGCAACCGGTACCGGCAACGCCGGCGCCGGAAGAAAGAGCAAAATTTCTCCCGGCGCCTGGTCGGAGATGCGGTCGCTGCTCCACCGGTACCGCCGTCGATTATTTCTGGGCCTCGCGCTGATGCTGGTGAGCCAGGCCGCGGGTCTGGTGGCGCCATTCTCCACCAAGTACTTCATGGATGACATCATCAGCCGCCAGCAGTGGGACCTCCTGCCGCAGCTGGCGATGGTCGTGGCCGTTGCGGCCATCATCGACGCTGTCTGTTCCTTTGCGAATTCCCAGGTGCTGGGCGTGGCGGGACAGCGCGCGATCACCGAAATGCGCAAGGAAGTCGAAGCGCATGTGATGCGCCTGCCCATCCGCTACTTCGACTCGACGAAAAGCGGCGTGCTCATCTCGCGCATCATGACCGACGCCGAGGGTATTCGGAACCTTGTCGGAACGGGCATCGTGCAACTCACCGGCTCGATCGTCACAGCTATTGCGGCGCTGGTGATCCTCCTCTATCTGAACTGGACGCTGACCCTGGTCACGATTCTCATCCTTGGCGCCTTCGGCGGCGGCATGGCGGTGGCGTTCAAGAGGCTGCGGCCGCTCTTCCGCGAGCGCGGCAAGATCAACGCTGAAGTGACCGGACGGCTCGGCGAAACGCTGGGCGGCGTCCGAATCGTGAAAGCCTATACGGCCGAGAAGCGCGAACAGATCGTGTTCGCGAAGGGCGCCCACCGCCTGTTCAGAAATGTCGCGCGCTCCTTGACCGGAGTCTCCGCCATTTCCGCTTCCTCATCGCTCGTTCTGGGCTTCGGCATGGTCGCCATGATGGTCATCGGCGGATCGTCCATTCGCTCCGGTTCCATGACCATTGGCGACCTCTTCATGTACCTCGCATTCACGGCCCGGATGGCGATGCCGGTAGTCCAACTGGCCAATATCGGCACTCAGGTGACGGAGGCGTTCGCCGGCCTGGATCGCATCCGCGAGATCCGGCGCATGACCACCGAGGACGAGGAGGACGCGCGTCTTGCGCCTCTCGGAGAAATCCGCGGAGACGTGCGGTTCGAGAATGTGACATTCGAATACAACCCGGGCGTTCCGGTTCTGAAGGACATTTCGTTCCAGGCGCCCCCCGGCTCGACCACCGCCCTTGTTGGATCGAGCGGTTCGGGCAAGAGCACGCTGATCAGCCTGGTCATGGCTTTCAACCGTCCGCTGTCGGGCCGCGTTCTGATCGACGGGCGCGATCTGGCCACCACGCCCCTGCGGGACTACCGCGCCAATCTCGGGGTTGTTCTGCAGGACAACTTCCTGTTCGACGGAACGATTGCCGAGAATATTGCGTACGCCCGGCCCCACGCCAGCCGCGAGGAAATCATTGCCGTCAGCCGCATCGCCCACTGCGACGAATTCATCGAAGCGTTCGAAAACAAATACGACACGATCGTCGGTGAACGCGGCGTCCGGCTATCGGGCGGCCAGCGCCAGAGGGTGGCGATCGCGCGCGCAATTCTGGCCAATCCCCGGCTGCTGATCCTCGACGAAGCCACCTCCAGCCTCGACAGCGAAAGCGAAGCGCTGATCCAGGATGGCCTGCGCTCCCTGCGCGAAGGCCGTACCACTTTCGTCATTGCGCATCGGCTCTCGACGATCCGCAGCGCCGACCAGATTCTCGTGCTGGAAGCCGGAGAAATCGTGGAACGGGGCACGCACGAGGAACTGCTTGCCGCCAATGGCCGGTACCGGCAGCTCTACGACAAGCAGTACCGGTTCGAGTTGAACCGCTTCATCAACCCCGGAGAGGATTTCACACCCGACGTGAGCGGCGTCGCCAACAACTGAGTTTGGGTCCCCCGCCTGCGTGTAGGGGCGGTCTATAACCGCCCAGCGTTTCAGGGCGCCTTTCGGTTCAATCAGAGAATCCCACTCCGAGACGTCGGACGGTCATAGCGGCCCCTACAAGTCATCCCTTGACGCAGACGACCTGGCGCAGCGTGTGGACGATCTCGACCAGATCGCTTTGCGCGCGCATCACATCGTCGATGTTCTTGTAGGCGGCGGGGGTTTCGTCGATCACGTCCTGGTCTTTCCGGCATTCGACGCCGGCGGTAGCCTTTTCGTGGTCCGTTGTCGTGAAGCGGCGTTTGGCCTCGTTGCGGGACATGGCGCGGCCGGCGCCGTGGGAACAGGAATGAAAGCTCTCGTTGTTCCCGAGGCCGCGCACAATGTAGGAGCGCGCGCCCATCGATCCGGGAATGATGCCCATGTCGCCACGACGCGCCCGCACCGCGCCCTTGCGTGTGACGAACACCTCCTGACCGTAGTGCTCCTCGACCGCGACGTAGTTGTGATGGCAATTCACGGCCATGTCCGTCAGAGAGAACGGCGGGACTTCGCCCGAATCGCCGACCGCTCCCACAATCTGCTCCATCATCAGCTTGCGGTTATACATTGCGAACTCCTGGGCCCAGTGGACAGCGGCCACGTAGTCGTCGAAGTGTTCCGTGCCTTCGGTCAG
>DASUFH010000202.1:0-5119 GCA_036274645.1 Terriglobia bacterium
GCCAGGTTCATTACACAGCGGACAACAGCCAGCGCACAGCGGACAACGGGGAAGCAGTTGGGTCGGCCTCCTCAACGGCCATACAGGCCGGTCAACCTGGTCTCTCCGAGAATGTGTCCCTTCATGGCCTGGAGCAACTGCGCCCTGGTGGCTCCGGGGTTCAGCCCGGTCATGGTGTCCAGCGCGTACAGCGTCATCACGTAATGATGCGCCGGGCCGCGGGGCGGGCATGGGCCGCCATAGCCCATGCGATGAAAATCGTTCACGCCCTGCCGGGCGCCGTTGTCGAGGGCATCCGTTGCGGGAATCCCTTCATCCAGACTCCGCAGTTCGGGCGGCAGATCGTAAAGCACCCAGTGAACCCAGACTCCGGCCGGGGCATCGGGGTCATCGACGATCAAGGCAAACGATTTTGTGCCCTCCGGAGGAACAGTCCAACGCAAAGGAACCGAGATATCGTTCCCGTCGCACGTATATTGCCGGGGGATGAACGTATTCTCGCGAAAGGCAGCGCTCGTCAATTGGAACATTGGCTCCTCCTTTTCATCGCTCGCGCCTTCAACCTGTTTGCTGTACAAGATTGGCTATCACGCTTCCGCCGGCTTGTAAACGTTGGAAAATCGTGGCGAGGGGTTGGACATGTTGAACGACGAGATCGCCGGAATATTCGAGCGCATGGCCCGGGTTCTGTCGTTTAAAGGCGCCAACCGGTTCCGCATCATCGCGTATGAGCGCGCCGCGCAGGCGCTGACGGACGTAAGCGAAGACCTCACGGCGATGGCGAGGGACGATCGTCTCAAGGAAATTCCCGGCATTGGGGCGGACCTGGAGGGCATGATCCGGGAGTACATCCGGACAAAGCGGATCCGCAAGTATGACGATGAGCGGGAAGGCATATCGGACGAACTCATCGAACTGATGGGTATACCCGGACTCGGTCCCAAAACGCTGGCGCAGCTGCACGAAAAGCTGGGCGTCAGCAGCCTGCAAGACCTGAAGCGAGCTCTCGAATCGGACAGTCGTCCGGCGATACCGGGCTTCGGCGACAAGAAGGTGGAAAATCTGCGGCGTGGCGTCGAACTGTGGCAGTCCCGGCGGCAGCGGCTGCCGCTCGGCTCCGCGCTACCGCTGGCGGAACGGCTACTCGACCACGTTCGCCGCGTCCGGGGCGTCGACGAGGCCGATCTGGCCGGTTCGCTGCGCCGGCGGCTGGAAACCATCGGAGATATCGATGTGGTCGTAGCCGCCGCCGATCGGGCCACCGCGCTCAAAGCGATCGTACGGCTTCCGGAAGTCCGCGAGGTTCTCGCGCTTGGCGATACCAAGGCAACGATTCTCATCGAGAACAACCTGCAGGTGGACGTTCGCGCGGTCGACCCGGAATCGTATGGAGCGGCGCTGCAGTATTTCACCGGATCGAAACAGCATAACGTCCACCTGCGGACCCTCGCGCGTCGCGACGGCCTCAAGATCAACGAATATGGCGTGTTTCGCGGCGAAAAGCGTCTTGGCGGAAGTACGGAGGAAGACGTGTACCGGCTCATGGGAATGCCGCTCATGCCGCCGGAGATCCGTGAAGATCGCGGCGAAATCGAAGCCGCCTCTGCCGGCGCGCTGCCGGCGCTCGTCGATCTCGCCGGCATCCGGGGCGATCTGCACGTTCACAGCGACCACTCGGACGGGCGCGCCACGATGGCGGAGATGGCGGAAGCGGCGGAGCGGCTCGGCTACGAATACCTGGCCATTGCCGATCATTCGCCCTCGGCGCGTGTGGCCCGGGGTCTCGATGAAGAACGGCTGGCCGAAAAGATCGAGGAGTTCGAGCGTCTGCGATCGGCGCGGCGCAAGAAGCGCCCGCGCCTGCTGCTGGGCGCGGAAGTCGACATCCTGCCCGACGGCTCACTCGATTATCCCGACAAGACGCTTTCCCGCTTCGATGTCGTGACGGCCTCCATCCACAGCGCGTTCAAGCAGAGCAGGGACAGCATGACCGGGCGTCTTCTCGACGCGATCTCCAACCCACACGTCCACATCATCGGACATCCGACCGCCCGGCTCATCGGCAGCCGCGATCCCGTGGCGTTCGATCTCGACCGCGTCATCCGAGCGGCGGTGGACCGCGGGGTTGCCCTCGAAATCAACGCCTCCCCGCTGCGCCTGGACCTGAACGACACGATGTGCCGCGCGGCCGGCGAGGCGGGCGCGCTGGTCGCCATCAACTCAGACGCGCATAGCGCTCCTCAACTCGAACAAATGCGCTACGGGGTGTTTCAGGCCCGCCGCGGCTGGATCGGCGCGGGCAGCGTCGTCAATTGCCGGAATCTCGCGAAGCTGACGGAATGGCTGCAGCGGCGGAAGCGCTGACACCGCGCGCGGAGCCCGTAAGCCGAGTGCAAAGCTTTTCAATACCAGCGCGACCGGAGTTCTTCGACCGACCCGTCGGTGTGAATGCGCCGGATCGCTTCCGCCAGAAGCCCGGCCACACTGATGACACTCACCTTACCCGTTGGCGAAGGGGAAACACTGTTGGTCACGACGATCCCGTCGACCGAGGGATGGGCAAGCGTTTCCCTGGCCTTTCCGGAGAGCAGCCCATGAGTCGCCGCCGCATACGCGGCCGTCGCGCCCCTGGCGCGGCAGGCGTCGGCGGCGCGGACCATCGTGGCGCCGCTGCTGATCATGTCGTCGATGATGATGGCGGTTTTTCCGTCGACATCTCCCACCACCGCATGTCCGCTGATCACGCCCGCGCTGCGATACTTCTCGATGAACGCGTTGTCGAGTTCACGCCCGAGCGCCTTTTCCATCATCTTCCGGAACGCCTCGGCGCGCTTGACTCCACCGGCGTCCGGAGAAACGACGACCAGTTCCCGGGTTGACGCCCACGGAGCAAAATGATCGACAAAAAGAGACGCCGCCTCCAGGTGATCGCTGGGAATGCGGAAGGCGTTTTGAAACGCGGCGAGATTGTGGACGTCGAGCGTGACCACGCGGTCCAGTTTCACGGCTTCGAACAATGCGGCAACATATCGCGTTGTCACCGGATCCCGCGATTTCGTCTGACGATCTTTCCGTCCGTAGCACAGGTACGGAAGGACGGCCGTGATACGGGCTGCCGACGCGTCTCTCAGCGCGCCCAGAAAGAACAGCAAGCGACACAGCTTGTCGTTGACGCTTTCGGCCGCGTCGCCGTACAGGGATTGAACAACGAAGACATCCCTGCCCCGAACGCTGGTCAGCGGGCGCGTCTTGTGTTCTCCGTCTTCGAAATTCCGCTCCTCGTGAGGGCCCAGACCGATTCCCAGATGGCCGGCAATTTCCTCCCCCAGCGGTCGGCTGGCCTTGAGCGCGAACACACTCAGTTCCATCCCGCCTCCTTTGCCTGCAGTCATTGTTCATTCAGCCTCTTTGCGATGCGCCCGTCTAACAGTGTTAATATCTCCGGCAAAAAGGGGTCTGTCATGACATTCCTGGATGTGTCTGCCGTTACGATTCCGCACGATGAGTGGCAGGAGTTTCTCGAGTCGTTCAGCGAGCAACGCCATCATCGTCGTGTCCAGCTGGAAACGCATGATATTGAGACCGAAGAAACCGTCCTCTCCGGCGAACTGCTGTTGCGATCCATTGATCTGGATCTGGAAGACGAGAAAAATCCCCGCATCAACATCGTCGTCGACTCCGGCAACAAGGTGATCAAACACATTCTCTTCCGGCCATCCCGCGTGGTCTTCTACCCATCGGCGCCGGGCGCGGTGGAAGCGCTGCAGATCGATTCGGTGCACACCAACACCAAAGCGCTCTTCCTGTGATTTGCTTCCCGGATCGCCCTGGGCGCTCCGGAAGTGGTCAGGCCGCGCGCAGAGCGGCGGCGTAGCGGAGGTACTGCAGCGCCCGGTTCGTCCACTTCGAGAAACTGGGCGGGGCGGAATCACGCAAATGCCAGACGGCAATTTTGGCGCGAACACAGGCGTGATACCGCCTGTAGAAGTCCAGCACTGCGGGTACCGGGCGGTCGCCCGTGGCGGCGCAATACGTTTCGATCACGACTTCTCCCGCGCGGGGGGCGCCCAATCGTTCACACTCCAGCGCCAGGAAAGCCAGCTCCGACACCGGATCGACCTGCCGCATCATCGCGCTGAATTCCAGGCAATCAATAATGACCGGCTCGGGTTCGAGACAGATGTGTTCCGGCCTCAGGTCACCGTGCCCTTCAACGATTCTGCCGGAATGGGCCCGCCGCTCGAAAAGGGCCGCGTCCTGTTCAAGTTGACCGCGAGCAATCCCGACAGCGGCGTTAATGAGACCGACGGGAAGGCCACAACCTTCGTGAAACAGTTCGATTCCCGCATCGATCAGGTCCTCGCTCAACCGGATGCGATACTGCGCGCCCGCCAGCGGAATTCGCGCCGCCTGCTCCGTGTAAAAGAACGCCAGACGATTCCCCAATCGGCGAATGTCCTCTTCCGTCCAAGTCTGGAGCGCGATGGCCCGGTCCAGCATGAGAGCGGAAGGAAGGCGTCGCATGTGAACGAGCCAGTCGACCGGCCGGCCCCGGTCGCCCAGCGCAAGCCGGCCGGCGGCGTCAAGGGTCAGCGGAACGATGTCGAGATACACATCACGCGCCAGTCGCCGGTTCAGGCGAAGCTCTTCTTCGCAGTCTTTCCGCCGGGCCTCCAGCGTGCTGAAGTCGAGATACTCATAACAAACGGGCTTCTTCAGCTTCCAGGCGTGGGTTTCAGTCAGGAAAATCCAGGAAATGTGGGTCTCTCGAATATCCACATGACACGCCGTCCGCCCGTAGGCGGCTGGCTGGCTGAGAAACGCAACCTTTTCGCAAATGCCGGGAAGAGACATGATCGACATCCGATGCCTGTATAGATTCAATATGACACACGCAACGAATCTGCTTGTAGGGGCGGCCTATGACCGCCCGGTGTTTCGGAGTGAATTCTTTGGAGAACAAGGGGGTCCATTCCGGAACGTCGGGCGGTCATAGACCGCCCCTGGAGTTTGGACTTTTGCCGACAGCTTGGGCCAGTGAATTTCACGTCTACGTCTCGAATCTGCCGCTTCGTCTTCAGCAGATTGACGTACACGAAGTGTGAGTAACGTTATTGAA
>DASUFH010000203.1:0-4835 GCA_036274645.1 Terriglobia bacterium
AGGGCGGACGCGCTTTCGGGTTGGTGCGGCCGCCGGGCCATCACGCCACGCCCTCCCGGCCGATGGGATTCTGCATCTTCAACAACGCCGCCGTGGCCGCGCGGTACGCCCAGGCCCGGTACGGCGTGGAACGCGCTCTGATCATCGACTGGGATGTGCATCACGGAAACGGCACACAGGACATCTTCTGGCTCGACGACCGCGTGTTCTACTTCTCTACCCACCAGTCGCGGCACTACCCCGGCACCGGCGACTCCGATGAAACCGGCGCCGGCAAAGGCGAGGGCTGTACGCTGAACATTCCGCTCAGAGCGGGGACATCCGCGCGCGATCATCGCGAAGCGTTTCGCCTTGCGCTCGACCATATCGAACATCGCTTTCATCCCGACCTGGTGATCATATCGGCGGGATTTGATTCCCGGCGTGGCGATCCGCTCGGAGACCTCATGCTGGAGGACGCCGACTTCGGGGAAATGACCAGAGACGTTCTGCGCCTCGCCGAAAAACACGGCGGCGGCCGGGTAGTCAGTCTGCTGGAGGGTGGCTACAACCTCGAACAACTGGGCGCCTCCGTTCGTGAACATCTGAAAGCCTTGTTGTAGGAAATTGGGGACAGAGAGCAATTTCGCTTTCGCGAAATTGCTCGCGAAATGGCTCTCTGTCCCCAATTTCCATCATTTCGTTTACCCTGTAGGCCGTGCTGACGCTGGTTTCGATTCTGCTGACCGACATCGTCCCGATCTTCCTGATTGCCGCAATCGGTTATCTCATCGGCCGCCGCCTTCAGACGGGCGCCCAGGTTCTGGCCTCGCTGGCGTTCAATGTGCTGTCCCCGTGCCTGATCTATACCCAGATCGTCACGTCCTCCATGACTGGCGCGGACGCCGGACGGATGGCCGCGTTCTGTGTGCTGCTGACCGGCAGCATGGGAATTGCGGCCCGCATCGCGGCCGGCGGCTTGAAAATCGAAGGCAAGACGCGCACGGGTTTTCTCCTGACCGTGATGTTTTCCAACAGCGGCAACTATGCGCTGCCGGTCATTTTCTTTGCGTTCGGGAAAGAGGCGCTGTCGTTTGCGAGTGTCTACTTCGTGACGAGCGCCATCGTCGTGTATACCGCGGGAGTGTTCATCGCCGCGCATGACGGCCGGAATCCACTGCGAACGCTTGCCGGCATCCTGCGCGTTCCGGCGTTATATGCGCTGGCGGCGGCGTTCATCGTGGTGATCACCCACACGGAAACGCCGGCGCTGCTGATGCGCCCCATCGCCATGCTCTCCGATGGCGCGATTCCCCTGATGATTCTCGCCCTCGGCATGCAGTTGCAGCGCGCCACGTTCCCCCGGCGACCGGCCATCGTCCTGACCGCGGTTGGGCTTTCACTGCTGCTTTCTCCGGTGATCGGAACGGCGCTCGCCAGCCTGCTGGGCCTGGAAGGCGTGGGCCGCAACGCCGCGATCGTCGTTTCCGCCATGCCCGCGGCGGTCGTTACGACGGTTCTCGCGCTCGAGTTCGATCTGGACGCGAACCTGGTCACCAGTGTCGTCATGCTGTCGACGCTGCTCAGCCCGATAACGATCGTCCTGCTGATCGCCTATCTCCAACGGTAACTTCCCGGCCCTCCCCTCCCTTGTAGGGGCGGTCGTACACCGCCCCTACAAGGGGAACGCGGATCGTTTGCGTTCGCGTGTTGCAAACTGGTATCTTCGCCGTTTGCCATTAAGGAGCCATTCCCAATGAAGAAGGTCACGATAATCCTTGCGCTGGCGTTCGCGCTGGCTGGATGCAGTTCGGAAGCGCCAAAGCCTGAAGAAAAAGCGGCTGAACCCGCGGTGGAAAAGGAAGCCACGCCGGAGCCGCCGGAGCCGCCCAAAGAGGCGGACAACAAGGTCGAACCCGCAGCGGTAAAACCCGCCACGCCTCCCGCCGCGGAAACCAAGCCCGCCCCCAAGGCGGCGGATACGCCGGCAAAGTCCAATCTCAAGCCGGGACTTTACGCGCGCTTCGAAACAAACATGGGAAATTTCACCGCCGAGTTGAATGAGAAGGAGGCGCCGGGAACGGTGGCCAACTTTGCGGCGCTCGCGGATGGCACGAAGGAATGGACCGATCCGGCCACGAACACGAAGGTCAAGAAACCGTACTACGACGGCCTGATTTTCCACCGGGTCATTGACGGCTTCATGATTCAGGGGGGCGATCCACTGGGAAGCGGCATGGGAGGTCCGGGATTCACCATCAAGGACGAACGCAACAACCTCAAACATGACAAAGCCGGTGTTCTGGCCATGGCCCGTACGGGGCTCCCGGACTCGGCCGGCAGCCAGTTCTATATCACGGTGGTACCAACACCGTTTCTGGACGGTCAGAATCCGCCCTACGTCGTCTTCGGACAGGTTGTCGAAGGTCTCGATAACGTCTTGAAGATCGGCAAGGTTCGGACGGGCGCCAACGACAAACCGGTCGAACCGGTCACCATCAGGAAAATTCGCACCGAACGAGTGAAGTAACACGGAGGAATTCATCAAGTGAAACCGGGTCTCTACGCCGATTTTGAAACCACGCTGGGCAATTTCACGATCGAACTGTTCGAAAAGGAGGCGCCCAACACCGTCGCCAACTTCACGGGTCTGGCCGACGGATCGCGTTCATGGACGGATCCCAAAACCGGCGAGGCCACCCAGGGGCAGCCGTTCTATGACGGCCTGATCTTTCACCGCGTCATCGATGGGTTCATGATTCAGGGCGGTTGTCCGGTCGGAAACGGACGCGGAGGCCCGGGCTACCGATTTGCGGACGAGTTTGCCCCGGGACTGAATCATGATCGCGAAGGCCGGCTGTCCATGGCGAACGCAGGTCCCAATACCAACGGCAGCCAGTTCTTCATCACCCTCGCGCCGACACCCCATCTGGACCGGCGGCATGCCGTGTTCGGGCAGGTGGTGGAAGGCATGGACGTCGTACAGAAGATCGGAAAGACACCGACGGACGCCGGCGACCGGCCGACACCTCCGGTGAAGATCAACAAGGTTCAGATCCGCAGAGTCTGATCGATCTATCGAGACGGTCCGACGAAGCGCGGCCCACAATCAGGTCCGCCGACTTTGGGGGAGGGCTACCGTGATGATTTCGCGTCATCGCTTCATCGACCGCTCGGGGCTGGGGCTCGGCGTTGTCGCCGCGATGCTTCTGGCCGTCGCATTCGCAGCGACAACCATGCGGGCCGTCTCTGCTCCTTTTGCGGCAACCTGCGAAAGCCTGGCCGGCCTCACGCTCAAGGACGCGCAGATGGACTCGGCCGCCATGGTTGCAGCCGGCGCATTCTCGCAACCCGGACGTGGGGGCGGCGGCGCGGCGTTTCGCAACCTTCCCGCGTTCTGCCGCGTCACAGCCACGCTGACGCCGTCGAGCGATTCCAGCATCAAGACGGAAGTCTGGCTGCCGGCGGCCGGCTGGAACGGGAAATTCCAGGCCGTCGGCAATGGCGGCTGGGCCGGAACCATTCCCTATACCGCCATCGCGGCGGCGCTCGCCGACGGCTATGCCGCCGCCGGCACCGATACCGGACATACCGGCAACAACGCAGACTTTGCCCTCGGCCATCCGGAAAAGGTGATCGACCTGGCATACCGGTCCATTCATGAAATGACCGTGGAGGCCAGGGCGCTCATCCGCGCGCTGTACGGGGTCGAGGCGCGCTTCTCCTATTACGTCGGCTGTTCGCAGGGGGGACGACAGGGACTGGCGGCGGCGCAGAAGTATCCGGAAGACTTCAATGGCATCGTGGCGGGCGCGGCCGCATGGAATCAGATGCGTTTTCACGCTGCCCGTACGGCTCTGAACCTGATCGTCAACAAGGATGCGGACAGCGTCATTCCGCCCGCCAAATATCCGATGATCCATGAAGCCGTCATCAACGCGTGCGACGCGCTCGATGGCCTGAAGGATGGCGTCATCGAAAATCCCGAAAGCTGCGCGTTCGATTATTCCACGCTCGCCTGCAAATCCACCGATGGTCCCGACTGCCTGACGAAAGCGCAGGTCGCTTCAGCAATCGCCATGACCTCGCCGCTGAAGGATCCCGCAACCGGTAGGGTCCTTTTCGAAACCCACCTCGTGCCGGGCGCGGAACTCGGCTGGGGCACGCTGGGAGGTCCGCAGCCGCTCACGTTTTCGGTGAGCGCCATGCGGAATCTGGTATTTGAAGATCGCGACTGGGACTTTCACCGGATGGATATTGGGCGCGACATCGATCGCGCCGAAAAATCCGATAACGGCGCCATGTACTCCGGCGATCCCAATCTCCAGCCGTTCTTCAGTCACGGCGGGAAGCTGTTCATGTATCACGGGTGGTCCGACCCGCAGGTCAACCCGTTAAACAGCGTGCTCTACTACAACAACGTGTTGAAAGCGGTCGGGAAGGACAAAGCCGCCGAATCGATCGCGCTGTTCATGATGCCCGGTGTGAATCACTGTCAGGGCGGCGACGGCGCGGACACGTTCGACAAGGTGAAGGTTATCGAAGCCTGGGTCGAACAGGGCCGGAAGCCGGAGCGCATCATCGCTTCCCATTCCCGGAATGGTCAGGTCGACAAGACCCGTCCCCTCTGCCCATACGGGCAGATTGCGAAATATCAGGGTTCCGGCCCGACCACCGACGCCGCCAGTTTCATGTGCGCGGCCGGCCGGTAAATTCCCCGCCACAGCGATGCGCCCCCCGGTTGTCCAATGTGAGCTGGCTTGTTGTCCGATGTGTAATGGACCTGGTTAAACAACCAAACGACCCAATGGCTTACTGGCAAATGAGTCAGTGGGTCAGTCCGCCAGGTCCATTAC
>DASUFH010000204.1:0-10729 GCA_036274645.1 Terriglobia bacterium
GAGGTCCAGACTTCACGGACTAGTCGAAATCCCCGTATCCGCCATCATGACCGTGCGGCATGGCGGGCGCGGCTTTCTTCTTTTCAGGGGCGTCTGTGATACAGGCCTCGGTGGTCAGCAACAGGCCGGCAATCGAAGCGGCGTTCTGCAACGCCACCCGGACCACTTTCGTAGGATCGATGACGCCGGCCTTGACCATATCGACAATTTCTTCGCTGTCAGCGTTGAAACCAATCGTCGGTTCGGATTCACTGCGAACCTTGTCGACGATCACCGCGCCGTCGTATCCGGCATTGCGCGCGATCATACGCAGCGGCTCCTCGATGGCCCGCCGGATGATTCCGGCTCCGGTCTTCAGGTCGTCTTCGAGCGACTTCATCAGACGGTCGACGGCCTTCTGCCCGCGAAGCAACGCAACGCCGCCCCCCGGAACGATACCCTCTTCCACCGCCGCTTTTGTCGCGTGCAGCGCGTCTTCGACGCGGGCCTTGAGCTCTTTCATCTCCGTTTCGGTGGCCGCGCCCACCCGGATGACGGCGACGCCTCCCGCGATCTTGGCCAGCCGCTCCTGAAGCTTCTCGCGATCGTAGTCCGACGTGGTTTCCTCGATCTGCGCGCGGATCTGCTTGACGCGCCCTTCGATTGCGGGCTTCTTGCCTTTCCCTTCGATAATCGTCGTGTTGTCTTTGTCGATGACGACCTTCTTGGCGCGCCCCAGATCGGCAATCTTGACGTTTTCGAGCTTGATTCCGAGGTCTTCGGTAATGGCCCGTCCGCCCGTCAGCGTCGCGATATCCTCCATGATGGCCTTGCGGCGATCACCGAAAGCGGGCGACTTGACCGCCGCCACCTTCAGTGTCCCCCGGATCTTGTTGACCACCAGGGTTGCCAGCGCCTCGCCTTCGAGCTCTTCCGCGATGATCATCAGGGAACGCCCTTCGCGCGACACCTGCTCGAGCAGCGGAATAAGATCACGCATGACGCTGATCTTCTTTTCATGCAGAAGGATCAACGGCTCTTCGAGCACGGCCTCCATCCGATCGGGATTGGTCACGAAGTAGGGTGACAGATACCCGCGATCGAACTGCATGCCTTCGACGAATTCGAGTTCGGTCTTCATCGATCGGGCTTCTTCAACCGTCACGACGCCGTCCTTGCCGACCTTTTCCATCGCCTCGGCGATGAGTTCGCCGATTTTCCGATCGCTGTTGGCCGAAACGGTTGCGATCTGTTCCTGCTCCTTGTGGCTCTTCACCGGCCGGGAGATTCGTTTGAGTTCGTCCACAACGGTTTCAACCGCGCGGTCGATGCCGCGCTTGAGGTCCATTGGATTGGCGCCGGCCGCGACGTTGCGAATCCCCTCGCGATAAATGGCCTGGGCCAGAACAGTTGCGGTCGTTGTGCCGTCGCCGGCGAGGTCGCTGGTCTTGCTCGCGACTTCACGCACCATTTGCGCGCCCATGTTTTCCCATCGGTCCGACAACTCGATTTCCTTGGCGACAGTCACTCCGTCCTTTGTGACCAGAGGCGATCCAAATTTCCGGGCCAGCACCACATTGCGGCCCTTGGGGCCAAGCGTCACCTTCACCGTGTCCGCAAGCGCATTAACGCCGCGCAGCATCGCGCCGCGCGCATCCTCACGGTAAACAAGGTCTTTTGCAGCCATCGTCGTTCTCCTTATCTAGTAGCTCTACAACTTTTACGAATTAGCACTCTCATGATGCGAGTGCCAGATCATAGCGAAGTCCATCGCGGGGTTTCAAGCGCAGGAAATGGGGACCAGGAAACAAAACGCATCCACAGGATTGTTGCATCCCTGGCGGAAGCATCGGAGTCCCCATCTGCTTGTGGGGGCGGTCTATGACCGCCCAGTGTTTCGGAGTGAATTCTTGTAAAACCCGGGCTTCCACTCCGGAAGATCGGGCGGTCATAGACCGCCCGACAGCAAACGGCAATTCAGAGAGAAACTCACCCAGCCTTGCGGCCGGTTTCGGCCGTTTTCGCGGGCGCCGGCTTGAACGTAATGGCGCCCTGACGATCGATGTCTGCGAGAACGTGTTCGCCGGACTGGATCTCGCCATCGAGAATCTTCAGGGCCATCGGATCAGCCAGCAGCATCTGGATCGCCCGCTTGAGCGGACGCGCGCCGAACGCCGGGTCATACCCCTGCTCGAACAGGAACTCCCGGGCGGCAGGAGTCAGTTCCAGCGAAATCTTGCGATCGGCCAGATATTTCCCGAGGACCGCCAGCTGGATGTCGATGATCTTCGCGATCTCTGCTTTTCCGAGGCTCTTGAAGATGACGATATCGTCGATGCGGTTGAGGAACTCGGGCTTGAAATGCCCCCGCAAGGCTTCCCGGACGTTTCCTTCGTTCTCGACGGCAATGTTTGACGTCATGATGATGACCGTGTTCTTGAAATCGACCGTCCGGCCTTTACCGTCGGTCAGCCGGCCATCATCGAAGATCTGGAGCATGATGTTCCACACGTCCGGATGCGCCTTCTCGATTTCGTCCAGCAGGATGACCGCATAGGGCCGGCGGCGCACGGTCTCGGTCAGGTACCCGCCCTCCTCGTAGCCGACGTAGCCCGGAGGGGCGCCGATGAGGCGGGAGACCGCGTGTTTTTCCATGTATTCGGACATGTCGACACGGACCATCGCGCGATCGTCGTCAAAGAGGAACTCGGCCAGGGCCCGGGCTGTTTCCGTTTTTCCAACTCCGGTCGGACCGAGGAACATGAAGACGCCGATTGGACGGTTGCGATCCTGCAGACCGGCCCGCGAACGGCGGATGGCGTTGGCCACAGACTTGAGAGCCGGGTCCTGCCCGATCACGCGGGCGCCCAGAAGTTCCTCCATCCGGACGAGTTTCTGAACCTCGCTTTCGAGCATCTTGGAGACGGGAATTCCAGTCCACTTGGCAACGATCCGGGCGACGTCTTCTTCGTCGACCTGCTCCTTGAGGATGCGGTTGTTCTGCTCTTTGGAAAGGTCCTCGAGCTTCATGTTGGCGTCCTTGAGTTGCCGCTCAAGCTCCTGGGTCTTGCCATAACGAAGCTCGGCCACGCGGGCATAGTTTCCTTCCCGCTCCGCCTGCTGCTCCTCGATATGAACCTTCTCGATCTGCTCCTTCAGCGAGCGGACAGACTGAATGAGCGTCTTCTCGCGTTCCCAGCGCAGTTTCATCTGCGCGGCGTTTTCGCGCAGTTCGGAGAGTTCCTTTTCGATCACCTTGAGACGGTCCCTCGATCCGGCGTCGTCTTCCTTGCTGAGGGCCTGCCGCTCGATCTCCAGCTGAACGATCTGGCGCTGGGCCGAATCGATGTCGACCGGCAACGAATCGATCTGCATGCGGAGGCTGGCGGCGGCCTCGTCGATCAGGTCGATCGCCTTGTCGGGAAGAAACCGATCGGTAATGTAGCGACTCGAAAGCATCGCCGCGGCGATGATCGCCGAATCCTTGATCTTGACGCCGTGATGGATCTCGTAGCGTTCTTTCAGGCCGCGCAGGATTGAAATCGTGTCTTCGACAGTCGGCTCGCCGACATAGGTCTTCTGAAAACGGCGTTCGAGCGCTTTGTCCTTTTCGATGTGCTTCTGATATTCGTTGAGCGTCGTGGCGCCGATACAGCGCAGATCTCCGCGCGCCAGCGCAGGCTTCAGCATGTTGGAGGCGTCCATGGACCCTTCGGCGCTGCCGGCGCCGATCAGCGTGTGCAGTTCGTCAATAAAAAGGATGACGTCTCCGGCCGCTTCCTCGATCTCCTTCAACACCGCCTTCAGCCGGTCCTCAAATTCGCCACGGTACTTCGTTCCGGCCACCATGGCGCCCAGATCCAGGGCGACAATCCGCTTGCGCTTCAGGGATTCCGGAACGTCTCCGGCGACAATTCTCTGGGCCAGACCTTCAACGATGGCAGTCTTCCCGACGCCGGGCTCACCAATCAGCACCGGGTTGTTCTTCGTGCGGCGCGACAGAATCTGAATGACGCGGCGCACCTCTTCGTCCCTGCCGATGACCGGATCGAGCTTGCCCTTGCGAGCCAGTTCTGTCAGATCACGCGAATAGCGCTGCAGGGCCTGGTATTTTTGTTCGGGGTTGGGATCGGTGACTTTCTGATTGCCGCGAATGGAAACGAGCGCCTTGAAAATCGAGTCGCGGGTGACGCCGTTGGAAGCCAGAATCCGCTGGACCTCCTCACCTTTGGCGCCCGCCAGCGCGATCAGCAGATGTTCCGCGCTGACATACTCATCCTTGAACTGATCCGCTTCCTGGACCGCGGATTCCAGAACCCGGTTCAGGACTGGACTCATGTAGAGTTCGGATTGCCCCTGGACGCGCGGCAACTTTCCCGCAGCTGCGGAAAGATCTCGAGCCAGCGTCTGCAGATTGGCGCCGAGTTTCTGAAGTATCGGAAGGACGACACCGTCTTTCTGGTCGACGAGAGCCCCGAGCAGATGCTCCGGAGCAACCTGAGGGTTGCCCTTTTCCTGCGCGTTTGCCTGGGCGGCCTGGAGCGCTTCCTGGCTCTTCAGCGTGAACTTGTCAAAGCGAATCATGCGAATTCCCCTCCCTATGCTTCGGTCCAGCGGCGCAATACTGATGAAAGGTCCTCTTCCGGCCGTGCCGGAAGAGGACGTCCAGGACTCACTCTCCGATCTTGATCTGCTTCAGCTTGACCTGATCCTTCTTGGGAAGCGCGATCGTCAGGACGCCATCCTTGTAGTCGGCGCGAATCTTGTCGTCGTCGACGGTCGTCGGAATGGAGAACGCCCGGCTGAATGTCCCGTAGGAGCGCTCGATCCGGTGATAGTTGTCCTGTTTGGTCTCCTTCTCAAACTTCCGCTCCCCCTTGAGAGTCAGGACGTTGTTCTCCAGATTGAGAACGATGTCCTTGCGGTCGATTCCCGGAAGTTCCGCTTTGACCATGATTTCGTTTTCCGTCTCGTAGATGTCGACGGAAGGGCTCCAACTGGTTGTTGCGGCAGGCTCGTCGGAGCCCCATCCGCGACCGGCATCCTCAAACAATCGGTTCATCCGGCCCTGCAGCGTATTCAAATCCCGAAATGGATCCCATCGACTGATTGCCATTGTCCCTGTAGACCTCCGTCTCTAAAGTTTAGCGATTACGAATCATAAGAAGTGAGTGAGTTATTGTCAATATAGAATTTCAAGGACAAAACACTTTAGATACAACGTCTCAGGGATGGTCAGGACAACCGGATGGTCCGGGGCCTGCATCCTTCTTTCGAGTACTCGGACCCTTCGGCCGGCATCCGTTGCGGCTTCGGCCAGCATTTCGGCAAACAGTCCTTCGGAGATGTGATGCGAGCAGCTGCAGGTGACCAGGATCCCCCCATCCGACAGGAGTCTCATCGCGCGGTTGTTGATCTCCCGGTAACCCCTCAGCGCGGCCTCGATACTGTCCTTATTCTTGGCGAAGGCGGGAGGATCGAGAACGATGGTGTCGTACCGGACGCCGGCCGAGAACTGCTCCCGGAGAAAATCGAACACATTCGCCTGAATCACGCGCACATTCGGAATGTGATTACTCTCGACGTTCCGCGTCGCCAGCCGGGCCGCGGCGGCGGAGATTTCAACCGCTTCGACTTCGGCGCACACATCCGCCAGGTGAAGCGCGAATCCGCCCACATAACTGAAGGCGTCGAGAGCGCGCCCGCGCGCATAACGGGCAGCGGCCCGCCGGTTTTCACGTTGATCGAAATATCCACCGGTCTTCTGTCCTCCGGCCAGCGCAACGTGAAGGTCCTTTCCGTCGTCGCGAATGGTGATGATTTCGGGAATGGGTTCGCCCCGGACACGCTGCTCAAGGGGAAGACCCTCAAGTTCGCGAACCTTGTTATCATTTCGAAACAGAATGGAGCGCGGCTGGTATTCCTCTTGAAGAACTTCAGTGATGAGCGGTTCCAGGCGATCGGAGGCCTGGATCAGACTCTGGACGACCAACCGGTCACCGTAACGGTCCACGATGAGTCCCGGAAAGAAGTCCCCTTCGGCGTAGACCCGGCGACTGAACATGGGATCGACGCCAAGGCGCGCGCGGAGCGTGGTGGCGGCAGCCAGACGACGCCGGAAGAATGCGGCGTCGACGACCGCCGGACCGCGAGCGACGAGGCGCAGGGCAATCTGGGACTGGCCGCTGTAGAAGGCCTTGCCCACCAAAGCTCCGCGTTCGTCGCGCACGGCGGTAACGGCCCCCGGCTCCGTATCCACGGAAACGACATCACCACGGTAGATCCAGACATGTCCGCGCCTGACGCGCTCAACGCCTCGCCTGCGGATCCGGACTTCCCCCACTTCCAATTCCATCTTCAACCCATAACGCCGGGTTTCTCATTGGACTGAGCCCCATGCGCCTTTCTGATTTCGACTACGATCTGCCCGCCGAACTGATTGCGCAGCGGCCGGCCCGCCCGCGGGACGCCGCGCGCATGCTGACGCTGGACGTTCCCACGGGGGCCCTCAACGACCGGTTGTTTGGCGATCTTCCGGACACCCTCCGCCCATCGGACACGCTAGTTCTCAATGATACGCGTGTCATTCGAGCTCGCATGCGTGGCCTTCTGGAGCGCGCAAACGGAACAACGCGGCCTGTCGAGATCTTCTTTGCTGAACCGGCCGCAGGCGCTGCTGAACCGGCCGCAGGCGCTGCTGAACCGGCCGCAGGCGCTGCCGAACCGGCCGCAGGCGCTGCCGAACCGGCCGCAGGCGCTGCCGAACCGGCCGCAGGCGCTGCTGAACCGGCCGCAGGCGCTGCTGAACCGACCGCAGGCGCTGCCGAACCGGCCGCCGGCGCCTGGCGGGTCTTGTCCCGGCCGGGGAGGCGGATTCGTGAAGGTGACCGCGTCCTTTTCCCGGGCGGCGCTCGGGGTGTTTTTCTCGACGGCGCGTCCGATGGCGGGCTGCGGCTGATGACGGTCGAATCTTCCGGGGACCTGACGTCCTGGCTGGATCAGTACGGCGAAACGCCGATCCCGCCCTACATTTCCCGGACATCGCCATCATCGTCCGGGCAAACCAACGACGACGCGGATTATCAAACCGTTTTCGCCAGCGTCCCCGGGGCGGTGGCGGCGCCGACCGCGGGCCTGCACTTCACTGAAGAAACGCTTCAGGCCATTCGCGCCCGCGGCATACGCATCGCGCACATCACACTGCATGTTGGCATTGGCACGTTTCTTCCGGTGCGAACCAATGATCCTCGCGACCATGCGCTGCGCCCCGAGAGGTTTGAACTCTCGGCGGCCGCCGCCGACACACTCGAAACTGCGCGGCGGGAGGGCGGACGGATCGTGGCGGTGGGAACGACGGTGACCCGAACGCTCGAATACGTCATTGCACGCCATAACGCGTTCAAACCGGATTCCGGCGAAACAGACCTGTTCATTCTTCCGGGACACCGGTTCCGCGCGGTCGACACACTGCTCACCAACTTTCACCTGCCACGATCCACCCTGCTCATGCTCGTGGCCGCTTTTGCCGGTCGCGACACGATACTTCGGGCATACCAACACGCTGTGGACCGGCGCTATCGCTTTTACAGCTACGGCGATTGCATGCTGATTTCGCGCTGAATCCGGCCCCTCTGCGGAAAGCGCCTTCGAGCGCTCAACCCAACTCCTTAGCCAGAAGACAGTTAAGGCGCAACGAAGGTTGACAGCGGAAGGCGTTTTTGTATAATGCCGACGTTCAAGACTCTGCGGATCACAGGTTGGTCATTTTTTCAAGACCGTCGGCCGTGAAAATTCCGCAGAACGCCTTTCTGCAAAGGAGTCTGAGCGATGAGCCACGAAATGGGCAAGGTCAAATGGTTCAACAATAAAAAGGGATTTGGCTTCATCGAGAGAGCCTCTGGGGGGGACGTCTTTGTTCACTACTCAGCCATTCTCAGTGAAGGCTATAAGACTCTGAAGGAAGGCGAAAGCGTGAAATTTACTATCACGGAAGGCCCCAAGGGATTCCAGGCGGAGAACGTCGAGAAGGCGACCTAGTGATTACGCCGCGCGACGCGGAATATTCTCTCCGGATGCGCCCGCGATCTGTCGGCCGCGCATCGTGGCGCCGGGAGCGTCGACGATGAAGCCCGCGCGACGCGTACCGCCGTTGCGCCCCGACCTTCAGTTCCAGCGTCATTCCATGCTTCCGAACAAAACCCAGACGCCCGCAGCGCCCACCATCAAAGCTGTTCGCGCGCGAACACATTCTGCGGTTGTGTCCCGCCTTCAAAATGAAACCTGATGAGCGCAACACTGAATGATCTGACGCCGCCGGCCGCGCTGCAGGCGCGCATGCGGCCGGATCTGGAGCGCTCCGAACAGCGTCACCAGGGAGTGGCGGTGCTCGTCGTCAAGGATCCCGTCACGCGCCGTTATTTCCGTTTTACTCAGGCGCAGGCGGCCATTATCGAGCTCATGGACGAGCCGATCGACGCCGAATCGCTCGCTGCAGCCGCGTCCGAACGCCTGGGACGAACGGTCGCTCCGGCTTCGGTGGAAGCGTTCTTCAAGTCCCTCGAACAGAAACTGCTGCTCGACACGCCGCAGGTTCACGAACTGCTGGAGGTCATGCGCGGCCAGAAACGCAAGGACCGCAACTTTCTGTACTGGCAGCTGGCCTCGATCGATCCGGAGCGCGCATTCGCATGGTTGATCCCGCGAACCCGCTGGGCCTTTCGCCCGGCTTTTCACGTCCTGGGAGTGACCGCCATTTTGTGCGGCTTCGCCATTCTCTTTTCCAACTGGGACCGGCTTGCGGCCGCCGCCCCGAAGCTGCTGAGCGTTTATGGTCTCGCCCTGGTCTTCCCGGTCGTGTTTTCCGTCATCACCATTCACGAGTTTTCACACGGACTGACCTGCTGCCATTTCGGGGGCAAGGTTCACGAAATCGGGTTCATGCTCATCTACTTTCAACCCGCGTTCTATTGCGACGTCAGCGATTCATGGCTTTTTCCATCGCGGCGCAATCGCATGTGGGTAACGTTTGCCGGAGGGTACGCTCAATTCATTGTCTGGGGACTGTGCGCAATTGTGTGGCGGATCACCGATCCCGACACGTTGATCAACCATGTGACCATGATCGTTCTCGTCTATTCCGGCGTGCAATCTCTGGTGAACTTCAATCCGTTGATCAAGCTGGATGGATACTACATGCTGAGTGATTACCTGGAAATTCCGAATCTGCGGGCCAAGGCGGCCAAAGCGGTCTGGAGTCGAGTAGCCGGCACAGCCAGGGCTGGAAGCGAAAGCCGGCGGGAAATCCGCGCCCAGTTGATTTACGGCGTCCTTGCCATAATCTTCTCGACGAGCCTGCTGCTCTATGTTTACTCCTCTCTGTTGACCTGGGCCACCACCCGTTACCGGCTGGCCGGACTGATTGGATTTACGATGTTCTCGGCATACACACTTCGGAAGACGGCGTCGGAATCGATCTCGGGAATCCGCGCGTTCGCGACCCGCGCATCGCTGAAGAAGTGGCGGAATCTACTGATAGCGGCGGGAATCGTCCTGATCTCGCTTGTCGGGCGAATGGAACTGAAGGTTCCGGCCCAATTTCGCATCATTGCCCAGAACGAGTTGGGCGTAAACGCGGAAACCGACGGTATCGTGTTCGAGATTCTCGTCAAGGAAGGCGACCCGGTAAAGGCCGGCGATCCGCTCGCCAGAATGCGGGACTTCGAGAAACAGCAGAAGGTCACGGATATCGTCGGGCAGATTGACGCCGGCAAGCGACAACTCGAACTGCTCGTCGAAGGGCCTCGCAAGGAGGACATCGAAGGCAAGAAGCGCCAGATCGAAACCAAGAACGTCGAACTCGCCAATGCCCGGCATAACACCGAAGAGCGTGACCGCCAGGAGCAGATCCTGGCCGGCAAGAGGCTGGAACTCGAAAAGGAAGTTGCGGAGGCCAACCGGCAGCGCCAGCTGTGGAACAACGGATTGACGTCCAGGGAAAGCCTCGAACGCGCGGAAAATGCGGCCCGCGTCCGCAACAGGGACATTGCCGCCACCGAAGCATCGATCCGGTCCATTCAGGAAAAGGCCGACAGCGAAGCGGCCCTCATCGAGAAACAGCTCGGTGAATTACAGAACGACCTGAAGACCCTTGAAAAGGGAAGCCGGCCTCAGGAGATCCAACGCCAGCAGGCGGAAATCCGGCGGCTGGAAGAACTGCGCGACCTCCTCGACCAGGAACTCGCCAAAACTGAGATCCGGTCTCCGATAGACGGCGTGGTTTCCACCCCGCTTATCGCCCAGAAGCTGAATCGTCGCCTTGAAGCGGGGGACGAGTTTTGCCGGATCGTCGACACCCGCCGCGTCACGGCGGAGATGTCGGTCTCCGAAAAGGAACTCGCCGACGTCAAACTCGGCAATACCGTCTGGATGAAATTACGGGGATATCCGGACGATGACATTCAGGGCCACGTCGACTTCATCGCGCCGGTCGCGCAAACCGTCGACAACCAGAAGATGGTGGTGGTCCGCAGCGAAATCACCAACGAAAACCACCTTCTGAAACCCGAAATGACTGGTGTCGCCAAGATCTACTGCGGTGAACGACGCATAGCCGAACTGGCCACCCGGCGCCTCTGGAAATGGGTATACATCAACCTGTGGGATTTGCTGCCCTGACACGGGGCCATCGAACCCACGCAATTTTTTTTAAATTTCCTAG
Organism: Terriglobia bacterium; assembly: GCA_036274645.1. Classification (GTDB taxonomy): domain Bacteria; phylum Acidobacteriota; class Terriglobia; order 20CM-2-55-15; family 20CM-2-55-15; genus DASUFH01. The sequence continues at coordinate 10,697 of DASUFH010000204.1, forward strand.
TATTTTTTCCAGTATCTGCGCCTCTTACCTTGT
>DASUFH010000205.1:0-5155 GCA_036274645.1 Terriglobia bacterium
TGCGCTAATATTCGGACTTCTGCCACGGGCTGCTAGAATGCTGTGCCTGCGTTTTTGAGCGCTACGGAGGGCTCATGTCTGGGAAGGTATATGTCACGCGGCCGCTGCTCGGGGAGGCCGCAGACTTACTGCGGCAAAGAACCAGTGTCGAGGGCAACGAGGTCGATGAGGTGCTGCCCCGCGCCGTGCTGCTGGACCGTCTGAAAACCGTGGATGTGGCGGTCACACAGCTGACCGACACCATCGACGCGGACCTCCTGGCCGCCCTCCCGCAGTTGAAAGCGGTGGCTAATGTCGCCGTTGGCTTCAACAACATCGACATCGACGCCGCCACCCGGATGGGCGTCATGATCACGAACACCCCGGGCGTGTTGACCGAAACGACCGCCGATTTCGCCTGGACGCTGCTGATGGCAGCCGCGCGCCGCGTCGTCGAAGCGGACCGCTATGTGCGGGCGGGCAAGTTCAAGGCCTGGGGACTGCAGATGCTCCTCGGACAGGACATCCATGGCAAGACGATTGGCGTCGTCGGGTTTGGCCGCATCGGACAGGCGGTGGCGCGTCGCGCCAGGGGATTCGGAATGCGCGTGGTGTTCTTCGACCCCTTCCCGGTTCCGGCCGCCGTGGCCGCCGAGGCCGGCGCCGAAGCCGTCTCCTTCGACTCACTGCTCGGCCTGTCGGACTTCGTTTCCCTGCATGTGCCGCTCGGCCCCGACACCCATCACCTGTTCAACGACGCCGCGTTCGCAAAGATGAAGCCGACCGCAGTTCTGGTAAACACATCGCGCGGCCCCGTCATCGACGAGAAGGCTCTGGCCCGCGCGCTCCGCGCCGGGCGGATTGCCGGCGCCGGCCTCGATGTCTATGAGCATGAACCCGCCGTCGCGCCGGAGCTGCTGACCATGGACAACATTGTCCTGGCCCCGCACATCGCCAGCGCGTCGCGCGAAACCCGTCTGAAGATGTGTCTGATGGCCGCGGAGAACGCGCTGGCGGCTCTCGATGGCCGCAGGCCGCCCAATCTGGTCAATCCCGACGTCTGGGAGCGTCGCCGGATATGACGATGCTCGTGAAGCCTCCGGCCCTGAGATCCGGAGACATGATCGGCATCATCGCGCCGGCCAGCAACATCAAAGAAGATCTGCTCGGAGAAGGGTGCCGCGAACTGGAACGTCTGGGTTACCGGACCCGGTTCCGGCCGGACATTGTCTCCTCGTATCGCTACTTCGCCGGACCCGATAAACGGCGTGTGGCGGAATTTCGTGAAATGCTGACCGATGCGCAGGTCCGCGCGTTGTTCTGCGCGCGTGGAGGCTACGGCTCCGGACGTCTCATTCCACGTCTCGAGCCTGAACTCATTTGCAGACATCCAAAGATCGTTCTCGGCTCGAGCGACATCACCCTGCTCCTGAGCCACATCGTCAAGGCCGGCGTTGTCGCGTTTCACGGTCCGATGGTGGCCACGTCAATGCGGCAGGGCGAGTCCGCCTATGACCGGCGCCTGCTTGTCGATATTCTGCAGAACGGCGCCGCGGCGCGCTTCCCCACCGAAGGATGCGTCGCATTGCGCGCGGGCGAAGGAGAGGGCCGGCTCGTCGGCGGCTGTTTGTCGCTGGTGGTGTCGACGATCGGCGCGCCCTGGGAAATCGATACGCGGGACTCGATCCTGCTGCTCGAAGACATTGACACCAAGCCCTATCAGATCGATCGCATGATCACCCACCTGAAGCAGGCCGGAAAATTCGATGGCGTTCGCGGCGTCGTGTTCGGCGAGATGCTCAACTGCGCGCAGAACGCGCATCAGGGATACACGCTCGAGGAGGTCGTGACGGACCTGCTCGACGAATACGACTTTCCCATTCTTTACGGTTTTCCCACTGGACACACATCGCGTCCACACATCATCGTACCGTTGGGCGTTCGGGCCCGGCTGGCGCTGGGCTCCGGGAACGTTTTTGAAATGCTCGAACCGGCGGTCACTCTCGAATGACAGAATCGCGAAGGTTTTATCTGATTGGAATCTGCGGAACGGCAATGGCCTCACTGGCCGGCATGCTGCAGAAGAAGGGCTATATCGTGTCCGGCTCCGACGCGGAAGTGTATCCCCCCATGTCGGACTTTCTGGCCGGGCTGGGCATTCCCGTGCATCGGGGATACAGGGCGGAACACATTACCGAGGCGCCGCCGGACGTCGTCATCATCGGGAACGCGCTGTCCCGCGGCAATCCCGAGGTGGAAGCCGTGCTGGACTCCGGGATCCGTTATGCGTCCATGGCGGAAACCGTCAAGGAACATTTCATTCGTGACAAGCAGTCGATCGTCATTGCCGGAACCCACGGAAAGACGACGACCACGGCGCTGGTTGCCTGGACGCTCCAGACGGCGGAACGCGATCCATCGTTTCTGGTCGGCGGAATTCTCGAAAATTTCGGACGCAGCTTTCAGGTCGGCGGTGGCCCTGATTTCGTCATTGAAGGCGACGAATACGACACGGCGTTCTTCGACAAGGGGCCGAAATTCCTGCACTATCTGCCCCGCATCGTTGTGCTTAACAACATCGAATTCGACCACGCCGACATTTATGCGGACCTGGAAGCGGTCAAGACGTCGTTCAGACGCCTGATCAACATCGTGCCTCGATCCGGCCTGATCGTGGCCGGAATCGACAGCCCCGTCGTTCGAGAACTCATCCCGGCCGCATTTTCACGCGTGGCCACGGTCGGCCTGAACTCCGGAACGTGGAGCGCGCGGAACGTCGCCGTCGAAGACGACGGCATGCGTTTTGACGCCGTTCATGAGGGCGTGGCGGCGGGCCATTACCGGATTCCGCTGGCGGGAGACTTCAACGTCCGTAACGCCCTGGGCGCCCTGGCCGTGGCCAGTGAACTGGGCATTTCCGCGGAAGTTGTGGCGCGCGCCTTCGCCACATTCAAGAGCGTCAAGCGGAGGCTCGAGGTGAAAGGAACGGCGCGGGGCGTCACCGTCTATGACGATTTTGCGCACCATCCCACAGCCGTAAAAGAGACCCTCGGCGCGATCCGGCAGCGCCATCCCTCCGAACGCATCTGGGCGATTTTCGAACCGCGTTCCCAGACCTGCCGCCGGAGGATCTTCGAACAGGCGTTCATCGAATCCTTCGATGTCGCCGACGAAGTGGTCATTGCGCGTGTGTTCGCCGCTTCGCGCCTACCCGAAAGCGAACTGCTCTCGCCCGAACGCGTCGTCGATGGAATCCGACAACGCGGCAAGACCGCCCATACTTTCGATACGGCGGACGAGATTGCCGCGTTTGTGGCCGGTCGCGCCCGGTCCGGCGATCATGTGGTCGTGATGTCGAACGGCGGCTTCGACAACATCCATCGCAAATTGCTGGACGCGCTCACCACGATTTAGCGTGGTCGCATCGTCAGGAAGATCGCATTGCCTCCACGATTCACGAGCAGCAGCAGTGGACGTCCACTTCCAGCGGACGCTGCCCGTGTGAGATCGGCAACAGACCGAACCCGCTGGCGGTTCACTTCCTGGATAACATCACCCTCCTGAAGGCCTGCAGTTTGAGCCGGACCCGACGAGTCCACGGCAATAACGGCCAGGCCCCGTTCGTCCCGGCCCAGGCCGAGCCGCGCGGCCAGTTCGGGTGTGAGCGGTTCCACCCGCAGTCCCAGAACGCTGCCGCCCCGAGGCTCCGTGGGACTGGCTGGCGTTGCAGCCTGATCGACGGGACGCTCGCCGAGAGTGACCTTCTTCTGAATCTCCTTCCCCTCTCGAATCAGGTTCAGCGTGATTTCCGTTCCGGGCTGGGTTTGCGCCACCTGATTCCGCAGAAAATTCGAATCGGCCACGGGCTGTCCATTGATTCCGGTGATCACGTCGCCGCGCTCAATTCCCGCGCGAGCCGCAGCGCTGCCGGGAGAGACCGAATTCACCAGGGCGCCATGCGATTCTTTGAGTCCCAGGCTCGCCGCCAGGTCCGAAGTGATGGGCTGGATCGTCACGCCCAGAATGCCCCGCCGCACCTTTCCGCTCCGGGCCAACTGATCGCTGACGCTGCGCGCCATGTTGGCGGGAATCGCAAATCCGATGCCGATATTCCCGCCGGAGGTGGACAGGATCTGCGAATTGATGCCGATCAACTCTCCGTTGGTGTTCACGAGAGCTCCGCCTGAATTGCCCTGGTTGATGGGGGCGTCTGTCTGCAGGAAGTCCTCAAAGCTGCCGTCGCTGAGACCGGTCGAACGGCCTTTCGCGCTGATGATGCCCATCGTCACGGTCTGGCCGATCCCCAGAGGATTGCCGACCGCCAGCACGACGTCGCCAACGCGCACCTGGTCCGAATTGCCCAACGGCAGAACCGGCAGTCCGGAAGCGTCAATCTTCAGCAGCGCCAGGTCGCTGGGCGCGTCCGAGCCCACCAGCGTGGCCTTGAACGAACGGCCGTCGATCAGATCGACCCGGATATCTTCCGCGCCGTCAATCACGTGATGATTCGTGAGAACCTGCCCGTCGGCGCTGACAATGACGCCCGACCCCAGCCCCCGCTGCACCTCCTCGGGCGCGCGCTGGTTGGGCTGACGATTGCCGAACAGGTCCCCGAAAAACGGATCGTTCAGAAACGGAAATTGCTGGGCGGCGCGCACGCGACGCTCCGACCGGACCGTCACTACAGCCGGCGTCACAGCGTTAACCACATCCGCATAAGACGTCTTGGCCGGCCCGGAAACGATGGTGGCCGGCAAAGGGGACGATGTAAATGAATTCGAAGAAGATCCCGGACCCGAAGCGCTGCGTTGGCATCCCGCGCCGGCCAGCACCGCTGAAAGAACCAGTACGGCAGTGACGATGGACATCGATCCCCTGTGAACCCAATCCCGAACCGCTGATAAGAACACGATGACTCTCCTTTAAATAGCCGTCATCTGATTATCGGATAAACGCGGAGAAATGATGTCATGTCCCCTTGCAGGGGCGGTCGATGACCGCCCCGTTCCGGACTCCGAAACGCCGGGCGGTCATCGACCACTCCTACAAGCAGACGGGGACCCAAACGTCCTAGTTCCCCTTGCGGCGGCCGGAAACGTCGTCTTTCAGGATTTCGCGAAGCTCGTCAATCTTGCGATCAAGCCGTTTCTGCCGGGCGCCCAGCAGCCACGTGTAA
>DASUFH010000206.1:0-6750 GCA_036274645.1 Terriglobia bacterium
GGACAACAGCCAGCGCACAGCGGACATTTGTGGGCGGTCGTAGACGTCGTAGACCGCCCCGACAAGGGGAAGGGAATGGCCACGGCCCGAACCCTAGCGGGCTTCCCGGAAGTCCACCATGGAGTGGACGGTAAGCATGACCCGGTCCAGCAGAAAGCCGATGACTCCGATCGTGAAGACGGCCACCATGATGCGGCTGAGCGAATCGGAACTGCCGTTCTGAAACTCATCCCACACGAACTTCCCGAGGCCCGGATTCTGAGCCAGCATTTCAGCGGCGATCAACACCATCCAGCCGACGCCAAGGGAGAGACGCAGACCGGTGAAGATCAGGGGCAGCGATGAAGGGATGACGATCTTGAAGAGTTTGGTTGTCCAGTTGAGGCGCAGGACTTTGGCGACATTGAGGAGATCCTTGTCGAGCGACGAGACTCCGAGCGCCGTATTGATCAGCGTTGGCCAGAGGGAGCACAGGGCGACGGTAATGGCCGAGTTGATGAACGACTTGGGAAAGAGCGGGTTGGCCGACACGTAGGTTGCGCTGACGATCATGGTCACCAGGGGCAGCCAGGCGAGCGGCGATACCGGCTTGAAGATCTGAATGAATGGGTTGATACCGGCGTCGATGGTCTTGCTGAGTCCGGAGAAGATGCCCAGTGGAATGGCGAGCACGCTGCCGATCAGAAATCCCGTGAAGACGGTCTTCAGGCTGGTGACGATCTGATCCACATAGGTCGGTTTGCCGGTATAAACGAGAGTCACCGGCGTCGCTTTCGGATTCTCGGCCAGAAGAGCCGCGTTGCGCTCAGCCAGCCGAGCATAGAAAGAGGTCGCCCGAGCCCGTTCGGCAACGTGGTCCGCCCATAGCGCTTCCGCCTGCCGGACCACGGCGATGGGACCGGGCAGTTTGCCCAGGCTGGTGTCGATTCGCGCGGAAAGCAGGCTCCAGCCCCCCAGAAAAACAAGGACGGCGGAGATGGGAATACCGAGTAGCCGCCAGAGTTCCTTCACCTGAACGCTCGGATTCTCCTTTCGACAAAGCCGGACGATCGGCGTCACGAAACCGAAACCCACGAGCGCCAGCGCCCGGAGCACACGGTCGAGTGACCGATTGGGCTCAACGGCTTTGGGGATCGTGATCGAGTCGGCGTTCATCAGTTCACCTTCTCCTGACCTTTCAGGCCGATGGCGAACTTGGCCAGATAGTCGTTGGGTTTCTTACCGTCGTATTCCACGCCGTCGATGAATTCCTTCGTCGGCGGTTTGTATCCATCTGTTCCCGTGGGAAAGTCGGAGGCCTGCGCCAGGCCCTGCTTGACCAGCAACTCTGCCGCCTGCGTATAGATGTCCGGGCGATAGACCTTTTTTGCGGTTGCGTCGTACCACTGGTCCGTCTGGCCTTCGGGGATCTGCCCCCACCGCCGCATCTGCGTGAGATACCAGATGGCGTCGCTGTAATAGGGATAGGTGGCGAAGTACCGGAAGAATACGTTGAAGTCGGGCAGGCTGCGCTTGTCCCCCTTGGTGTATTCGAACGTTCCGGTCATGCTGTTGGCGATCACGTCATAGTCCGCTCCCACGTATTCGGGTTTCGACAGGATCTGCGCGGCTTCCTTCCGGTTCTTGCCGTTATCGGCGTCGAGCCAGATGGCGGCGCGGATCAGGGCCTTAACCAGAGCGAGATGGGTGTTGGGATTCTTCTCTGCCCATTCCCGGGTGACCCCGAACACTTTTTCGGGATTGTTCTTCCAGACCTCATAGTCCGTAATCACGGGAACGCCGATGCCTCGGAAGATAGCCTGCTGATTCCAGGGTTCCCCAACGCAGTAGCCGTTGATCGTGCCGGCCTCCAGTGTGGCCGGCATTTGTGGCGGAGGCGTGACCGAGATCAGGACGTCGGCCTTGATCTGTCCGGAAACGTCCGTGGGAGAGTAGAAGCCGGGGTGAATGCCACCCGAGGCAAGCCAGTACCGCAATTCGTAGTTGTGAGTGGAGACGGGAAAGACCATGCCCATCTTGAACGGTTTGCCGCCCGACCGGAACTTCGATACCACCGTCTTGAGCGCGTCCGCCTTGATGGGATGAACCGCCTTGCCTTCCGCGTCGGTCGGCACGACCGGTTGCATCATGGACCAGACCTCGTTGGAGACCGTAATGGCGTTGCCGTTCAGATCCATACTGAACGCCGTGATGACGTCCGCCTTCGTGCCGAACCCGATCGTCGCCGCCAGCGGTTGTCCCGCCAGCATGTGCGCGCCATCCAGCTCCCCGTCGATGACACGGTCGAGAAGCACCTTCCAGTTCGACTGCGCTTCAAGCGTGACGAACAACCCTTCGTCTTCGAAATATCCCTTTTCATATGCAATCGCCAGCGGCGCCATGTCGGTGAGTTTGATGAAGCCCAGCTTGACCTGCGGCTTTTCGACCGCTAACGGCTTGATCTTGTCCGCGCCGGGCTCCGGTCCGGTTGTGCCGGCGGGTTCGGCGCCTCCGCCGGTAGCGGCGCACCCGGCGACCAGCGCCGCCACACAGACCGCCATGATGATGCCAATGATTCCCTGCCGACGACCGATCCATATCTGTTCCATGTTTCGCTCAACTCCCGTGACCCCATGGGCACGATGAATGCCGTTGACTGTGTCCCGGCGTCCGCGACGTGTATTGCCTTCGTAAGAGAGAAGTTATCCACCCTGTGCCGGCGGGTATGTGCGTTCCGTGAGAACCTGGCGTGGATTCAAAGATGTGGGATTTTAATTATTTTTCCGACAGCATTGTATCGACCGATTTCGATCTCCGGCAAACGGGAGGCCTGGACCTGCTCTGTGATCCGGCGCCGTCCACCTCCGGGTTTCGGAAACGGTCGTGTGCAGTCGTGAAACCGGCGCCGGCCTCGCCAATGCGACAGGCATGTCGGTTGGACTCGGTTAAGAAACAGAAGTGTAATTTCGCAAGGCGGCGCACCGGCGTCGGCGCCGGAGCAAAACCCTTCCGTGTTGATCGTCGCGATGGAACGGATTTTGGGGATTCGGGCCGGATTTTGGGTTCCGAAAGGAGGGCGGCGCTTCCATTGACAGCTTGAATCTGAGGCATGTATGGTATCGCCACGTCGAAGCGACTTACCGGTTAACGCGTTACAACATATTCGCCCGGCGAATTGAAACGAGGGTCTGCATCGTTATGTTTTTGGTTGGAATGTCTCTCTTGCTCCAGGGACTGGCATTGTTCCAGCTTCCTGAAGCGGAGCCAGGCTTTATTCAAGGTATCTGCCGCTGGTTGCAGGAAACGGCCTGGGCCACGGCATTTCGTGAATCGCAATACGTCTATCCCATTGTCGAAGGCGCGCATGTCCTGGCGCTGGGAGTGTCGGTTGGCGGCATCCTGTGGTTTGACCTGCGTCTGTCGGGACTATCGATGCGCCGGCATCCCGTGTCGGAGATCTTCCGGTCGGTTCGCCCCTGGATGTTCACCGGCTTTGCCATCATGATCATTACGGGGCTGATCCTGTTCCTCGGTCACGCTGAATTGTGTTATCGCAGCGGATATTTCCGGGCCAAGGTCGTGCTCCTGTTCCTGGCGTTGTTCAATGTCATCATCTTCCACTCCACCATCGATCGCCGGCGCGCTTCATGGGACATGGATACCGTTCCTCCTCTGCAGGCGCGGATTGCGGGCATCATGTCGATGATCCTTTGGACTGGAACCATTGCCGTCGGACGGTTGATGGCGTACAACCTGACGGGTTGATGGAGAGCGGGAAAATGAAGGAAGTTCTGATTTCAAAAGTGTTCATGAGACGTTTCGGAACCGTCGTGATGGCTCTGTTTGTTGCGGCCGCCACGAATGCGTGGGCGCAGGACGACCCGGCGCCTCCGCCGCTGCCGGGCAGCCAGCCTGGTGAGATCGCCGGGGGGATCCGGACGATGAATGCCTCGATGTTCCGGGGCGCGACAATTACGCTGACCAATGACGCGACTGGAGAGACGCGGACCACAACGACCACCCTCGGCGGAGATTATGAGTTCAAAGGACTGCCGGAAGGCACGTACACGATGCGCGCCGACTCGGACGGTTTCGCGGCGACCGGCCGCGCCGGCATCGCGCCGGGGTCCGGTCCTGTGGATTTGCAGATGCGCGTTCTGATGATGTGGGAGCCGCTGTTTCCCGTGTTCTCCTGGTCCTTCAATACCGGTATCGGTAACTGGGTACGGGAATCCACGTGGGCTTTCGCGTATCTCGAGGTCTTCCATCTGCTGGGATTGACCGTCCTTCTGGGCAGTGTCGTGGCTCTCGGTCTGCGAATCTCGAATGTTTCGATGCTCAGCCTGTCGCCCGCGGCAGTGGCGCGGGAGATTCGTCCGTTCATGCTGGTGGGCCTTGCGCTCGTTCTCCTTTCCGGTTTGCTGATGTTTGCCGCCGAGGCGGAGAAGCTCTTCTTGAGCGGACCGTTTGAATGGAAGATCGCGTTCTTCGTCCTTGCCAATATCTTCCAGTTCACGGCGGTTTCATGGGTTGCGCGGGCTAAAGATGATTCCGGCCTGGCGTTCGGAAAGATTGCGGCGCTGCTGTCGATCGTCTTCTGGTACGTCGTGGCCTGGGAAGGCCGCGCGATCGCGTTCTTCTAGATTTGCATCCTGGCGCCCCAGCGGGGGCATTCAACACACCTGACTCAGGACGGGCGCCAGGATCTCAGGCCCAATCCAGATGAGACAGCAGACCGTCATCTGATTACCATGCTCGGGACCAGCGACGGTCTTTGGGGTCTTTGCGCAAAGCGGAATTTGCGCCGATCTCCAGTTCGATCTGACGCGCAAAGAGCCACAGAAGATCCGACAGGCGATTGAGGTAGCGCACGGCGTTGGGCTCGACAGGGCTGCCGGAATCGATCATCGCAACAGCATGGCGCTCGGTTCGCCGGCACACCGTCCGCGCGAGATCGTAGGCCGCCGCCGCGGCGTCCTCGCCCGGAAGGGACCAGTCCGAAAGCAATCCTTCGATGGATTCGATGCGCCGCGCGTGATCGGTTAACGCGTCGACCATCGCGTCGGTTACTTCCGTCTCCGGCCGCCCCGGCGCCCCCAGGGCGGAACTCACCCGAAACAGCTCGCGCTGAATTGATTTGGTCAGATCCTGGACTTCCGGGTTCTCGCATAGAGAGCGCGCGAGCCCCATGGTTGCAATCAACTCGTCGACTTCTCCGGTCGCTTCGACACGGGCGTCGGCTTTGGAGACACGATCGCCTCCAATGAGGCTGGTCTGGCCCTGGTCTCCCAGACCGGTGACGATGGACATGGCGCGTTGGTTCCTTTCCTCGAACCCTGGGAAAGGCCGTTGGAGAGAGTTCCAGCGAGTGGAAAGCGTCGCTCCAGCCCTTCTCGCGAAGGCTCGAATGCGAATGCAGCGTTCCCTGAACGCCGGCTATCTCAGGTGTTCGGACTTGCAGGGCATTCGCGCTGCTTACCGCTGCGGGACAGTTCCGGATTCACGCCGGATTCCCCTTTGATAACGAGGGCAGGCTATCACATCCCGGACGCAGAGAACGAAAAACCATTGCGCCCGACGGACAGCGGCAGTCGTTTTCCGGCGTCATTAGAACGTCAAAAAGGCGGAAAGAGACGCGGACGAAATTCAGAAGGAGTCCTGAAGAAAACGGGGGGAGATGTCTCCCCGGTTTTCATTGTCCATTGCCTGTTATAGATTGTCCGATGAGCGTCCATTTCACAATCGATAACAGGCAATGGACAATGGAAAACCGGGGGGATTACTCCCCCCTTTCATTTCCCTACGCGAGAGCTTTTGCGTACAACGCGAGCAACCGGCTCCACGCCTTTTCGGCCTGCTCCTCGTTGTAGACTGTCGTATCCGGAGGGCACCAGCCGTGCTGGGCGCCGGCGTAAACCTCGACTTCGGCTTCCAGCTTCGCGGCCGCAAACGTTTCCTTCAGCGTCGTCTTGTCCGTGGGCGCGCGCGAGTCGTCGTTGGCGGCGATCGCGATCAGAAACTGGGCTTTGGTCTTGGCCGCCTGTAAATGCGGGCTGCTGGCGCCCTGGGCGACAAGGTTGGCGCCATGGAATGAGGCTGCGGCTCCGACACGATCGGACGCGGCTGCCGTACGCAACGCGATCGGGCCGCCCATGCAATAGCCCTGTGTGCCCATTTTCCGGTTTTTAGCGACGGACGCCTGCTGGTCGAGCCACGCGGTGAATGCTTTTGCGTCGGTCATGTGCGTGGTTTCGTTGAGCGCCTGCATGAGCGGGAACAGGCCCTGCATCGGCGTTGACGCGCCCTGCGCCGCCGTCGGCGCCTTCTGCACGCGGTAGAACGGATTGACCACAAGCACGCTGTACCCCGATTCGGCCAGGCGCTTGCCCATCTTCTGGAACGCCGGACGCAGACCGAAGATATCCGGCCAGACGAGGACGCCGGGCGCGGTACCGCTGGCCGGGTGCACGAAGTAGGCGTCGGCGTTGCCGTCCGGTGTCTTGATGGTGACTTCCGATTCGGTTACGGCCACAGGATTCTTCACCTGCGGCAGCATCATCATGAAACCCGCTCCCAGCATCGCGCCGAACTGGCGGCGATTCACCTTGCCCTGGGCCTCATACTCGATCCGGTCTTGTTCAGTATGTTGATCGCACATATCGCCTCCTTCATTTAGAACCAAGTCGCGTGCCGCGCACGCGCGCGACATTCTATATCGATCCGGGGCGGGAATAAGGGAATTAGGGACAGAGAGGAATTTCGCCGGCAAAC
>DASUFH010000207.1:0-4184 GCA_036274645.1 Terriglobia bacterium
CTCTGGTCGCCCTCGTTCCATCCCTGGCGCGCCGGCAGAACGTCACGCTGTATCGAACCACCACATCGGACGAGTTCGGCGCGTTCGCCATTTCCGGCGTCGCGCCAGGCGAATACCGTGTCTTTGCCTGGGAAACCGTTCCCGAACACGCCTGGATGAACCCCGACTTCATGGCCCTCGAAGAATCCCATGGTCGATCGGTTGTCGTTGGCGCATCCGGTCTGGACGACGTGAATCTCAAACTGATTCCCCGATAGTTACGCGTATTTGTTTTGGGCCAATCGCCTTCTTCCATCTATGCTGGGCGCTGGATCGCGTGTCTTCATCAGGGGAGGAATGTTCATGAGGTTGGCGTTCGTGTTCGGTGTGGGCTTGATCGGGGCGGCGGTTGCGTTTGCCCAGGCGGGCGCTCCGCAGTTGTTGCCCGGGGAACGAGAAGCGGTCGTGACTGCCATTCCTGGCGTCATCGCCGCCGGCGCAAAGTGGCAGTTGATCTGGGCGGACTTTAAGACGGCGGACGGCATCGTGGGGACTCCCGATGGTGGTGTCGTATTTGCCCAGGAACAGAGCGACACGATCAAGAAACTCGATTCGAGCGGTCGGGAATACGTCTATCTCACCGATACCCATGGCGCCGGCGCCGTGTCCGTCGATGCGCAGGGGAGAATGTTCGCTGTCCAGCGAACCTGCACGGATCCCGGCAAACCCTTCTACCAGAGTTGTCCGGAACTGACCATGGTCAGCATGCTGGCGCCGGAGCGGAAGATGCTGGCGAACAGCTTTCCCGACGGTAAGTCACTCGGGCGTGTGAACGATCTGGTCGCTGATGGCAAAGGAGGCGCGTACTTCACCGTGGGCGGCGCCTACCACGTCAGCGCTTCCGGAGTCGTTTCGACGGTCGTGCCGGCGCAGGATTTCCGGTCCAATGGGATCATGCTCAGCGCGGACGGGAAGACGCTATATGTCACCAACGACACCGTCGTCGTGGCGCTCGATGTGCGGGCGGATGGCTCCACTGCAAACCGGCGCGACTTCGGTTCGCTCGATGGCGACAACGGAGGCGATGGGATGGCGATCGATTCTGCCGGGCGACTCTATGTCACCGGCAACAAGGGTGTGCACGTATTGTCTCCGGAGGGCAAGCATCTTGGACTCATTCCCACGCCGCGACGTCCCATCACGCTGGCGTTTTCCGGTCCCGGCAAGAAGACCCTGTATGTTCCCATGATGGGCGCCGTGGGTCCGGACGGCAAAGCCTGGGCAACCCCGGAAGGCGTGCGGAACACGGCGATGACGATGTACACGATTTCGACGCTGGCCGAAGGATTCAAGGGGCGGCCAAAGTAGCATGGCAGGCGTTGGCCGGTTGATCGAGATTCTGGCGCGAGAACTGGAGCGTCCCCGGGAACTGACCCCTCAGGTCCTCCGGCACGTGCAGGGGAACTATGAGATCGAGCGTGAAGCGGTGGGGGCATTCCTCCTCGAGCGGCTTCCTCAGCTTGAAGATGACGAAGTCGATCTTATTCTTTCCCCGTTGTTCACGCCGAGACTGGCCGATCAGGCCGTCGTAGCCGGAACGCTCCAGCGTGAGGCCCTGCCGCGCGATGCCTGGCCGGGTATCGTCCAGCAACTGGCAGCGCGGCCTGTGCGGACGGCGTTGCTACTGGACGACAAAACCTATCGTGTTCCGCTGTCCGAAGTCATCATCGAACGGTTCGTCTACCGTCTCCGTCTGGATGGCGCCATCCCGGCGCCGCTCGCGTCGCTGATCGAGCGAGCCGCGCCCGAAGCGGATCGTCCGGAGCTTTATGCGGTCGCCCGGCGGGCCGTGTGGGAAAGTATTGGCCGGCGCGGCATTCTCGATCGGTACATGGAAGCAACGATGGGCCATGAGCGGTATCGCATGGCGGACGTATTGGAGCTGCTCAATCTGATCGAGAGCTACAAGCCGGAAAATGTCGACGATCTTCTGGCGCGACTTCCCCGGTGGCGGCAGATCCTGCAGCACACAATCGAAACGTCCGGGTCGAGCCCGTTCCTAAACCATCATGCGGAACACGCCCACGGCGGCGACAGGGATCAGCGCGCGCCGGACCCTTTCCGGATTGCGGCCAAACAGGACGAGCTGGCCTTCCTGAACAGGCTGGAAGAGACGCTGAAGAGTTAGGGACAGAGAGGAATTTTCGGCTGCGGCCTGGATTCTGCGGGGGCTGGTCAGTTTACATCTTGGGTCCCCGCCTGCATGTAGGGGCGGTCTATGACCGCCCGACGTTTCGGAGTGGAATTCTCTGAATTAACAGAGATTTCACCCTGAAACGCCGGGCGGTCGCAGACCTACAAGCGGTCACCCCCTGATTTTCTTTATAACTCCTTGACCTGTATAAAGCGTGAGCGGTATAAACCATGGGATCCGCTGGAGGTATAGAGCATGTTCCTGCTCCATTCAGGAAAAACCTGCGCGACTGCATTGGTGGTTATGTTTGCGGGCTTGTTCACGGTTCTGGCGAGGCCTGCCGCAGGATTTGCGCGTGAAGCCGGTCCTGATGCGAGCGCGCTGGCGGACGCTGCGGAGAGGCGTGACCGGGATGCGGTCAAGGCGCTTCTCAAGCCCGGCGTGGACGTGAATGCTTTTGGCCGTGATGGAACGCCCGCGTTGCACTGGGCGGTTCGCGCGGACGAACTGGAAATGGCGAAGGCGCTGGTCGCCGCCGGGGCTGACGTCAATCTTGCGAACCGGCTTGGAGTTCTTCCGCTGTATCTGGCCTGTGACAGCGGCAATGTTGAGATGATCCGGGTACTCCTCGACGCCGGCGCCGACCCGAATGCCCAATACCCGGCCGGTGAGCCGTTGCTGTGGGGCGCAATCCACGGCGGAGTGTTCGACGCGGTCAAGCTCATGATCGATCGAGGCGCCAACTTCAGTTTCGTGGATCCCCAGAATCAGCAGACCACGCTGATGTACGCGGTGCGCGAAAACCAGCCGAAGGTGGTCAAACTGCTCATCGACCTGGGCGCGCCCGTCAACGCCAGGACGCGCACGGGCGCGACGCCGGGGTTCGTGAGACCCAACTCGGTGGCGGGGTTCGGACACGGCGTGGGGATTTATCGGGGCGGCCCGCCGGAGCGCGGATCCCGCGGCCTGATTCCCGGTGGTCTGACTGCGCTCTTTTACGCAGCCAGGGATGGGAGGACCGAAGCCGCGAAGATTCTGTTGGACGCCGGCGCTGAGCTCGAGGCCACGGATCCCAACGGGATCACTCCGCTGTTGATGGCCATCAGCAACAACCATATGGAGACGGCGAAATTCCTGATCGATCGTGGGGCGAATCTTGACGCCACGGACTGGTACGGGCGCACGCCCATCTGGTCGGCGGTCGAAGTGCGTAACATGGACATCGACAACTCGACGTTCAAGAACGGCGTGGATCGTGAGCCTGTGCTGGAAGTCATCAAGATACTGCTCGAGAAAGGCGCCAACCCGAACCCGCGGTCGAAGGAGGCGATGCCGATCCGGCGTTTCATGCTGCCGACAACCGGAACCCTGGAGTGGGTCGACTTTACCGGCCAGACGCCGTTCCTGTACGCGGCGCGCGCCGGCGATGTGGCGGCGATGCGCCTTCTGCTGGAGCACGGCGCGGATCCGAAGATCCCGACGTTCGGCGGAACGACTGCGCTGATGGCCGCTGCCGGCATCAACTGGACGGTCCTCCAGACCTACGACGAAGGAGCGGCCTCTTTGCTTGAAGCGGTGAAGCTCTGTTACGAACTCGGAATGGATGTGAACGCGGTCAATTCGATGGGGCTGACCGCGTTGCACGGCGCGGCGAACCGCGGTTCCGACGACATCATCAAATTTCTGGTGGAGAAGGGCGCAAAACTGGACGTGAAAGACAACGAGGGCCGTACGCCGTTGACCTGGGCCGAGGGCGTTTTTCTTGCCACACATCCTTCCCAGCCGAAGCCGACTTCGATAGCGTTGATCAAGAGCCTGATGGGCGAGAAATGAAATTAACCAGACATATTGCAGTGGCCATTCCCGCGCTCGCGCTGGCGCTGGCGGCGGGAACCGCCCGTTCGGCCGCTCCGGCGCAAACACCAGCGCCGCCGGCGCAGTCCGGCGCGCAGGCGTTTATTAATCAGTATTGCGTGACCTGCCATAACCAGACGGCGAAGACCGCCGGCCT
>DASUFH010000208.1:0-13627 GCA_036274645.1 Terriglobia bacterium
TTTGTTCCGGTCGGCGCAGTGCCTCTCGGCGGAATGGCTGGTCGGCAGGTCGTTCAACACGGCGGAGGGGAAGCTGACGCCGATCACCTTCGGGCCCGGCCCCGGCTCCATCTCGGAGTAGGTAGAGATGCGGCTCTTGCCCACGTTCGCATACGCGCCTTCGCTGCGCGCAGCCGTCGGTTTGGGCGTGCAAGCGGCGCAGAAGGCCATAATCAAGACCAGCGCAGCTGATAAATACGAGAATCTGTTCTTCATTTCACTCCTCGGATGTCCTCTAAAGGAAGTTCAAGCGGTCGGGAGTATACCCCTCAAGGGACGAGATGTCAGCAGGGGAGCAACCTCAACAGGGCGGTTCTGATTTTTCGGGGACTTTTTGGCAAGCGGAACAGCGGCTGCCGGCGTACATCGTGCGCGGCGGCCCTGAGCCCCCAGATGGAGCGCCGGCGCCCCACGGCCGTCCCGACTGACCGCCGTTCTGATCGAAAATTCTTTGCAATAATCCCCCCAACTCATTCGTAGTACCGGCATGCTGGCGACCCTGGACTCCCCAATGACGACAGACTCCGGGTTCGAGGAGATCTACAGAACGCATTACCGGCGCGTGTTCAATCTGTGCCGGTATTTGCTCAATTCCGTCGACCGTGCGGAAGACGCCGTTCATGAAGTGTTTCTGCGCGCGCATGCCCGGATGGCCTCCTATGATCCTGCGCTGCCAATGTCGAGTTGGCTTCTGAAGATTGCCGGCAACCACTGCGTCGACCTGCTTCGGAGGAAGGCCACGGAGCGACGCATTTTCGACGAGGATTCCGACAGGGAGTTCGACATTCCCGCGGCGGGATCCACGCCTCTCGGCGAGGTTCTTGCTGCAGAGCGCGGAGAAGATGTCCGGAGGGCGATGAGCGCGATTCCGGAGAAGTACCGCGCGCCGCTGGTCCTCGCCTACTACAACGAACTCGGGTATGACGAGATCGCCGGGATCCTGGGAGTCGAACGCACACAGGTCGCCCTGTTGATTTTTCGAGGAAAGCAACACTTGCGTCAGCGGATGGCGAAAGGGCAACGGAAGGAGAATGCCAGATGACCTGTCCAACGGAATACACATGCGCGGTTTTTGTTGATGGGGAACTGCCAGACATCGAGGCGCGCGCGGTTCGCCTGCACCTGGAGGAATGCGAGCAGTGCCGTCGTCTGGTGGCCGATCTTCGGGCGGAGAATCTTGTCCTGGTCCAGTGCCTGCAGGATGTGGATCTGGAAGAGTCCGTCCGGTTTCCGGGGTTCGCTGAGGCGCGTCAACCGGTCAGTATTTTTCGGTTCGCCGCCGGTGTTATGGGGACCGCCGTCGCCTTCAGGCTTTCCACGAGTATCCTGTTTGGCCTCAAGCTTCCATCCGGTCTCGGTTGGCTCGATCCTCGCGATTGGGCGCGGGATCCAGCCTGGCTCTTCAATGCGGCGGCCTACGTGGCGCGAGACGCCGGCAATCTGGTCAACGCCGTGACGCAGGGAATCGTGGCCCTGTCCGTCGGGGCCGCCCTCTGGTTTGGAGCGTCGCGACTCCTGAGCCGCCGCGCCGCAGTCAGTTCCGTGCTGGCGATGCTGTTCGTCCTGGGTCTCGGCTCTTCCGAAAGCTATGCGCTCGACGTACGGAAAGGAGAAATTCCGGCAGGCGTCACGATCGATGACTCGGTTGTCGCGCATCCGGACGAGACCAGCCAGAACATCGATATCGCGGGGGATATTACGGGAGACCTGCTTGCCGTCGGAAACCGGGTCACGATCAGCGGCAATGTCGGCGGGAATGTGATTGCGCTGGCCGGGCGTGTCGAAGTGTTGGGAAACATTGGAGGCAGTCTGTTGGGCGTGGCGCAAACCGTGATCGTGTCCGGACATGTCGGGCGAAATGCGATCGGAGCCGGGAGCAATGTGACGTTTGGAAAGACAGCGGATATCGGCAGCAACGCCATGGCTCTGGCCGCCGAGGCGGCCGTCGAGGGGAAGACCCAGCGAGACCTGATCTTCCTGGGTGGAACTCTGGACATGCGCGGGAACGTTCTCAGAAACCTGGTTTTCAGAGGCGGGAACGCCTGGCTCGCGGCTACGACCCACATCGGCGGAGATTTGAAGGGCACTATCAAAGAGAAGGAGGACCTGCATATCGCCAGCGGCGCCGCTATTGACGGCCGGCAGGCGATTGAACTGGCGCCATCGACGCCAGAAGAAAATCAATATTTGACGGCGAGCTTCTACGTCTGGCAAATCGTCTGGACGCTGGCGGCCTTCATAGCCGGTCTGCTTCTATTTCGAATCTTTCCTTCGCTCGCGCCGACCGGGGCGACAGGCAAGGACTGGCTCATTTCCGGTGGTGTCGGCTTCGCCACGCTTGTGAGCGTTCCCCTCGCCGCGATCCTCGTGGGCATTACAGTAATCGGCCTTCCCCTCGCGCTCGTAGCGATGGCATTGTGGTTCGCCGGCCTCTACTTCTCGAGGATTGTGGTTTCCGAGTTCGTCGGGCGCTCCCTGATGAAACGCAGCGGCGCCTTGCCATTGATCGTGGGGGTGGTGGTTGTTGCCGTTGCCATGAACCTTCCGTGGATCGGGGGATTGATCAGTTTCCTGGTCCGCTTGCTTGGGCTCGGCGCCATGGCGCTGACGATTTATCGATCCTTCCGGCTTTCTCCACCGAGGATCGCCGCCACATCCGAGCCAGGAGAAGTGATGGGCGTGTCGTAGAACCGTTTTCAATGTCGGTGGTACGGCTTTGCGCAACGGAAGCATGTTGAGCCCCCGTCCGCCTGTAGGGGCGGTCTATGACCGCCCGACGTTTCGGAACGGAATCCCTTTGACGTCACAAGAATTCACTCCGCAACACTGGGCGGTCATAGACCGCCCCTACAAGCAGACGGGAACCCAAAACGTTCCCGTTGTGCAAATCCCGGTCGTACACTACGCGGGATGAGTTCATGGATCTGGTTCGAGGTATGTCTCCGGCCTGGCGCTAACGTGACTGCATAAAGGGGGCGACAAAGTTATGAGATTCTTCCCAGGAATCGCCATAGGGCTGCTTCTGTCAATGTCTGCAGGCGTCGAGTTCGGTCATGGGATGCGCCAGGCAGGAGCCGCGCCCCAGGCATCACTGGCGGGTACCTGGGTTGTACCCGACGGAGTGGGTCGGACTTAAAGGAACTCCGAAAGCTCGGCGCGATTGCGCGTTGGGTGAGCTCCGTGTTTCTCATACCACCTGCAGCCGGTAGTATTCCGCGTCACGCGGTGGAACATGATCATGGTTATGAGTAGCGGTATGGAGACGGAGATATTAAGCTCGTGACCCATCTATTCGTTTCCGGAGATTACCCATGCGATTAAGGCCCATTCAGGTTTCACTTGCGCTCATCTGCCTGACCGCTCTGCTCGGCGGCGTGCGGCTCTACGTAAAGGCTGCCGATACGCTGCCGGGCCAATACACAGATGCGGAGTTCTGGCGCATGGTGACGGACTTTTCCGAGGGTGGTGGGAACTATCAGTATGAGAATTTTGTGTCGAACGAAATCTCATACCAGGAGGTCATTCCTGAGCTGAGCCGTTTGGCGAAACGGGACGGGGTCTACCTCGGGGTGGCCTCAGAACAGAACTTCACCTACATTGATGTCGTGCGTCCGAAGGTCGCGTTTATTTTCGACGTCCGGCGGCAAAACACGATGCAGCTGCTGATGTACAAGGCGCTGTTTGAAATGGCGGACAACCGCGCCGATTTCGTCTCTCTCCTGTTCTCCCGGAGACGGCCGGCGGGACTCGACGCGAATTCATCGGCAAACACGCTGTTTCAGGCCTTCGCCGAGGCGAAGCCGGATCCGCAGCTCTATGCCGCGACGCTCAGGGGCATCAAGGAGCGTCTGACGGGTGGGCGCCGGTTCGCGCTCAGCGCAGACGACGAGCGGAACATCGAGTATATCTTCAACGTCTTTTTTCGCGGTGGCCCGCGTATGGACTACGGATTCGCCAGCACAGCGCCCAACCCCTACGTTCCCAGTTACCACATGCTGGCTGTCGCCACCGACGGTCATGGAAAAAACTGGGTGTATCTTGACCGGGAGGAGAGCTACAAACGAATCCGGGACATGCAGCAGAAGAACCTGATCGTTCCGCTCGTGGGAGACTTCACTGGAGGCAAGGCGATCAAGACTGTCGCGCAATACGTCAAAGACCACGGCTCGACAATATCCGTCTTCTACGTCTCCAATGTCGAGGATTACATCCAATCCAGATGGTCCGCCTACCTTGCAAATCTTGCGGCGCTGCCTTCGGACAACGCGACGCTGCTGATCCGGTTCGAACCGTTTAACTATACGACGCTGGGGAAGATCCAGGATGTGCCGCCTCAGTGGCCCGGCACGTACTACCATTGAACCGGCCAGTCAGTCTTTCGGCGCAAGCCGCACGATGATGTCCCAGAGGGCCGGCCCATCGAGCTTGAGCGGTTCCTTTTGCAGGTCCACGTCGCCGTAAGTAATCGATCTGAGGCGATACGCCTCTGGAATGTTCCGGACCGAGATGGAATTCTCGCCGTTTTCCAGACTGAGGATAAATGTGCCTGTCGCCCGGTTGTAGGATGTTGCCGCCTTGCCGTTACTTTCGACGATGACGGCAGGGAGTGTCTGCGCGCCCTCGGCGATCAGATGCCCCGAGACGAGGATGTCGGGTGGATAAACGACGGTGAGACCGGTCACGTCCTTGTTGCCAACCGTAACCTGCGTCTGAGCGCGAAGCTTCAGGTACACGATGTATCTGCCTGGAAGGACCTTCGGGAATGTAAATGCGCCATCGGTCCCGACAGACGTTTCGATGGCGGCGGCAAGATCTCCGGCTGTCGGCGCCCTTAATGCGATTCGGTGGACCTGTCCCGGCGCAAGTCCCGTTACGTGGCCGCTGACGCTGACCGCCGGCGACGGCCCGTTAATCGCCAGACCGATGAGTAATTCGGCCGAATCGGACGAGGAGACCTTCAGCGGACTGCGCTGCAGATCGACTCCACCGTAGACGATCGATCGAACCATATATCCGGGAGGGAGACCGCCAGGGGCGCCCACGCGGTATTCCCCCGGACGCAGCTGCACTCGAAACGTTCCATCGATTTGAGGCCTGATTGTCAGCGGCGTGTTTGCGCCCGCTGGCAACGCTGGCGTCGATTCGCCACCGCCCGCCATCAGCGACAGGGTAAAGGAAGAAGGGGCCGGTTCGCCTCCTTCGACCGAGAGGCGGCCAGTCACCTCGCGGACTCTGCCGTCACCAGCTGGCGCCGCCGTCTGCGCTAATAGAAAAAAGGAAAGCGCCACTGATGTCATTCCAACCTCCCGGCAAGCCGAAGAACCGCGGTCATAGTGACAAATCCCGACAATCTTTGTTCTCTTCGACAACATTCGTCAACCATAAGATGAGCGGCGGCCTTCGTTCCTTTCCAGGGAAATCCCGCAAGAATGAACCGTGTGGCGGTCACTTTCCTTCATCCCCCGCACGCCCTTTCGATCTTTCCCGCGCTGCTAATTTCGCTATACTGTGCCTGGTTCCAGCACATTAGTTTTCCCCGATGGAGGGCTCATGACCTTTCGCAGATCGCTTGTTGCGGGCGCAATAGTTGGCGTGGTTACAGTCCTTCTCACGGCGATCGTTGGCGCAGGGGCCGCCCGGACTGCGGCCACGCTGCCTTCCGAGATCAGCGACGCGGAATTCTGGCGCATGATTGTGGACCTTTCTGAACCAGGCGGGGCCTATCCCTATGAGAATTTCGTTTCGAACGAGATTATCGTCCAGCATGTTATTCCGGCTTTGAAAGTGACCACGAAGCCCGGCGGCGTCTATATTGGCGTCGGCCCCGAGCAGAATTTCACATATGTGTCGGCGTTGCAGTCGAACCTCGCCTTTATCGTCGATATCCGGCGGCAGAACATGCTGGAACTGCTCATGTACAAGGCGCTTTTCGAGCTTTCTGTCGACCGCGCGGACTTTGTGGGCCGGTTGTTTTCACGGGCCAGGCCCACCGGTATCGACGCCGGCGCCACTCCGGCTGCGCTGTTTTCCGCCTTCGGAAGCGTTCAGGCGGACGCCGATCTGTACGCGCAGAACCTCGGGGACGTCAAGGCGTCGTTGAAACGACACGGATTTCAGTTGAGCAGCGATGACCTGCTCCGGATCGACTACGTCTACCAGGTCTTTTATCGAGGCGGTCCTGGCATCACTTATGAATTTGCGAGCCCGTCTCCCAGTTCGCTCAGCGGACCTCCGAGCTATGCCCTGCTTATGAACGCCTCGGACACGACGGGCCACAACTGGTCTTTTCTCGCGACAGAGGAGAACTATCGGTACGTGCGTGAAATGCAGCGGAAAAACCTGATCGTTCCGCTGGTGGGTGATTTCGCGGGACCTGCGGTTATCCGCAATATCGGCCGCTACCTTCAGGAGCGCGATGCAACCGTGACCGCGTTCTATGTTTCCAATGTTGAGTATTACCTCAATCCGTCGCAGAAACAGGTGTTCTACGCCAATCTCGCGGCGCTTCCCGTGGACTCTTCCAGCATGCTTATCCGCTTTATTCTGGGGAGCCAGGCGCGCCTCTTGCCGTGGTGGAATGCCGGCGGCAATGCGATAGCCATCTCGCCATTGATCGATCTGACCCGCGCGGTGCAGTCCGGTCTTCGCCCCAGCTTCGAGGACATGCTGCGCGAGACGAAAGATCCTTACGCTATGGCAGGCGTTTCCCGTTAGGCGGACCGACACGGTGCGAATTTCTTATGTCGAATTTCTTATTGACCGGACACGGCTGCCGCACTACCTTGATGCCATTCAGGAGGTCCCACTTCTCATGCTCAAGAGGCGCCGCTCTGTGTGGCGCGGTGGATTGGCGTTGGTCGTGGTGGTGTGCGCCTTTGCATTGCCTGCGGTGGCGGCCGATACGATCCCCGCGTCGTATTCCGACGCGGAGTTCTGGCGGCTGATCAACGAATTCTCCGAACCGAATGGGTATTACCAGTACGAGAACTTCGTCTCCAACGAGATCTCTTTCCAGACTGCGCTGCCGGAACTGAAGCGTCTGACCAGGCCGGGAGGCGTTTATCTGGGCGTCGGGCCGGAACAGAATTTCACCTACATTGCCGCGATCGAGCCGAAGGTCGCGTTCATTATCGATATCCGCCGGCAGAACCTGGTCGAACTCCTCCTCTATAAGGCGCTGTTTGAGATGTCCGCGGACCGCGCGGACTTCGTCTCCCGTCTGTTTTCCCGGAAACGGCCTGAAGGGCTGGGGGCGAACTCGACTGCGGCCGACATGATTCTCGCGTTCGAGTCGCTGGCGCCGGACAAGGCGCTTTACGACGAGACACTCGCGGCGATCAAAGACAACCTGATCAGCAAGCACGGTTTCAAACCCGTGGGCGATGACGAGCAGAAGATCGAATACGTGTTCGATGTGTTCTACCGAGGTGGCCCACGCATGAACTACGCTTTCGCGAGCTCCAGCCCGAACCAGCAGGTGCCCAGCTATAAATGGCTGATGCTGGTGACCGACACGCGTGGCGAGAACTGGGCGTTCCTTGACGCGGAAAGCCGCTATCAGTACGTGAAGGAAATGCAGCGGAAGAACCTGATCGTTCCGCTGGTCGGCGATTTCGGCGGCCCGAAGACGCTCAGGGCTCTCGGGCAATATCTCCGGGGACACGACGCGGTGGTTTCCGTCTTCTATATCTCGAACGTCGAGGATTACATCGCGGAGAAGTGGTCCGCGTATGTCGCCAATCTGAAGGCGCTTCCGCAGGACGATCGGAGTGTGCTGATGCGTTTCATTACGATGACGATCACGCAGCTCGGCTGGATGCGCGACACCCCGCTGCGCTGGCCTGCGATGTTTACGGGAAGCTCGGCGGCGGCAGCCGCCCTGAACTAGTCCATCATCTTCTACCTGACTCAGGACGGATGGCGGACAACGGAAACATGTTGAGTTCCCGTCCGCTTGTAGGGGCGGTCTATGACCGCCCGACGTTCCGGAGTGGAACCCCGTGGTTTCACAAGAATTCACTCCGAAACACTGGGCGGTCATAGACCGCCCCTACAAGCAGACGGGGACCCAAAAGGTTCCCGTTGTGCCACGCCACAGGAGGGGAATCCGGCGCATTGCCCTGCGAAGGGGAAGGCCGCGGAACGGCAGGGGGCCTCCAGCGTAGCTTCCTGGGAGGCCGCGCCTACAGTGCGGAAGAACGATCTCGGATTTGCGTTATTCCTTCCGAGTTGATCAGACAGGACCTTCCGTCTTCTACCGTTCGCGCGTGAGGCGCACGACGATATTCCAGAAGGGGATGCCGTCGAGCTTCAAGGGCTCCTTCTGAAGATCGGTGTCTCCGTACGTCACCGACTTGAGTTTGTAGCCGGAGGGAATGCTCGTGACGGAAATCCGGTACTCGCCATTGGACATCCGAAAGATAAAAAATTGCCCGGTATTCACGCCTTCATAGGCTGAAGGTTTGGCGCTCGGCAGCACCCTGCCATCGGTCGAGCGGGCTTCCGCGGTGATGCTGGGTACCGGGCCGTCGTATTCATCCACGATCACGAGTCCGGTGACAAAGCGTTCCTGCGGCATGGCGATGTTCAGATCGGTGACATCCGCGCTTCCCACCGAAATGGTTACGGTCTTTTCCAGGAAGCCGCCGATAACGCGTACGCGATAGCTGCCCGGCGGAACGTCTGTCAGAGAGAAGGTCCCGTCGGGACGGATAAGAGTTTCCGGTAAAGCGTTCGGCGCCGCGCCGCCTCGGGACGTCGCCATCGACGTGGAGCCCTGGAGCGCGACCAGCACGCCGTTCGTCGAGGCCAGTCCGGTCACCCGTCCGCTGATATTGACGGGGCGTGGGCCCCGAAGCGTGACAATCATCTGCGCGTTCCCGGTGGTGTCGACAACGAGCGGCTCTTTCAGAAGATCGGCGTTGCCGAACGTCAGGTTGAGAACGGTCGTTCCCGCGGGAAGGCTGGCCGGGGCCCCTACCATACTCATACCCGTCGGTAACGTGGCCTGAAAGGACCCATCGGGATCGGGAGTGATGACCACGGTGCTGGTCTTGCCGGGACTTGTTATGGGCAGCGTGAAACGCTGCGGCATGGCGCCGCTTTCCATAACGACGCGCCCGGTAACAGCGCGGCTGGCCGTCTGCGCCCGGACGCCAGGGACCAATGCGGCGATGGACAGCAGGATCAGGAGAACGGCATTTCCCGTTTTTCGAGCGCGGAATGTCATGGAGCGCCTCCGGATTGTGAACGGGTGTCTCGAACGGAAGAGATTATAGGGGAATTGGGGGGCGGACGATTCTGCTATAGTTTTCGCCGGTTGCGTTTCCCGCACGAACAATTCCGTGGAGAGTGATCGATGCTGAAATCGTGGGCGCGTTTCGGACGATGGCGATCGATACCGTTTGTGCTGACAATACCGCTGTGCGTGCTGGCGGCCAGCGGCTCTCTGGCGCAACGGCCTTTCGGCGCGACCGGCCCGACCGATCCGCGTCCGATCACGACGGCGCCGCTGGGCGAGCAGCGTCAGCCGGAGGCGCCGACCGGATCGATATCCGGCCTCATTACTGCGCTCGGAACGGGTGAACCTCTGGCCGGCGCCAACGTCGAGGCGCTCCGCGCCGAGTGTGGATCCAACACGGGGGAGCGCGCGAGTACAAAAACCGGCGACGATGGCCACTACAAGCTGGAAAAGCTTCGCGCCGGCGTCTGGTGCGTGGGCGCGGCGCATCCTTCCGGCGCGTATACGCCGGTGGAATACCATCAGCGGAACTATCTGGGCCGCGGGCTCGCGGTCCGGCTGACGGAAGCTCAGACCCTCGAAAGCATCGATATGGTCATGGCGCCAACGGGCAGCATCTCGGGCCGTGTGCTCGATGACGACGGTGAGCCGATGGCCCGCGCGCGGGTTCAGGTCATGCGCGCGACGTTCCGGGATGGCGAGCGGCGGTTGTATTCCATGAACGTGGTTCAGACGAACGACCGCGGAGAATTCCATTTCTTCTGGCTGCCGCCGGACCGCTATTTCATTGCCGCCATTCCCGAGGACACGGACCGGCAGCGCGCCGCTTACAGTGTTGCGCCTCCTGGAGCAGGCGGCTACCGCGCGGACGCGCTGCCCCCGGTGATCCGGCGAAGAAACACCCGGGACGGGGAAACGATCGAAGAGACGTACCTCCCGGTGTATTTCGGCGGCGGCGTCGACGCCTCCCGGGCGCAACCCATCGATATCCGGCCCGCCGAGTCCATCAACGCGATTCAACTCACGTTCAACGGCGCGAGAAAGCGCGCGTGGCATATTCGCGGAAAGGTTCCTCCGATCGCGCCGACAGTCGCGGCGGCCGGCGCGCCGACCGGTCCCGGCGCGGCGTTTGGGGCGCGAGGCGGCCAACAGAATCCACCCCCTCCTCCCGCCGCCCAACTTCGCCTCGCCCCGAAGGAGTGGACCTCTCTCGCCGTAATGCCCTACGCGACGGCCGACATGGAGGGCAATTTCGATATCGCCGGCGTTGTCCCGGGCTCCTACGTCCTCTATGCGACCGTTCAGAATCAGCTTGCGCGAATACCGATCGAGGTTGGGAACGCCGATATCGAGGATCTTCTCGTGGTCCCCGTTCCGGCCTTTCCATTGTCCGGCCGATTGGTGGTGGAAAACCCGTCAGCGTTGGCGCAGCCGGTGGATCCCAGCAGTTGGCGGGTTGTGCTGGCGCGCAATCCCGATCTCACCGGTATTCCAGGCGTCTCGACGGTCGGAACCGTCGGTACGGACTCTATCTTTACGCTCGAGAAGGCGCCACCGGGCGATTACCGCGTGTACATCCTGCCGTTTCTACCTCCGACTGGGACGGCCGAGCGCCGCTTACCGACAGCGTTTGAAAAGAGTTACGTCAAGGCGATCCGTTTGGGCGGTCTGGATGTCCTTAAAGAAGGACTCCACCTGACGTCCACGCCGGAGGAAAAGCTTGAGATCGTTCTCGGTCTGGGCGGCGGGCTCGAAGGGACAGTGATGGATGTCGACCAGAATCCGGTCATCAGGGCGACCGTTGCGCTGGTTCCGTTCGGCGCAACGGACCGGCCCGACCTCTACCGCGTCGCGACCTCCGACCGCTTTGGCCATTTCCAGATCCGAGGCGTCGCGCCGGGCAGCTACAACGCCTTCGCATGGGATGGGGTGGCCGAAGGCGCATGGTTTGACGAGGAGTTTATTCGGACGTCGGGGGCTCGAGCCCGGCCGGTCCAGATTGGTGAAGGCGTGGAATCCACGACCGAACTGGTCATCTCCCGATGAGGCGCACAATGAAACTCTCAAACATACTCAGCGTGACGACACTCCTGACGGCTTCTGTTCTGTCCGTCCCGAGCGCCGCCCCCCAATCGGCGCGTCCCGCTGGCTCGATACAGGGCACAGCGCTGCAGTGGGGAAGTAACCGCGGGCTCGGCAAGGCTTCCATCGAACTGCGAGGAGGAGGCGTATCGAGCGCGCAGCCGCTGAAGACGACGACGGACTCGGAAGGAAAGTACTACTTCACGGGACTGCAGCCGGGATCCTATCGCCTCCTCGTGAAACGTGACGGCTACGTGGCCGCCGAATACGGTCAGCAATGGCTGAACGGGCCGGGGCAGCCGGTAAGCCTGACGGCGGGACAGGCCCTCAGCGGACTCGACATCCCGATGATGGCCGCAACCACGATTTCCGGACGTGTGACCGACTCCCGTGGCGCGCCGGCGGTCAATGTGCAGGTGTCCGCGTTGAAGGTTTCTTATCAGGGACTCCAGCGCGTGCTGCGCACCGTGCAGGAGGCGCGCACGAACCAGGATGGCGAATACCGCCTGTTCTGGCTGACGCCCGGTCGCTACTACGTCGCCGCGGTCGCCACCGGGTGGAATACAAACGGTCAAATCATCGTGAATGGCGATGCGAACGCTTCGCCTGGCGGAGAACCCTATACGACCAATACGCAAACCCGTACGGTGCTCGGTCAAAATCCCACTGCGGGCGCGGCCAACTTCATTGTCAACGGAAACGCCGTTCAAGCGCGCGGTTCGGCCACTACGCTGGCGCCGGTGTTTTTCCCCGCGGAGACCAGCGTCGATTTCGCGAGTCCCATCGACGCCGCGTCGGGCGCCGAGTACCGGGGATCGGATATCCGTCTGATTCCCGTTCCGATGTATCACGTATGCGGGACAGTGAGCGTTCTGGGCGACGTCAGACCGCCGGATCCTCCCGGCGCTACGGGTCCACGAGGCGGCATTTCCACTCAGCTCCCGCTGGTTTCCCCGAACATTGAGGACGCGCTGCGTGGCGGCCCTAACCAGGGTTTGCAGAGTGCGGTCACTGCGGTCCAGGCCGCGAACGATATCTGTCCCGGTCTGGCGGGCGGCGCGCCGCTGCCGCAGCAGGCGCGCGGGCAGGCGCGTCTCATGGCGGTGGGGGCCCGCGCGAACGTTTCGAACGCGAACACGGGATCGTACACGACGGCAATTGACGCGAATTCCGGGAGATTTGTCTTTCGCAATGTCGTGCCCGGGATGTACGAACTCTCGACCAGCACGCAGACCACTCCGGAGAACCCGGGCTTCAACGCCCGGACGCCGGTCGAGGTGCGCGGCGACGTGGACTTTGTGTCTCTTGTCCTCCAGCAGGGCTTCGACTTGAAGGCGCGTTTGAACGTGGAAATACCGCCGTCGGGAAAGACGCCGGAGATTGGCAATCTGTTGCGCCCCTATCTCGGCGACGATCCGCCGAGTCCCCGCGATCCCTTCCTGGGCGGGTTTACGAACAACGAGACGTTGATCAAGAACCTTCCGCGGGACGACTACCGCGTCTATGTGCAGCCCTTGAATAACTCGGTCGTCGCGCCGGCCGTACAGCGATCCCCGGCGCTGCAGGACGTTTACATCAAGTCCATCACCTACGCCGGAGAGGATGCGCTCAATGCGCCGCTGCGCTACAGCGCGGATCCGGAGGCCACACTGGACATTACGATCGGCGCCAACCCCGGCGTTCTTGAAGGACGCGTCCTGAATACCAACGGCGATCCGGCCGTCGGCGCGCTGGTCACACTGGTAGCCAACGCGCCAGGCGGCCGTGTCTTCCGCACCGACATGTATCGCGCCGTGTCCACCGGCCGCGACGGCCGGTTTCAAGCGAAAGGCATTCCTCCCGGAGACTACAGGGTGTTTGCCTGGGCCGGTATCGAACGCGACGCCTGGATGGACCCCGATCTGCAGCGCGCCAATGAAGAACAGGGCCGCAGCATCCGCATCGAGGAAGGCGGCAACACCAGCATCGACCTTCCGCTGATTACGCCGTATCTGCGATAGCCTGGGTTACGGTGAGCGCCGTGGCGAAGAGGGAAAGTGCGAACGCATTCCCTGTATCCTTACTGTCTGCCTGCGCCGCGGCCAGGACCGGCGGCGGCGGGAGCCGCAGGGGCCGCAAACTCCGCCGCCACCGGAAAGTTGCCCTCATACGGAGGCCAGTTCGGCACCGGCAGATCGTTGGTCGGATAGAACATGGACGCCCAGATATTGCGAATCTTGTTGTTATCGACGAAGAACCATTCGGCCAGCAGATTCCGCATGAGCG
>DASUFH010000209.1:0-5657 GCA_036274645.1 Terriglobia bacterium
GTTGCGGCCTTTCCCCCGGCGCCAGCGAGTCCAGGGCCGATTGAATCCGCCGCAGCTGCCGGGCATTGGAGACAAACAGCGCTTTGGCGCCGCTGTTTTTCAAAATGAACGCCACCTGATCGACGGCCTGTGTGGGATAGATCGGCACATTGACGGCGCCTGTGGCGAGGATGGCGTAGTCCACAATGCTCCAGTCCGGACAGCTTTCCGCCAGGAGCGCCACGCGATCGCCGGCGCGGATGCCGAGGCCCTGCAGCGCGACGGCCAGGTTCCGTACCCGCTCGTTCAGCTGGTCGCCAGTGATGGGAACCCACTCTTTGCCGCGCTTGTGGCGCATGACGATCCTGCCGACCCGTTCGTCCATGGCGCGGCTGAAGAGTTCGTTGATCGTGCGGGCCGCCTGCCCGCTCGTCGATTCGGCTGCCTGGCGCCCGGCGCCGAGCCCGCGTTCCGTCTTTTCCGATTCAAGGATCATCAGTCACACTCCAGCAAACGGTTCAATCCGGCCCGGCAATTTGCGCATGGTGGACAGGGTTTCGAGCATGCATGCATGCGCAAAACATGTCAAGGCGCGCGCTTGGGAGACCGCCCCTACAAGGGGGAAGAGGGATCGGGCGGCTGGCAACGCCTGCCCGTCTTGTTTTAGGCTTACCGCCATGTTGAGACGTCTGATTCTTGCGATTGGGCTGGCGGCGCTCTGCGCGGGATCGACAGCGGTTGCGCGGCAGCAAAGCGCGGATTTCTTTTTCGTGCAACTCGCCGATCCGCAGTTTGGAGCGTTCACCAGCGACAAGGACTTTGCGCAGGAAACGGCCAACTATGAGTTTGCGGTCGCCAATATCAATCGACTTCGGCCGAAGTTCGTCGTGATCTGCGGCGATCTGATCAACAAGGTGGGCGACCCGGCGCAGTCGGCCGAATATTTTCGCATCACCAGGAAGATCGATCCCGGAATTCCGGTTTATGCCGTGGCCGGCAATCACGACGTTGGAAACGACCCGACCCCGGAAACGCTGGCGTACTATCGCGAACACTTCGGGAAGGATTACTACAGCTTCAGGGAGGGCAATCTCTACGGCATCGTGCTCGATTCCAGCGTGATTTCATCGCCCGCCAAAGTTCAGGTGGACGCCGACCGCCAGGAAGCCTGGCTCGAGGAAGAGTTGGAGCGGGCGAAGGCCTCCGGCGCAAGACACATCGTGGTGTTTCAGCATCATTCGTGGTTTCTGGAAAAAGCGGATGAAGCGACCGGCTATTTCAATATTCCGATCGCGCAGCGCGCGCGTTATCTCGCGTTGTTGAAGGGCGCCGGAGTGCGTTACGTTTTTTCGGGCCACTACCACAGGAATGCGTTCGGCAAAGATGGGGATCTGGAAATGATCACCAACGGTCCTGTCGGCAGGCCGCTGGGAAAAGATCCTTCCGGAATGCGGATCGTGACCGTCCGGTCCGACCGGCTGGAGCACCGCTATCTTGGCTTTGGGGAAGTTCCGAATCAGTTTTCAGTGGAGGCGCCTGTCGCTCCGCGCTGAGTCCCCATCTCTTTTTTTGTAGGGGCGGTCTATGACCGCCCGACGTTATCGGAGTGGAATTCACTCCGGCTTAGGCCAGTGAATTTGAGGTTTACGTCTCGAATCTGCCGCTTCGTCTCAGTGGATACACGAAGGGTGAGTAACGTTATTGAAGCGCGGATTCCCCGCCTTGGTAAAGGCGGGGGAGGCTGCGGCCATAAAGAAAATGCCTGCCTCCATAATGGCCGCAGACGGGGCGGTTCGTGGAACTACCTTATAGATTCTGTCGTATTTGCGGAAGTCTCATTCGGATGTTTATCGAACCGCCCCGTCCGCGCCGATTAAAGGAACGGGACCGATTTTTTCAGGGCGCGGCCACCTGTTTATGTTTCGCGCTATCGCGCTCACGCTCCGCGCCCGCCGTCGTCCAAGGCGGGGAATACGCCAGCGTCTAGAGCCTTCCAAATGTCCAAACTCCAGGGGGCGGTCATAGACCGCCCCTACAAGGCAGGCAGGGATTCAACGTGACCTTCGGCGAGCGCGTCGCCTACGGGTTCACGGTTTCGACGTACTGATATTTTCCGCCTTCGATCTTCATCACGACCGCGGGCTTCACCGCGTTACGATCCTCGTCGATCGTGATCTTTCCGGTCACGCCGTTAAAGTCCCGGGTTCCCGCCAGCGCGTCCCGAATCTTCATGGGATCCAGCGAATTTGCGCGGCGAATGGCGTCAAAGAGCACGTTTGCGGAGTCGTAGCCGAGTCCGGCCAGCGCGTCCGGCACTTCGTTGTAGCGCGCCTTGTATTCAGTGATCAGCTTCTGAATCGCCGGATTGGGATCGTCGGGAGAGTAGTGATTCGAAAAGTAGGATCCATCCAGGCTGGCGCCGCCGATCTCGATGAGCTTTGACGAATCCCATCCATCGCCGCCGAGCATGGGAATCTTGAGTCCCTGTTCTTTCGCCTGACGGGCAATCAGTCCGACCTCGGAGTAGTAGCCCGGAACGAAGATGGCCTGGGGGTTTTTCGATTTGATCCGGGTGAGCTGCGCGCTGAAGTCTGTATCGCCTTCGCTGTAGCTGGCGTCTTCCACGATCTCGCCGCCCATTTTCTTGATGTTTTCGGTGAACACGTCGGCGAGTCCGACCGAGTAATCGTTCTTGATGTCCCGAAGAATGGCGAAGTTCTTCAGCTTGAGGGTGCCGGTGGCGAACTTGGCCATGACGAAACCCTGGAAGGGATCAATGAAACAGACACGGAAAATGTAGTCGCCGGTTTTGGTCACGGCCGGATTCGTGGAAGACGGGCTGATCATCGGAATGCCGTTTGTTTGCGCCACCGGCGCGGCCGCCAGGCTGCGTGATGAGGCGACTTCGCCAAGGACGGCGATCACACGGTCCTTGGTGATCAGCTTGGTCACCACGGTCTGCGCCTCTTCGGGCCGGCCCTGATCGTCTTCGACAACGACGCGGACCTTCTTGCCCAGCAGGCCGCCGGCTTTGTTGATCTCGTCAACGGCCATTTCGATGCCGTTTTTTGTGGAAATGCCGAACGTTGCCGACGTGCCCGTCAGCGATCCGTATTCGCCAATGACGATGTCATCCTTTCCGTCGGCGTCCGCGCCCGTGTTGCACGCTGCCAGCGCGGCCACCGCGCTGAGCAGCACGATCATTAAAAAGTTGCGTTGAAGCTTCATGACAATCTTTTTTCTCCTGTCTTTCTCATCGGGCAGTAATGCGCCCGCTTCAAAAACCGCATCCGGCGAAGGGGCAGCATCGTGCGAAATTGCCGGCAGAGTCAAGGCATTTGCCCTCCGCGGTGGAATCGCGCTAAGCCCCGGCGCTGCCGGGAGCTATACTTGCGAGTCGGATCCCAGAGGAGGACTCATGCGCGTCCGGTTATTTTCAGTCCTTGCCGGCGTGACGCTGGCCGTTGCCGCGATCGCGGCGCAGCCGGCGCCGGCGCCCGTGCCCGCCGCCGATCCGACGTTCACGCGGGATGTCGCGCCGATTCTTTACCAGAACTGTGTTTCCTGCCATCGTCCCGGAGAAATCGCTCCGATGTCGCTGCTGACATACGCGGACGCGCGGCCCTACGCGCGATCGATCCGCGCCCGCGTCGAGCAGGGGACCATGCCCCCCTGGCACGGGGAAGCCGCCACGGGCACGTTCCGTAACGAGCGGCGGCTGACAGCGGCGGAAAAGGCGACCATCGTTCAATGGGTGACGAATGGGGCTCCCGAAGGCGATCCCATAGACAAGCCGCCCGCTCCGGCGTTCGCGCCGGGATGGGGCATGGGCCAGCCGGATGCGATTGTGACGATGACGCGGGCCTACGATGTTCCCTCTGCCGGAACGATTCGATATCAATACTTCACGGTACCCACAAATTTTACCGAAGACAAGTGGGTGAGGGCCATCGAAGTGCGTCCGGGCGAGCGCAGCGTGGTGCACCATGTCCTCGTGTTTGCCGGAGAACGGGGAAGAGCCGTCGATCCGCCGCCGTTTGTCGAGCGTCTGGCCGATCCCACCGGTCCGCTTGCGCAACTGGCCCCTCTCATTGCGGCGGCAGCCGGCCGCGCCAACAATCGCGGGACCCTCGTGGCCACCATGGCGCCGGGAACCGGTCCCCAGACGTTCGAGCCCGGCGCGCTGCGCATCCGCGCAGGGTCCGTGCTCACTCTGCAGGTGCATTACACGGCCACCGGCAAGGCGGAAAAAGATCAGACATCGGTCGGATTCTTCTTTGCAAAGACCCCGCCTCAAAAAGAGGTCCACAGCGCGTCGTTCGTCAACGCCTTGTTCTCCATTCCGCCCGGCGCGGCCGACCATCGCGTGGACGCGCTCATCGAGTTCACCCAGGACACGCACATTCTGGCCCTGTTTCCCCATACGCACCTGCGCGGAAAAAGCTGGGAATACCGCATGACGTACCCGGACGGGCGTGAGGAGGTCGTGCTGTCGGTGCCGAAATACGATTTCAACTGGCAGACCTACTATGAATACGCGACGCCACTGGCCGCGCCGAAGGGTTCCCGCCTGCTTGCGATCGCGCATTACGACAACTCTGCGAACAACAAGGACAACCCGAATCCCAAGGCGGAAGTGCGCTGGGGCGACCAGACCTGGGAGGAAATGCAGTATTCGGGGATCACCTATACCATCGACTGATGTCTGAAGCAGAACCATCGGCGGCGGGCATCGTTCTGAAAGCCCGCCGCACGGTTTTCGAAAACTCCCGGTTTCATGTGTATGCGGACTGGGTCGCCGGAGAGGGGGGCCTCGAGGTAAAGGACTATCTCGTGGTGGCGCCCCGTTTCGCCGCGGGCGATCTCGTCACGGGCGTGACCGTCCTGCCGATATGGAATGATCACATCGTTCTGCTGAAAACATTCCGTCACGCCATTCGACGAGAAACGCTGGAAGCGCCGCGGGGGTTCATCGATCACGATGAAACGCCGCGCCAGGCCGCTGTCCGCGAACTGGCCGAGGAGACCGGTCTGGCGGCCGATCCCGCGAATCTTGTGGATCTGGGGAACTGCGCTCCCGAGGGAAGCACCATTGCGGCGCGCATCGCCCTGTTCGCCGCGCCCGATTGCCGGATGGTCGCGTCTCCCGCGGCCGATGAGATCGGCCTGGGACGGTATCAGGCGATCAGCCTGAGGGACGCGGAGACGCTTCTCCAGGAAATGCGTCTCGAAGATCCCACCACCGCGCTCTGCCTGCACCGCTACTTTCTCTGGGTTGAAAAGAACCGATAAGGGCCTCCCGGTTCCCGGAAATTTCGACATGAGGGACGACATTTTGAGTCCCCGCCTGCTCTTGTAGGGGCGGTCTCCCAAGGAACTAGATCAATAACCGCTTTGTTTTCAACAAAGCGGTTATTGATTTAGTTTTTGTCGCGATGCGTCGCGATTAACCAATCGCGTGGGCCGCTATGACCGCCCATTGTTTCAGAATGAATCCTCGTGAAACCAAGGGGTTTCCACTTCGGAACGTCGGGCGGTCATAGACCGCCCCTACAAGTGCAAGGGACAATTTTGGCTGCGACATTGCGCCTGCCCTACGTTTTTCGTTATTCTCTGCAGCCGTTGGAGGGTCAACCAAAATGGGAACGCGTTTGATTCGTCTGTCTCTCATCTGCCTG
>DASUFH010000210.1:0-7330 GCA_036274645.1 Terriglobia bacterium
CACGTCAATCTGGAAGGAACCCTTGCCGGTTTCGACGAGAAGGCTGCCCCGGGTCTCTCCGGTGCGAAGGTCGAGGACTTCGACGAGGTCGTCGTTCCGGTCTTTGACGACTTTGGATCGTTCCGCCAGCGCCGGCGCCGCTTTGATTTCCGATTGCGCCGCTTTGGTCAGAACGCCCCAGACCAGGATCATCGTCTGGTGCGGGAGGTCGACCCACACATCGGGGACTTCGTTTGGAAAGGACCGGGTCCACAACGGTTTTCCCGTGCGTCCATCCTGCATTTCGAAGGTCACGTTGGAGTCGAAACGTCCCCCTTTACGCGCCGGTCTGATCGCCAGTCGGAGATCGCCGTAGGTTCGGACGCTGGTGTCCGCTTCCTCGCGAAAAATGCCGGCATCGGGTGCGTTGAGGTCAATCCGGGCGAACTGGCGTTCGGTCTGCCGGAACTTCGGGAATTCCGCCGTGAACGCATCGTCGCCGGTAATTGCGCCATCGCGGAATCCGCGAACAAGGACGATTCGTTTGCCGCTGTCGATGGCCCAGACGGATCCCCTCGTGGCTTCCGAAACGGCAATCCATTCAAAGTCCGGCGACACGGCCACGGAGCGCAGGGAAGCGAAGATCGCCCCGGGCAGCTGCGCGACGGACTTCAGTTCATTGGTGTCGAGCGCGTACAGCCCGAGTTCCCCGTTGAGACGCTCGGATACGAGCATGTTTTCGTACACGTCCAGCGCCGGCAGTTCGCTGACCCTGGCGGTTGCGCCCCGGTCGAGACTCATCAGACTCACGGGATACTGCCCCGTGGCCGATCGGACCAGGGCGTAGTTTCCGCTCGTGACCCGGGCCAGGCGGCTTGGCAGGATCGCGGGCTGAATCAGGATGGTGGCCGGTCCACTCGAAGCTTCGATGGGCGTGGTGGATGAGCCGGCCATGAACGGAACGCGCGACACGATGGTCGCCGCGGGCAGCGTGATCAGCGCGGACTTTGCGGGTTCCTCGATGTTGAGGGCCATGAACCGGTCTGGCCCCGTGAAAATGAAGCCGCCGCTGATCAGCTTCTGGATTGAGCCTGGCAGGGAAACGGAAGCGCCGGTCTGCGCGTCGAAGGCGCCGACGTTGGCGATGGGCGTCGCGTTGCGCTCGCTCGCGATGAAGAACCGGCCGTCCGGCGAGAACTCCATGTCGATCAGCGCGGCGTTTTCCGTTTCAATCCCGCCCGTGATGCCGGCCGCTTCGAGCAACCGCAGCAGGGTCAGCCGTCCAGGCATGATGAAGTTCTTCTTCTGGAACAGCGTCGCGTTGGTGGCGACATCAAAAACGTTCAGCGTGAAATTGTCGTCGAGACACGCCAGCCTCGCGCCATCCGGCGCGAGGGCAGTTTGCGCGCACAACACACGAATGACCAGTTCGTGCGCCTCCCGCAGACTGCCGTCCAGGGCGCTCCAGTGCTCCACACGCATGTCCCGGTTGTGAAAGACGATGCCTCGTGAATCGGGTGTGAACTGCGCCCGGCTTGCGTCGGCTGCGTTGATGCGGAACAGCGGCGTGAAGGGTTCGCGCGAGAGTACCGTGATACCGGATTCGTCCTGTGCGAGCAACCGGGTTCCATCCGGGCTGAATCGGAGGTGCGTGATTTCGCCGCGCAACGGAGGATCCAGCGGCGTTTGGGAAACCACTCCGTGGAGTGATTCTTTCCGCCCCACGCCCGTATACGTGAGCACCGCAGCCTGCCATGCGCGAAACTCTTCCGTGGCGTCGGAGGCGCGCGCGTCGACGCACTCTCGCGGCAGCGAGCTCAGCGTCTTGATCATCTCGCGCAGCCGCTTGCTTTCCGGCGTGGTCGTGCCTAACAGGTCGCTCAGGAATCCGCCCGTCTTTCCTTTGGCCCCGGCAAAGCGATCCCACAGATTCGCCATCGCCGACGGATCGTAACCGGCGCCGGCGACCGCGAAGAGTCCGATGCGGTCGGCGGCAATCTGGTCCTGACCGTCGTGGTCGGCGCTCGAACGGAACGCGCCGGGCTTGCGCTCTTCGCTTTCGATCAGCCGGTGGTATTTGTCGAAGATGTCCTGCCGGTCGCCGACTTCTGTGACCCCGAGCGCTTCCTTCATCTGACGTGAAATCGCGATGGTTTGCTGCCGCGCGACCAGATGCCCGATTTCGTGCGCCATCACGCCGGCCAGTTCGTCTTCGGTCCGCGCAAACGACACCAGTTTGCGCGAAACGTAGATGCGTCCACCCGGCAGCACAAACGCGTTGGCGTCGG
Organism: Terriglobia bacterium; assembly: GCA_036274645.1. Classification (GTDB taxonomy): domain Bacteria; phylum Acidobacteriota; class Terriglobia; order 20CM-2-55-15; family 20CM-2-55-15; genus DASUFH01. Next base: position 2,268 of record DASUFH010000210.1, read on the forward strand.
GGAGGTCGACCAGGAAAAATCGGAATTGCAGGTGGTTGGGAGGCAGATGCCGGACCAGGCGGTCCCCGATGCCGCGGAGATAGCCCGTGATGGTGTCATTGTCGATGACGCGGAAATTGCTCTGGACCTGTTCGGCGATCGCGTCGCCCAGATCGACTTCCTGCGCCTCGGTGAAAATGTTGACGTTCCGCGATACCTCGGCCGGGATGGGCGGTTCGCATGCCCGCGGTGACGTTTGCTCCCGGGCGCCCATCGCGACGGGGGCCAGCATGATAAAGAGGAAAGCGCGTTTCAACATTCGATATCTGCTTCCGTTGGATTGGCGCCAGCATAAACGAAGCGCCGGGCTGAAGAAAAGTAGCAACCGAACGCAGCAACCGAACGCAGGGGGATGGAAGCGGATGTTTGATGCGAAGAAATCGGTACGCTTCGCGATATTCCGGAAGGTATTGGGCGGTCATAGACCGCCCCTACATCGGGTCGGGAACTATGCCCTACCAACAGTGAATGCACGCTGTTCGCAGGGGACAATTTCGAGCGGCAGGGGGGCATGACACGTATCGCGAAGCGTTCGGTACAATGTCGTCGATGACGAAGGCAAAGGCGGCTTCCGGGTCGACCGGCGCGGATCTCGCGCGCCTGCGCGCTGCGCTCCGGGCGGTTGCCGATCCCTCCCGGGCGCCGGCGATGCAGGCCTATATGAAGTCGGAAATGCCCTATTACGGTGTGCCATCGGCGGAACTGCGCCGTGTGGTTCGTCCGCTACTGAGAGGGATGGACTTTCCCGGCGCGGAAGCGTGGAGAAACACCGTGCTGTTCTTCTGGCGCAACGCGCAGTTCCGGGAAGAACGGTATGCCGCCATCGAATTGTGCCTTGCGCGTCAGGCGGCCCCGTTTCAGACGCTCGAAGCGCTGCCGATGTACGAAGAATTGATCGTCACCGGCGCATGGTGGGATTTCGTCGACACGATCGCGTCGCACTGCATCGGGAGTCTGTTGCGTCGCTTTCCCAGGGAAATGTCGCGCCACATGCGCGCCTGGAGCCGTTCATCGGACATGTGGAAGCGGCGGACGTCCATTCTCTGTCAGTTGAAGTTCAAGAAGGATACCGATCTCGGATTGCTGTATGACTGCATCGAACCGTCCCTGGCGTCCCGCGAGTTTTTTCTCCGTAAAGCGATCGGGTGGGCCCTCCGCCAGCATGCGTGGACGGACCCCGGAGAGGTCCTTCGTTATGTTCGCGAGCACAACGGCGCGCTCAGCCCGTTGAGCCGGCGGGAAGCGCTCAAAAACCTGCAGGGTCAGGGTTCCGTTGCGTAGCGGACCAGGGTCTTCTTGCTGTCGCGGTCGCGAAACTCATAGATCACCGTAAACGGCGGCTGGGCGCGGATGGTGGCTTCCAGCGGAAAGAGGCGCTTTACCCCCGGTTGAATCGGGTCCACCAGCAGCAGCGTCAGCGGGGCGGGTTTTCCTTCAGCGCTCAGGGCGAGGTCGCGACCGCCGAAGCGCGCGCTCACATCCGCAGGTTTCGCCGGGTCGACGCGGACGGTCAGTTCCACGGGAATGTCCCTCTGAACGTCGGTGCTCTTGTTCTCCAGCACAAGGCCGATGATCTGATGATAGGCGCCTTCACTGTCGGGGCCCGTTCTGGACTTCGGTTCGATGCTCCATTCCATCTGAGAGTAGTCGAATGCCGGGATGCCGGGCTGGCGGGCAACCACAATCCAGACGACGAGCGCGACGATGAGGATGGCGAAATACGGATAGGGCGTGTTCAGCCTGAGGACGGAGACAAGCCGATCCAGCCGCGGATGGGGACGGCGGCCCAGCCGTTTGCCGCATTTGGGACAGAACAGACTGTCTTCAGGGATGGGCGCGCCGCAGTATCGGCAGAACCGCATCAGACCCAGTCTCGCGGAACGAAAAACTCCATCGCCTTCGCCTCGGCGGATCCGGGCCTGGGCTTGTAGTCGTAGACCCATCGGACCAGTGGCGGCAGGCTCATCAGAATCGATTCGGTGCGTCCCCGCGTTTCCAGTCCGAAGATCGTGCCGCGGTCGTACAGCAGATTGAATTCCGCGTAGCGTCCTCGCCGGTAAAGCTGGAAGTCGCGGTGATCCGTGGTGTACGGGGTGTTCATGCGGCGCCGGGCGATCGGCAGGTATGCGTCGATGAACGCGTTGCCGAGTGTCTCGACAAAGGCGAAATTCTTCTCGCGGTCGCCTTCAAGGTAATCGAAGAAGACGCCGCCCACGCCCCGCGTTTCGCCACGGTGCTTGAGGAAAAAGTATTCATCGCACCATTTCTTGAAGCGCGGGTAGTGCTCCGGGTCGTGCGCGTCGCAGGCCGTCTTGAGCGTGCGGTGGAAGTGGATCGCGTCCTCTTCCATCGGGTAGTAGGGCGTCAGGTCCGCCCCGCCGCCGAACCAGGCGGCGTCGCCTTTTTCGAGATAGCGGAAGTTGGCGTGAACCGCCGGGACCATGGGATTCCAGGTATGGAACACCAGGGAGACACCGGTGGCGAAGAACGCCGTCCCGTTTCCGCGGGGAATCTTCGCGGCAAACTCGGGAGGGAGGTTGCCGAAAACCGATGAAAAATTGACCCCCGCCTTTTCGAAGACGCCGCCCGCTTCCAGCACGCGCGTCTCGCCGCCGCCGCCACCCTCGCGGTTCCAGGTATCGATCCTGAATTGTTTTCCGTCGATCTCCTCGACCGCCTGGGCAATCCGTTCCTGCAGACCCTTGAAGAATGATGATGTTCGTTCACGCCAGTCCATCCGCGGATGATACCATTTCCGCCCTATGTCATTGGATACACGGTCCGAATTCGAAGAGTTGCTGAAGGAATGGGTCGAGATTCCAACGATCAGCGCCGAGCGCGAACATCGCGATGACATTCGAGCGCTGGCCGGCCGCGCCGTCGAACTGCTGCGCTCCTGGGGCGCGGAAGCGGAGGCGTACGAAACTCCGGGGAATCCGGTCGTGCTGGGCCGTTTCCGGGTGAACGACGCCTATCCGACGGTGACGATCTACAACCACCTCGATGTGCAGCCCGCCAATGAGCCTCAGTGGACGCGCCCACCCTTTGTGTTCCGCAACGAAGATGGGCGGTACTTCGGACGCGGCGCCACCGACGATAAGGGGCCGGCGCTCACCGCGGCGTTTGGCGCCCGCCAGGCGCTGGCGGCCCGGACACCGGTAAACATCAACGTCGTGTGGGAATTCGAAGAGGAAATCGGCAGCCCGAACTTCGAGTACTTCGTGAAGACCAATCTCGCAAAGCTCCAGACCGATTCCGTCGTGGTCTCCGACACGATCTGGATTGCGCGCGGACGTCCTGCGGTCGCCTACGGGCTGCGCGGGCTCGCTCCGATGCGGATTCTCGTCGAAACCGGCGGCAAGGACATCCATTCGGGACTGGCCGGCGGCGCGGCCAGGAATCCGCTGGGCGAAGTCAGCCAGATCATTGCCGAGTGTTACGACGCGCGGAGCGGCAAGGTGAAGATTCCGGGGTTCTACGACGATGTCGCGCGGCCGACGCGGCGGGAACTGGATAGCTTCCTGGCCTCCGGTTTCGATGTGGCCCGATTCAAACGCGCGCACGAGTTGAAGACGTTGCGTGTGACCGATCGGGAGGAGGTTGTCCGTCGCATCTGGGCCTGGCCCACGTTTGAGGTGCACGGAATCGTCGGCGGCTACACCGGACCGGGCGTCAAGACGGCGATCGCGCCGTCGGCGGAGGCGAAGGTGAGCATGCGCCTGGTTCCCCGGCAGAATGGGCGCAAGATCTTCAACCTCGTCCGGAGGTTCATTCATGAGCGGCATCCCGACGCGAAGGTGATCGCGGAGCCGTTTCTGGAGCCGTTCATCGGTCCGTCCACCGGCCCTTTTGCCGACGCGGCGCGAGGAGCCATGCGGGCCGCATTCGGGAAAGATCCGGCGTTCGTCCGCGAAGGTGGATCGATCGGCGCGGTCGTGACGATGCAGAAGTATCTGAAGGTCCCGATTCTGTTTCTGGGCCTCAGCCTTCCCGAACACGGGTACCATGCGCCGAACGAGAACTACGACTGGGAGCAGGCCTCCGGGGGGATGCGGATGTTCGCCGAGTATTTCCAGCGGATTTCGCAGTTGTAGGGGCCGCATGCCCGTAAGTACAATGGCGGCGATTCACCATGAGCACGCTTAGTCAGACTGGAGTTCATATACGTCCCGCGGAAACGGGGGATCTGGAAACGCTTGGAGCCTGGGCGGCCGAACTTCTGCGCCAGTGGGATGCGGACGCGACCCGGGAAGACGCCATACGTGTCTACCAGCGGATCCTGTCGTCTCCCGAGATGGGCGTTATCTTTGTGGCCGAACATAACGGCGTGATGAGCGGTTTTGTTTACGCCGCCTACCAGTGGCGCGCCGAATTCGCCGGCGAGACCCTGGACATGGTGGAAATGTTCGTCGAGCAGTCCTGGCGAAACAAGGGAGTCGGCCGCGCCCTGCTGGACGCCCTGGCCGCGCATGCCCGCGCCCGCCAGATCCATCGAATTACCTGTCAGGTACATCCCGGGAACGCCGCCATTGAACGGGCGCTCGAGTCCGGCGGATTCGATCCCGAACGCCGCACGCTCTGGGGAGTGCGACTGTAAATAACTGCCACGTTCTTGCCGGTTTTTTGAAACTTGTTGCTCCAGTTTCGGGAGACTGTAGGGGTGGTCTATGACCGCCCAGCGTGTGAATTCAGAGATTTTCCAGTCCGAAACGTCGGGCGGTCATCGACCGCCCCTACAAGCAGGCGGGGACCCAAATGTTTCTATTGCGTAATGCGCGCTTCGGTGACGGATCTCCCTCAGATTTTCCCCTTTAATAAATGTCGCGCCCTTAAGATCAGTGGGATGCGGTATACGGAGGTTGAATGAAAAGGGAATTACAGGAATCCGTCGGATCGGAGCAGCGCATACATACGATTCCAGATGAGTTGCCGGTGCTGCCGGTCCGCGACACCGTGGTGTTTCCCAACGCTGTGATTCCCCTGACGGTGGGGCGGGAAAGCTCGGTCAAGCTGATCAACGATGT
>DASUFH010000211.1:0-9418 GCA_036274645.1 Terriglobia bacterium
GAGCAAATACGCCAAGATTGCCACCTACCAGATGGTCAAGCTGGCCGAGTTTGTCGAAAAGCTCAAGACCACGCCGGATGGCGATGGCACACTTCTCGATCACTCGCTCATCTACTTCGGCAGCGGCATGAGCAACGGAAACCTCCACGACCGCAGCACCCCTCCGGCGTTGTTGATCGGCGGAGCGCACGGCCAGCTGAAAGGCGATCGTCACATCGTTGCGAACAAGGAGCCGACCGCCAACCTCTTGCTTTCGATCGCTCACCTGTACGGCGCGGAGGTCGATAAGTTCGGGGCCAGTACAGGGCGGCTGACACTCTAGTATCCGACCTGACGGGGGACTTCACATGGAATTGGTGGAGTCCCCCTTTTCAATCCTTTCGATCCTCCCGGCAGTACGATCCATGGCTGGACCGAGCTATGGGAACCACAATGCGTTCACCGGTAACGAACGTCTTTCCGACGCCAGGTCGGCCGCATCTTCGAGAGCGGCGGTTGCCGTTTTCGCCGAAGACGAGGTCACGGCCGGGCTTGCGCGGTTCCTACGAAAATGTCGCCGAGTGTCCAGGGATTGGTAAAGAATTGCTCATTGCGCAGAGTGCGATAAGATGACCGCACGTAAACCAGCATGCCGCAGACTGAACCATCCAACTTTCGACACATGGAGCGGCGCCCGATAGCCGAACGAACCCACGAACTCATTCGCGCGGTTGCCGCGCTCAACGAAGAGATTGCAGTCTGGGTCCGGACGGAGGAGCAGAACAAGAAACTCCTGCACGATCTCGGGGAGCGCGTCAAGGAACTGACGGCCCTGCATGGCGTCGCGCAAATGATGGGCGACCGGACGAGAAGCGTTCCATCCCTGATGGAAGAAGTTGTTTCGGCGCTGCCGCCGGCCTGGCAGTATCCCGAGATCACATCTGCGCGAATACGCTTTGATGGCGTCGACTACACGAGCGAGGAATTCGCGACAAGTTCCTGGAAGCAGAGTTGTGAAGTGACGCTGGCAGATGGGCGGCCGTTGGTCATGGAGATCTTTTATCTGACCGAAAAACCCGCCGAATGGGAAGGCCCGTTCCTGGCAGAGGAGCGGCGGCTGATTAACTCTCTGGTTCAGATCGTGAAGTCCTCCCTGGATCGAAGGCAGGCCGAGGAGGCGCTCCGGGAAAGCGAAGGCCGGATTCGAGATCTGGCCGGGAGACTGATCGTGGCGCAGGAAGAAGAAAGGATGCGCATTGCCCGGGATCTGCATGACGACGTTCTGCAGCAGATCGCCGACCTCGCCATCGAAATCAGTCACCTCAAGACTCAGATTGATCCCTCTTCCTCCGCGGCGCGCTCCTGTCGCGCGCTGGAGTCGAAGGCGGAACGCGTCAGTATGGTTGTCCGACAGATTTCGCACGATTTGCATCCCGCCACGCTGACTTATACCGATCTGTTCTCGGCGTTGCGTTCTTTTCTCGAGGAATTCGAACGGTCCACCGGAATTCGCGCGGATCTTCGCGTGGAAGGCTCTCCGCGCCGGGCCTCCGCGCAGTTGTCGCTGAGTCTATTCCGAATCACTCAGGAGGCGCTGCGCAACGTGGCGAAGCATTCGGGCGCGAAGGAAGCGGTGGTTTCAATCGCGATTGGACCGGAGGAGTGCCATCTCCGGATTTCAGACCGGGGACGGGGATTCATTGTGCAGGAAGGTCTCCTTGGGGGCGGTCTGGGGCTTCGCAGCATGGAAGAGCGCGCCCACTTATTGCGCGGAACCGTTTCAATCGAGAGTGAACCCGGAAAGGGGACAACCATCCAGGCCCGCGCGCCACTCGTGACTGTTCAGGAAGAGGGTGGCCGATCTCAGGCCGCACCGTAGCTGACGGCTTATTGAAGCCCTACAAGGAGATATTTCCGCCATCGCTGCCGCCCGGTCCGGTATCTCTCCAAGTACGGAAACCATGATGGCCCGGTCAAAGCGATTCTCTCCAAGCTTGCCTTCCGCGGCGCCGGCGTGAAGGAACTCGATGTTGGCCAGACCTGCGGCAAGCGCCCGTCGCCGGGCCCGCTCGAGCATCGCCGGTTGGATGTCGACCGCAACCAGCTTCCCGTGGCTCAGTTTTGCCGCAACGGGAATGCTGACTCGTCCGGGACCACAGCCCATATCGAGAACGCACATGGTGGGCGCGAGGGACAGATGTTCAACGATGGCCGACGCGCGGCTGGCGCGCGGCTGGCGCGAGCCAGAGGATTGTCCGGTTCCACCAGCCATCCTAGCCATGCCGGGCAGGGAATGACATGCCGTCGCGACGCCATCCGCCAGGCAATTGCGACCAGCAGCACGATGCCAGGCAGGCTCAGAACCGGATACATGACATGTCCTCTCCCGTTTGTCCGGGATTCGATGGTGTTGATTCCGCACGCAATGCCCCTGTTTTTTCATGGTATGACAACGCCGGCGGGCCCGGAGGGGCGGGCAATCACGAGATCTACGGGCGTTGCGGATTGGGCCGGGAAGCGGGTTCCTGGCTGGGGATTCTGGCTGATCACTGTTCCGGCGGGCCTCGCGCTTTCCTGTTCGGTAACTGTGCCCAGCTTGAAGTCAGAGAGGAGCGCTGCAAAACCGCTCGGCAACTGTTTCCGTACCTGAGCAATATCTTTCCCGATGAAATTTGGCGTCGATGCCTTTGGACCTTCGACAGCTGTCGTCAGAGTGATGCCACAACCTTTCGGTAACGCCGTGCCAGGTTTCGGATTCTGTCCCACGATGGCGCCCGGCTTCGCGCTGTTGGTTTTCTCGGTCCGCGTCTGTTTGACAAAGAGCCCCGCTTCCTGGATCAGCCGTTCCGCTTCAGCCAGTGAAGGGATGGCGTTCACCTTGGGCATCTGAGTTGGCGTGTCTCCGAGAGTTCCAACAACGATCGTAATGGAGCTTTTTTCGGCGATCTTCGAATCCTTTGGCGGGTCCTGGCGGAGCACTTTGCCTGAGGACTCGCAACTGGCTTCACCAACGATCTTGCCGACGACGAAGCCTTTGTCTGCAATTTCCTTCGCCGCTTTTTCCTGATCCTTGCCGACAACATTCGGAACCTTGATCATCTTTATGACCGGACTGCTGACGACAAGGTTGATCACGGCGCCGGGCGAAACAGCCTGCGTCTGCTTCGGCTCCTGGTCAATGACCGAGTCCGCGCGCTCCTTGCTGGTCTTTGTGACGATTGTTCCGGCAACGAATCCGGAATTCCGGATGGTTTCCAACGCGGCTGAACGCGTCATTCCGACCAGGTTTGGCGGCCTTACCGGCAACGATGCGAGCGACGCCTCGTTCAAACGCGCCCCGCCAGTGAATGCGGGGGACTCAATGTGAAGATATGTCCGAAAGTAGGGACGCGCCTCCTCGCTCCGGCCGAGTTTTGACAGCGACGTCGCAAGTTGGAAGTAAGCCAGCGCATTCTGAGGATCCAGCGCGGTGGCCTGCTGAAGATGAGCAGTCGCCTGGTCCGGCTCTCCGATCTGGTCAAGAAAGACGCCGAGCGCCTGCTGAGCAACGGAAAACTTCGGATATCCGCTGACGGCCTTTTCCAACTGCGTTCTGGCCTTGGCCAGCGCCTGTTTGGCAGGATCGATTTGTTTTTGCGCTTCGTACATCCTCGCCTGCGCTGCCCACAGACGTCCGAATCCAACGACAGCGAAGGGAGAATCGGGCGATTCCGACTGGGCGTCGTTAAATCTGCTTTCGGCTTCTTCGAAATACCGCGTCGCATCCCGGAAGGCTTGTTCCTCCTCGCGAGTGGGCCGATCGACCTGCCCGGTCCTGGCGGCGCTCCATTCGCCCAGCAGGACCAGAATGTTCCCGAGGTTGGTGAGCGCGATTGCGCGGTTCGGTCCACCTTCCTTGCCCCGCAACTCCCTGCCAAGAGATTGTTGATAATAGTCGCGCGCCTTGAGACCCAGATCGTTGGCGAGGAGGGTCTGCCCGCGGTCGACTGCCGCCAGGGCCCGGTCCCGGTAAACGTCACCCAGCCCGTTATAGGGGAACGCAAAGTTCAAATCGATCGCGAGGGCCTGCCGATAGGACTCTTCAGCGCTATCGAGATCGCCTGCCAGGCGCCGAATGTTGCCGAGGTTGTTATGGTAGGTTGCCAGGGCCTGTCCCGTATGCGGGGATGATCCGGCCTCCTTGTAGGCGCGCACGGCGCTGTCTGCTTCCGCCCAGTCGGCGTACACGTCCCCGAGTCGTTCGAACATTTCCGCGCGTGAGGGATCCCAAATCGTTTCAAAGCGCGCCACACGGTAGGCGGCCGCCCGCGCGTCAGCCGTCGGAAATACCCGAATGATGTTTTGCGACGGAAGGGCCGGCCGCGTGGCAACGATCGTCGCGCTGTTGTTGTCAACCACGCGCCTGACGAGCGTTTCATCGGCAGCCTGAATATCCGGCCGCTCCCGGCGTGACATGGTGAGCCGTTTGAGCCTGTCGACTTTCACAGGCGTTTCCTGCCGGATCGAAGCCGGAACGAAGTAGGACTTCCACCCTTCTGAAGATGTTCCGTATCCCTCCAACACCAGGTCGTGACGAAACGCCTGCGCAAGTCCCCTCAACGGTGGCAGCAACGCGACGGACTCGGGGATAACTTCCAGAGTGCCGGACAACTGAATCACTTCAAGGTTGTCGGGCGTGACGTTCACCTCGAACTCCGTTCCTCCTGCGCTGAGCTTTGCCAGAAAGGTTCTGATTTCGAAGCGCCCGTGCAGGGAAACAAACAGGCGCCCAAGCTTCAACAGAATGGAACTCTGATCCACCAACTGCGTCGTTGTGTTTTCTGCGAGCGTCAGCCTGACGGGGGCGGCAGGTGGCGCCGCCAGAAAGATCGTCGCAGCCACCTGCGGGCCGGTGACGATTACATCGCCGTAACAGAGCGGCAACCCTTTTTGCATCGGTACAGGGGTTCCGCCGCGCTCGACAGACACCTCCCGCAAATCCGCCTTTTCAGCCGTTAGCCCGTTCAGCGTGAAGCCGTCCACGAGGCCCGCAGATTCGCTGCATGGCGGCGGGGCAACCGCCCGGAATGGCAGAGGCAGCGCCAGAACAACGGCGATCACGAGAAACGCAGCGAGATGCCTGCGCGCGTTACGATGCGTCATTGCGACCCTTTCCGGACTTACCCGCCCTGGACGAAGCGTTCGATGCGGCCGCTTTGGCTTGGGTAACGGCAACACGCTGACCTCCCGGCAGAAATCCGCTCAAGTAATACCCCGCGATCAACGAGGCGACATTGTAAACAGGATCCAGAATCAGTTGCGCCGTCGCGAAGAGTTCAACGGCGGCGGCAACATAAACGCCAATCATTACGATCAACGTGAGAGGCAGCTGGACTTCTTTACCCATGAATGGAACCGGTACGGGACGGGCGCCAGCCGGAATCATCGCCCCACCGACGCCCGCTGACAGTCCGAGGAGGAACAGCAGGGCCGCTTGCGCAGCAATGCCCGCATGATGCGGGTATTTGCCTGACAACAACGCGTTGATGATCCCGGCGTGAATGGCGTAGCCATAAGTCTCTTCCGACGATTCCACTGGATGAACCCTGTCCTCCGCGACGTCCGCGCCGATCAGGACCACCTTGTCCTTGTACTTTTCCAGATTGACCCTCTGGCCGGTGTTGATCGACTCCTCGACCACACTGTATTCCTCGCTGGCTTCTTCCAGGGTCGTGGGGGGAATCCTTTGCGAGAAGAAACTCGCACGAAGCGTATGCTTTACGTCATTGTTCTCGATGGAGAATTCGCTGGGAACGCTGTCTACAAGGATCCCGGCGTCGACCAGGTTGAGTTGTCCTCGCGCGAGGTCGGGCAACGCCCGGATTGCGTGATCCCGTTTCGCGCGTTCCCAGGCGAGTTTGACCTGCAACGGAAACGTCGGCTCGAGGCTGACCGGTGGTCCGGGATCGCCGTGAGCCAGGACGACCAGCCGTCTGGGCGCAGTCTTGCCGTGATCCGCCGTCTGCGACGCAACCCTGACAGAACCAAGTTCTACGAAGTCGGGTCTCAACGCCGGCCCGAGATTGGCGCTGATATTGTGCGGTGTCGGAAGTGGCAGGTAGCCAAGCACAATGCGAGTCTTGCCCGCGTCCTGAATGGCCGCAACGAAATCAGTATCGTATTCGCTGGCCTGATCGAACGTGATGTCGAATGCCACCACACGGGCTCCCGCTTCGGCGAGAGCTCTCAGGAGAACCGCGTGCCGCTTCCGCCATATCAGACGAGCGTTTCCGTCGGGAAAATCCTTGATGTGAATGACCCGGAGATCCGGATGGAGGGGTGGGGAATAGTAGTCAATGAGGGCATAGTAGGGGCGCTCTGCATAGTCGACGCATCCGCCCAGAAAGTTTGGAAAACGCAGCCATGCGCAGAAGAAGACCAGGACAGCAAGACCCGAATAGGCGCCAATCCAGATCAGCACAGTCGTCAAGGTACGGCGGTCACGGCGAGCAGCGCGGGCTTTAGGCATTCTACGTCTCCGGAATCGTTCAGAAGATCAAGACCGCTTTGGGTAACTGCCTGGTAATTCGCCAGCGCGAGGATTCTACCTCACGTTCAAAAATGTCCGGAAGGTTTTGGCCGAGATCATGCGAACGGTGCCGTCGTCATGTATCTTCGGGCGCCTCAGCGGGGCCGGCGAGAAGGAGGGAAGGCACTGCACGATCGGCTGGTGACTTAGCATAGAGCGGAGCCTTCTACCCGGCGGTTGGCGCGATCATGCGGTCGCGAGTTCGCGCGTCGCTTTATGGTCGGCCGGCCGGGAAAATGTCTCTCGCCGCAGAAACCGGGATAGAATCTGCCCCATCCCGGAGGTAGTCAGTGGTGTCGACAAGGCGTCGGTTCATCCAACTCGCGACCGCTGCGGCGTCCGGCGCAGTGTGGCCTGCTTCCACATTCGCGGAAGCCCGCAACCCTTCCGTTCGCGCCGTCGAAGAGAAACTGATCAAGGCCAGTCCCGTGCCTCTCGGCAAGGTCCGGATTCTTGGCGGTCCCTTGAAGGCCGCGCAGGATCGGACTGCGGACTATCTGCTCCAGCTGGAACCGGATCGCATGATGGCGTATTACCGCATTCGCGCCGGCCTTCCCGAAAAGGCTCAGCCCTATGGCGGATGGGACGGCGGGGGACGCAACCTCACGGGACACATCGCCGGTCACTATCTTTCAGCGGTGAGCCTCATGTTTCGCGCGACCGGCGACGCGCGATTCAAAGATCGGGCCGACTACCTGGTGAGCGAACTCCAGGCGGCGCAGGACGCTCAGGGCGACGGATATCTCGGCGCGCTGGAGAACGGCCGTGAAGCCTTCGCCGCTCTGTCGAGCGGGCAGATTCGAGCCGGCGGGTTCGACCTGAACGGTCTCTGGTCTCCGTGGTATGTGCTGCACAAAACGTTCGCCGGTCTGCGGGACGCGTACCGTTACGCCGGTAATGCGACCGCGCTGGACGTCGAGATCCGGTTTGCGTCGTGGGCCGAACGCGCGCTCGCGCCGCTCAGCGAAGCGCAGGTTCAGCGCATGCTGAACACCGAGTTCGGTGGCATGAACGAGGCGCTCGCGGATCTTTACGCCGACACAGGCGACAAACGGTGGCTCGATCTTTCCTATCGATTCGAGCACCGCGCGTTCACCGGTCAACTCAAGCGTCACCAGGACAACCTTTCGGGCAAACACGGGAATTGCCAGATTCCGAAGTTGATCGGATCCGCCGCGCGTTACGGCTACACCGGCGACGTGGAAGACCTTCTGGCCGCCGCGTTCTTCTGGGATCGCGTTACCGGGCATCACAGCTATGCGACGGGAGGACACGGTCTTGAAGAATACTTCGGCGCTCCGGACCAGCTGAGCGCGCGGGTTGACGGCCGAACCGCTGAGACATGCAACGTGTACAACATGCTCAAGCTGACGCGACGTTTGTTTGCGCTGCGGCCGGACGCGGCATACGTCGATTTTCAGGAACGCGCGTTGTTCAATCACATTCTGGCGTCCATGGATCCTGCGGATGGCCGCATGTCGTACATGGTTCCGGTCGGTCGCGGCGTGCAGCAGGAGTATCAGGACATGATGCGGAGCTTCACGTGCTGCGTCGGCTCCGGCATGGAGAGCCACGCCCTTCACGGCGATGGCCTGTACTTCGAGTCCGCCGGCAGGTTGTGGGTCAACCTGTTTGTGCCGTCGACGGCGGAATTCGGCCCCGATGGGTCTCGCCTGAAGATGGACACCGGGTTTCCTGACGGCGATACCGCAACCCTTTCCCTCACGCTACCGGCGCCACGGGAATTGACCATCGCCGTACGCCGGCCGGTCTGGGCGGGCGATGGTTTTGCGATCCGGGTGAACGGCGTGGTTGTGGAGCAAGCTCTGTTGGCGACTCTGCGCGGCGGCGCTGCCGGCGGGCGAGGTAACGCTGCCGGTAACGAAGGGGAATCCCGTCAGGCGAGTTCCTATGTGGAGCTGAAACGCAGGTGGACGACGGGCGATACCATCGAATTGAGCCTGCCGAAATCACTCCAGCTCGAACCCACGCCGGATAATGCTTCGGTATCCGCAATCCTGTGGGGCCCGCTCGTTCTCGCCGGAGACATGGGACCACGGCGTGAAGGACGCGGGGCGTCGTCCACTCCGGTTCCCGTTCTCGTCGCCGCGGGAAAACCGCTGAGCGAGTGGATCCAGCCGAACCCAGCGCGCGCCGGAGACTTCGACGCCAGGCAGGTGGCGCGGTTGACATCTTCTTCCGGGGCGCCGCCAATCGATCTGGCGTTTCGACCGTTCTACCGGACACATCGTCGCCGTTACAGCGTGTATTTCGATGTGCTCAGCCCGGCCGAGTTTGAAGCCCGCTCCGGGAAAGAGTGAAGGCGAGTCGCTGGCTGCCTATCGGGCCGAAAGAAAAGTTTCCCGCCTCGCTCGCGCTCCTGACGCCAGACTATCTGCGGAATATTCCTGGCCAGGTACAGAACCGAATTTCGGCAACAACTCCTGAATGATCGACGTTGGCTTCCCCATAGCCACAAAGTAAAAGGGGCGGTCCAAAGATCTGCTGGCGTTTTCCCCGCCTTGGATGAAGGCGGGGTGGCACAACAGGAGCACTTTGGGTCCCCGCGTGCTTGTAGGGGCGGTCTATGACCGCCCACCGTTTCGGAATGGAAATCCCTGACTTAACAGAAGTTCACCCTGAAACGTGGGGCGGTCATAGGCCGCCCCTACAAGCAGGCAGGGACCCGTTGGCATCGTCGTACGCGGCGAACACGCGGTCGAGGGCGCCCGCAAAGACCACGCCGCCGGCAGTAGCCAGCACGCCACTCGACTGCGGGGCGCGCCGGCTTGCCAGCAATTTGAGCCGCCTCATGGGCGCGTAGTCCCCGGCTTGCCGGGAACCCCGACCGGCAAAAGTTAACATAATGAG
>DASUFH010000212.1:0-7261 GCA_036274645.1 Terriglobia bacterium
AGCTCCTTGTCGGCAGGCGCCGCGCGGTAGGCGCGGAACAATTCGTCCGCGGTGCTCCTGGCGTTCAGACCCGCGGGACGTTTTCTCGAAAATAGCCGGGAAACGAAATCGGCTCGATCCTCCGCAATCTCGAACAACGCCTTGTACATCATCAACTCGACCATGTTCTGGCGCCGGATGTCGATAATGAAGGCCATTTTCGGCCGCAAAGCGGAGAGATAGGTGAAGTTCTGCTCGGGGCCTACGCCCAGATATACGCCCCCCGGCGTTTCGGCGCTCACCAGGAAGGGGATCACCCGCTGATATTCGATCTCGTTGGACAGAAAGTTTTCGAAGCGGAAAGAGCCGCCGGGTTCCGAAAAATCGGACACCATCTTCCAGAACTCGGCGTCCGACAGGCGGTCCGGCAGGGGTTGCGCTTCGAGAAACGCGGAGACAGCAAGCGCAAGCACGCACGCAAGCAGGCCGCCCCCCATGATCAGACGCCGGGCCTTTATCTGGGTCATCCCTTCCTCCTCGGCGCGTCCTTCGATCAACGCGCTGCAAAAAGGCGCGGCCCTCATATTAAGCTATCTACCGATCGCCGGGACTGTATTCGTTTCACTGCTTCCTCAACCGAGAGACTCCATGATCCGAATCGCGCGAACCATGTTACGAACCATCCGCGGCGCCGGGCTTCTGATCGTTGCCGCGTCGCTTGGCGTTGCGGCGCAGGCGCCCACGCGCGTGACGATCATGCACACCAATGACCTTCACGGTCAGATCGGACCGCGGAACGGCCAGGGAGGTCTGGCCGAAATCGCGACGATCATGCGTGCGGGCCGCCCTGATTTGTTGCTGGACGCGGGCGACCTCTTCACGGGCACCTACGTCGATGATCGCTTTGAAGGGCGTCCGACCATTCTCGCCATGAACGCTATCGGATATACCGCGGGCACAATCGGGAATCACGAGTTCGACTATGGCCAGTCCGTTCTGGCGGACCGCATACGAGAGGCGAAGTTTCCGCTGCTCTCCGCCAATCTTGAATCTGCAATTCCGGGAATCCGGCCCTTTGTGGTCGTCCGCGTCAAAGGGATTCGCATCGGGCTGATCGGCCTGACGACCGCAGATGTCCGCACGACCACGCACCCCAGAAACCTTGCGGGCATCCGCGTCCGGGAAGCGGTCGAAACGCTTCACGAGGTCCTTCCCGAGGTTCGCGCTCGCGCGGATTTTGTCATCGTCATGGCGCACCTGACCGACGAGGAGGAGCGGCGGGTGGCTGCCGCGTTTCCGGAGATCCGGCTGATTATCGGCGGACATAATCACAGCGTGGTGGGACCCGTTCAACGTGGCGAAACGCTCATCGCCAAGACCGGCAGCATCGGCCGCAATGTCGGACAAATCGATCTGGAATTTCAGGGAACACGGATGACCCGAATGGACGCCCGGCTGATTCCCGTCCGCGGACGGCCCAATCGTGAAGTGGCCAGTCTTCTCGAACCATTCACGCAGGCAGTGGCCAAAACTCTGGCCGGCATTGTCGGCGAGTCCACCGCGGATTTAGCGAAATCGGACCGCGCCGAGTCCGCCCTGGCCAATATCGTGGCCGACGCCTACCGAGCGCGGGCCACAACCCAGATCGGGATCGCCAATCTGGGAGGCATACGCGGATCCATTCCGCGCGGCCCCATTCAGTGGAACACGCTTTTCGAGGTTTTCCCGTTCCGGGACACGCTGGTGACACTCAAGCTGACGGGCGCGCAACTGAAGAAAACTCTGGGTGTCCGGCTGGTTGCGATCAGCGGGGCGCGCGCCCGCTACGATCTCACAAAAGCCTCTGGAGACCGGCTCATTGCGGCGACTCTGAGCAATGGCGATCCCATCATGGACACGCGAATCTATTCGGTGGCCACCAACGATTTTCTCGTCGCGGGCGGCGACGGGTTCGGAGAACTCGGTCGTGGAACCGATATCTCCGATACCGGAATTCCCGTTCGGGACGTCCTGACCGACTACGTCCGGAACCAGCGAACTCTGCGCCCCGGCCTCGATGGCCGCATCGTCGTGGAACGCGCTCCGTAAACAGACGTATTGAAGAAGACTTCCCCTTTTCACCACGGCCGCTCCATGAATTCCCTCTTTTCGCGCAGCCAGCCACACCGGACGGCGGTCTAAGAATGTAACAGCTGGCGCAAAGCTGGAGTGCTCCGGTTGATAACTCCAAAAGGCGCATCGACATCTCAAATTCTCCCGTTCCGCTCCCCTTGGAAACCGGCAATCTCTTCGCAGCTGGCGTCGAAAAAATATGGATGTAAAGGGAAAGGAACTCATATGAAGGAGGAACGCACAATCGTGTCATTCGACCGGGTTCCGGCGAGACGGATCTGGTGGTCGGCAATCTTCGCGGGTACGTTTTTCGCTCTCGGCATCATGTTGCTGCTGGGATTCTTCGGACTGGCTGTCGGGGCCGGAGCAACCGGACCGGGTGGAGAGATGACGCAGGGAATAACGATGTGGGCAAGCATCTGGTCTGTCGTTACCGCGTTTATCAGTTTCTTCTGCGGCGGATGGCTGGCCGGAAGGGTCTCCGGAACGCAAGCCAAGACTGATGGCGCGTTACATGGCCTCACCGTCTGGGGACTCGGCAGCATGGCGATCTTTTACTTCGCGGTAACAGGCACGAGCCGGCTGATGGGTTTGCTTGCGCTTTCGGACGCAACTCTGGCGCCGGTGGCGCCTGGCATGGTTTCCGCAATGACGACCAGCGCGGCGTTCTGGGCGTTGTGGGTGGCCATCAGCGGGCTGATTGGCGCCATCGCCGGAGGGTACTCCGGCGGCTATAAGGACGCGGTCTCGGTGGTCCAGTTCCGGCGCGCGGCATAGACAGACATGCAACCGCGAATGGCGATATCGGATACCCGTGGCAGGAGGAGGCCTAACACAGAAGGAGCAGAGTTTCAGAAAGCAAGCGCTGTTGGATTCCTTTCAGGCTACAGCCATGTGAAACCCTGCCACGGGCATGATCTCGTTACGCTTCGTTTGCAGGAAGCCCAGAAAGAAGCGTCGAGGAGCTTACGCTTCGTTTGCAGGAAGCTCCAGAAAGAAGCGCCGAGGAGCTACGTTTCGTTTGCAGGAAGCTCCAGAAAGAATAGAAGTTCACGCGGAGGAGCGTCGAGGAGCCGTTTGCGGAGATCACCCGGACGCAGGCGCAATGGCAGAGCCACGATGATGCTCGCCAGCGTCAGATCCCGGCCCTCGGCGCCCTGAACCATCGGAATTTCGCGAGGCTCCGCGTAGCGGATCAGCAGATCCTCGGCGTCGAGTCGCAGCGACATGGAGCCGGAATGACGGTCGGTCGAAACGAGAATGACCTCTTCGCGCGATGCGGAGACGATTCTGCCGCGGAACGATACGGTCCACCCCAGCAGGCGTCCGGTGCAGAAGATGGACGCGTCTTCCGCGCGCAGTTTGTCGAAAATCAGAAATGCGTCTTCTCGTGTCATGGCTGCCGGCCCACGGCGAACAGATCCTTCTCGCCGCGGATAAACATCATGCCATCGGAAATGGCCGGTGTCGCCATCAATGGTTGTCCCATCGAATGGACACCGATCACTTCGAACTCCGGCCCGGCTTTGATCACGGTGATGTCGCCATCCTCGCTTGAGAGATAGATCTTCCCGTCTGCGGCTACGGGCGAAGCGCTGAAGCCACTGCCCTGATGGGGCACGCGCGAGACGTAGCGGGTCTCACCGGTGACCGGATCGAAGCACGCGAGGATACCTTCGTTACGAAGAACGTACAGGCAATCCCGGTAGACCAGCGGTGTCGGCATATAGGGCCCCGCCCGTTGCTTCGCCCATGCGACGCTCCGGCTCGATGTCTCACCGGGACGCAGCGAGATATCGCCCGAAGCCCCTCTCCGGATTGCAAACACCGGCGCTTCCGGACTCCGCCCGCTGGCAACGATAATCAGATCGCCGGTCAGGATGGGGGTGGGCGCCGTGATCTTCGAGCTGCCGCCGAGACGCCACAACTCCTTTCCGGTCTCCGGATCGTAGCTGCGAATAAAGTTTGGCGAGTTCGTGATCAATTCGGCGCGGCCGGGACCGCCATAAACCGTTGGAGTCGCCCATGAGGGCAGTTCGTCGCGTTCCGCTTTCCAGACCGTTGTTCCATTACGGATATCCACCGCCATCAGGAAAGAACCACGCTGCTGATCGCACTGGACGATAACCAGATCTCGATAGATGATGGGCGAACTCGCGGGCCCCCATTCATAATCGGGCGCGTCATATGCGCCGGTATCGATGTGTCCCAGGTTCTTTTTCCACACCAGTTCGCCCTTCATGTCGTAGGCGTACAGACCCTGCGATCCGAAAAACGCGATGAGATAGCGTCCGTCGGTAGCGGGAGTGGCGCTGGCGTATGTCGACTTCACGTGACGCTTGTCGCGCGGGACTCCTTCGTAAGCCACGCGCTCCCACAATATCCGGCCGGAACGTTTATCGAGGCTGAACACCGTCCACTGTTGGGGAGACCGGTCATCGGAAGCGTCACCATCACCGAACAAACCCCGTCTGAACGTCGCGTCCGGCCGGCTGCTGACTGCAGAAGTCACGAAAACCGAGTCGTCCCACACAATCGGACTCGAATGGCCCAGTCCGGGAATTCGCTGTTTCCACCGGATGGCGGTTCCCTTCTCGCCATCCCATGCAGTGGGCAGGCCCTGCCCGTCGGCAACTCCAGCCGCATGGTCTCCACGGAAGGAAGGCCATCCGCCGGACGGCCGCTGGGCGCCTGCAGGAGCGAGGATCGCGAACAGGATGGCCGCAGAGATGAAGAAAATGCGCTGTGTCATGGCATGCCGTGGCCCGTTGATGGCCGCCGAGATGAAGAAAATGCGTTGTGTCATGGCATGCCGTGGTTCGATTGCGCCCTAAACGATAACGCAAGTCCGGGCGCGCCGGGCGAAGATCCCGACGGGCAGGCAGGACGCAATGAAAAGCATGGGGGACGTTCTCCGGCAAGGCCAAATAAAGTTATTTGACTTCTCCTCGCATCCGGCTTGTCCCGCGAACTCCAATTCGTTACGCTGTGGGCCTCATCTGGACCCGGCTGACTGGCAACACTGCATCCTAGAGGTTCCTCCATGACGGAACAGCAGTTTGCGTTGGCGTTCGAAAAGGGCTTCAACAGAACCATCCAGTTTCTGATGTCGGAAGGGGTGCCCGCCGAATATGCGGAAGAAGCAGCTCAGGCCGGCTGGGTCAAAGGCTGGGAGCGGCGGCACCAGTTGCGGGATTCGGAGAAGATCGGCAGCTGGGTGAATCGCATCAGCCTGAATGTCTTCCGGCACTCGCTTCGGCGCCGTTTCCCGGCGTCGGAACTGGTCGATCCGATCCTCCTTCCAGGCACAAACGCGGCAACACTGGACATCCAGCGCGGCCTCGGCGCGTGCAATCCAACGGACCAGCAACTGCTGCGGGCCTATTACCTGGGCGGTTACACGAGCGTCGAAATGTCCCGCGCCTGGGACTGCACTCCCGAAGCGATTCGTGTCCGCGTGTTCCGCGCCAAGAGGCGGTTGATCGATTATCTCGCCATCCGGAAGTCGAGCACGGTTTTGACATCGCCGGACTGCCGGACGATCGCCCGTTCCCACGCATCCGGCGATTCGCGCCGGGCAATGATCCGGCCCAGCCAGTCGCGGTCGGCGCCGGCGAGCGATTTGACGGCCATCTCATAGTGGCGCCGGTTGGCGTTGACGCTGCCGAACACGACGTGGTTCTCAAGAATCATGTCGCGGCTGAGCGCGCCGATGTTGATGCAGACCGTGTGAGTTCCGGTTGACAGGCCTGTCAGACAGACGATGCCGTTCGGCCGCATGGTCTCCAGAGCCTGCGGAAACAGTTCACCTGCGCCGGTACACTCGACCAGAACGTCCGCGTGGCTGCTTGCCGCCCGCACATCGCCAACGTGGTACACGGCGCCGAGATCGCGGACCAGACCGGGCTTGGGACCGTCGGTGGCGCGATCCAGGATGTGTGTCTCCAGGCCGCGCTCAACCGCCATCAGGCCCGCCAGCAGGCCGACAGGGCCGGCGCCCGTGACGAGAGCGCGCCGTGGCTCCCAGTGCGCCCGGCGTCCGATCCGCTCGATTTCATCCCACGCCTTGGCGACGACACTGGCCGGCTCCACGAGGACACCGACGTCCTCCAGTGAGGAATCGAGTCTGACGAGATGTTTTGAATCGAGGGCGAAACGTTCACGACAGAAGCCATCCAGTTCCTTGATTCCATGCTCGGTATAAAGTCCATTGACGCACATATCCCACTCGCCCACCGCGCAATTCGCGCATGGCACGGGATCCGGCCTGCGAACGATTCCGACCACCAGATCTCCCGGAGTGAGCCCGGTCGACTGCGGCGCTTCCAGCACGCGCCCAAGCGACTCATGTCCGATCACAAGGCGGTCGGATCCCGGCGGAGACTTGCCATATCGCCCCGCGATAATGTCGCGGTCGGTCGCGCATATGCCGATCGCGATCGTCTCGACAAGCGCCTCCCCGGCGCCTGGCCGGACATCGGCCACATCCTCCAGCCGGACAGAGTTCTTCACTCCCGGCTGAACGGTCAGCGCCTTCATTCTTCGGTTTCCTTCCGGCTGTACACCTCATCCATGACGATTGTCCGAACGCCGATTTCGTTACGCAACACGCTCGGGAGCGGGCGCCTGCCGCCTCTGTCTGGCCATCCGTTCAAGGTGCTCGTCCGTGGTTGTCGGCTGGATGTCGTGTCCCATGTGCCGGATGTGGCCACCACGAACGGGGGCAACCGTTTCAAGCGTGAACTCCGTGCGAGCCGACTTCTGACCGTTCTTCACGATCGGCAGCGTGAGCACCAGAATGCCGTTTCCGTACGTCGCGTTCGCCAGAGAGCCATCCACTTTGTCCGGGAGGGTCACCTTCCGGTGATACGGCCCGACGGTCCACTCGGATCGAATCAGGGCCAGATCATGCTGCCGGGGCCCCCGCTCCTTTCCGTCGATGGTGACGCTTCGACCATCGATCACGACTTTTATATCTTCGGGCTCCAGTCCCGGAACGGGCGCCGCAACGCCCCATTGGTTTTCGCTCCGGTAAACCCGCACCGGCACCCGTGTCGTTCCAATTTGAGACATACGCTTCCCTCCATAGATGGACCCAGCAATCGATGGACCGGGCAAGGTCCCAGGGTTCCTTCGCCGGCCACGTTTGCCGTAGGGGCGGTCTGTTCGT
>DASUFH010000213.1:0-38764 GCA_036274645.1 Terriglobia bacterium
ACCCAGTGGTTGGGCAGCGGTTTCGGCCATAGCGGATCCACTTGGAATACCGGCGCGCGCACAGCCGCGCGCCGGGCGTCCGGGCCCGTGGGAATGTGTTTCTCGAGCATTTGCCGGCGCACTACCGCTCCATAGACGTTGCCATCGTTATCCACGCCGACGCCTTCCGCGCCGCTATGTTCGGTGGTAGTGGATTCCATGTCCTCGATGAAGTACTTCAACGAACCGTCTTTGGCGCTGCCGATCCGAATTCCTTTCTTCCAGCCAGGCTGATCGGGGCCCCACGATTCGGAATCGGCAACGTAAATGGTGTCGTCGCGCGTGATGGCAATGCCGCTGGGACGCCCGAACTGCCGCCACGTATCGAGACGACGGCCTTCCTGATCGAAAATCTGAATCCGGTTATTGCCGCGATCGCCGACAAACAAACGGCCTCTCGAATCGATGGCAATCGTATGCGGAGAATCGAGTTCGTCGGGACCGGCCCCCTTCTTCCCCCAGGATTTGATGAACCGTCCATCCTTTGAAAACTTCGAAACGCGGTCATTCCCCTGGGCGCCGCCCGAGTGGCCTTCCGTCACGAAGATGTCCCCGTTCGGCGCGACGACGACATCGGTCGGCTCATTGAACAGCCCCGGCTCCGCGCTGGCGACACCGGCCCGGCCCAGGGTCATCAGGACGTTTCCTTCCGGGCTGAACTTGAACACCTGGTAGCCCTTGCCATTCTGAATCTGCGCGTCGGTTACCCACAGGTTGCCCTGAGCGTCTACCGTGGCGCCGTGCGGAAACACAAACATGCCCTCTCCCCAGCTCTTGAGGAGGCGGCCGGACCGGTCGAACTTCAGGATCGGGGGTTCCGGACGCCCGGCGCATGAATTTCCGGAGCAGCGGTGAATGACGTAGACACTGCCATCGGGCGCCGGCTCGACGGCGCTGACCGCGGCCCAGGGACCGCCGCCAGGAGGGCGCGCCCAATCGCGCGCGGTCCGGTACGGATTTGGCAGATCGTTCGCCGGCCTGGGCTCGGCTTGCGCGCCGTACAGGGAGCCGGATAAGGCCAGGGTCGCGACCAGTAACGGCCGACTCGAGTGAAGCATGATTTCTCCGCTGGGGCGACGTGTATTGTATCGGGAAGGTTGAGCCCGGTCCATGACACGCCGGTTCCTTGGCTCGGATTCGTGGTGGATCGGATCCGTGATTGACCGGGTCCTTGACCTTCAGTATCGTCCGGTCTCCAATGATGACGGCCAGTCTTCAAACGGTATCGAAAACAACCCTTGTGGCGCACAGGCTGGCGCTCCCATGAGCGGCCTGGATAACACGGCTCGCCCGTTCCGGCTGCGAACATCCCTGTATGTCCTGGGCGCGATCGCGATCACGAGCGTGATGTTTTACACGCTCGACCGCAGTAACGTGTTTACATATTCGCCCTGGCACCACGACGATTACCGGGAGCTATACCGGGACTATGGCTACTGGCCGACATTGCAGGATGCCCGTCCCGTCACACAATTCGTTTACCACTGGCTCGCCAACGCCGGACCGCTGTTTTTTTATCTCGCGCTGCACGCTCTGCTGGCTGCGGACCTGGCGCTGATATTCCTCCTGGCGATCAATCTCTTCGATCCGGATCGGATGTCGTTTCGCGCTGCGCGCTGGGCGTTCCTGTTCGGAACGGCGGCCGTGTGCAGCAGCCCGGATCTGCCATCGATCGTGAAGTACACCGGAAACATCGATCATCTGCTCTCGCTGCTGTTCGGCATTCCCTGCGCGCTTTTCCTCAGTCGATCACGCAAGACCGGCAGCGTGGCGCTCATTGTCGGCAGCGTGGCGCTCTTTGTCCTGAGCGCGCTGTCGAAGGAGGATACGCTTCCGTTTCTGGGTATCGCCGCCCTGTTCTATGGCATTCCCGCCCTCCGATCAGATCATCGATGGCCTTACAAGGCCGGGCTGATCGCCGCCGGGGTCGTGTCGCTGGGAATCATGGCGTTTCTCGCGTTGCATCCGGCGGCGGGAAACGCCTGGGCCGTCATGAAACACACCTTTCAGGCAGATACACACGCCTACGCGATTCACAGGGAACCCGACGAACTGGCCACAGTCGTCCGTTTTCTGGTGTGGCCATCAGCCTACTACAAGCTGGTCCATCTGGCGTTCCTGACGCTCGTCCTGATTCACGTCGTGGCGCTGCGAAAGGCGACAGCGCTGAAAGCGCTCCTGATCGGCGCGGCGCTGCTGACGCCATATGCGCTGCTGGGACCGAATCATGTCTACGGCTACTACCGTTTCAACTTCTCTCCTTTCGCCGTCTACTGCGCCTTCATCATGGGAATCGAACTGGCCGCATTGTTGCGGGCCCACCGTTCGATGAGGCCGGAATGGAAATCCGCGGCCTTCGGGCTGTGGGCCGCAGCGTGGATCGCTACAGCCGGAGCGCTGTTCCAGACTGGAAAGGCGGAACGTCAAGCGATTCTCGCCTGGCACAACAATCTCCAGGGAATCAGCCGGAAAGTGCTCGGGGAGCTTACGGAATTGGCGCCGACACTGAGGAAGTACCCGGAAGTTCACGTCATGGGCGCCGACACGCCGATAAACCCGTTTTTCTGGCAGGAAAGCGTCGTCTATATTGACCGTGAAATTCTGCAGGCGCCCGTAAGGTGGGTCATTCACTACCGGAACGGTTCGGAACTCCACGAAAGACTGCAGGGATACCGATGGAATACGGAAGATCCCGTGATTACCTATGTCGCGTCCGAGGCGGCCGGCCCCGCCGCGGAAGTTCCCCGAATCGAGGTCGACTCCTCGTTCAATACGCGGTTTGTTCCGGGTAGGTGATCGCCCGAGCCCAACACCTGACGTTGCAGTCGCACGACCGCCTGTCGCACGGCCACCGCGCTCCTCCGGACCGGCTGTGTTATCGTCTAGCGCCATGAAACCGGACAACTCCGTGAATTTCTTGTCCCGCAGGGCGTTTCTCACAGTTGCGGGCGCTGCGCCGTTCTTGTCCGCATTCGGCGCCGCGCAAAACGCAAAAAAGAAAATTCCGGTGGGCCTCGAACTGTATTCCGTCCGCACGGAACTCATGAATGACCTCATGGGCACGGTTCGGCGCGTCGCCCAGATGGGCTATGAGGTGGTCGAGTTTTACTCCCCGTACTTCCAGTGGACGCCCCAGATCGCGGCGGACGTGCGCAAGCTGATGGACGATGTGGGCGTCAAATGCCATTCCACCCACAATAACCAGGCGGCGTTTGCAGGTGACGGCCTGCAGAAAGCCATCGATCTGAATCGCGCCATCGGCAGTAAATACATCGTCATGGCGAGCCCGCCGCAAATCAGCGGCGCCGACGGCTGGAAGGCGCTCGGTGAGCAGCTCACGGCGGCGGCGGAAAAACTCAAGCCGCTGGGCATGTCGACCGGATACCACAACCACGCCACGGAATGGCCGCAATTAGCGAACGGAAAGAGAGCCATGGACGTACTCGCCGCCAGTACGTCGAAAGACGTCGTTCT
The DNA here is from genome assembly GCA_036274645.1 of Terriglobia bacterium. GTDB lineage: Bacteria > Acidobacteriota > Terriglobia > 20CM-2-55-15 > 20CM-2-55-15 > DASUFH01. The sequence goes on from DASUFH010000213.1 coordinate 3,514, forward strand.
GCAGCTCGATGTCGGCACGTGCGTGCAGTCCGGAGCGGATCCGGTCGCCTGGATCAACGCCAATCCCGGACGCATCCGCAGCATTCACTGCAAGGACTGGGGCGCCGGCGCCGACCGCGGCTATACAGTGGCGTTCGGCGAAGGCGATTCCCCCTGGCTGAAGATCTTTGAGGCCGCGGAAAAGTCGGGTGGCGTCGAGTACTACCTCATCGAACAGGAACAGAGTCCGCAGGGGCAGCAGTTCCAGATGGCCGAACGCTGCCTGACGAATTACAGGAAACTTCGGGGAAATTAGGTATTGGGCGGTCATAGACCGCCCCTACAAGCAGACGGGAACGGGGAATTAGGGACAGAGAGCAATTTCGCGAACGCGAAATTGCTCTCTGTCCCTAATTCCCGCCCCTTATTCCACGCGGATCTTCCCCACGAGATCCCGCGGCGACGTAATTCCCCGCCTCCGGAGAAACGCTGCCAACCCCTCAACCACGCGAACGGTTGCCTGCGGATCGTGAAAGTTTGCGGTTCCCACCTGAACGGCGCTGGCGCCCGCGAGCAGATACTCCACCGCGTCCTCGGCGCGCGCAATCCCACCCAGGCCGATGATGGGAATCTTCACGGCCCGCGCGCACTGATAGACCATGCGAAGCGTGATGGGCCGGATTGCGGGGCCCGAAAGCCCGCCGGTGACCGTGTGGATCCGGGGCTTGAACGTCTCGATGTCAATGGCCATGGCCACGTAGGTGTTGGCTACGGTCAGCGCGTCGGCGCCGCCTTCTTCGGCCGCGCGGGCCATTTCGGCGATGTCGGTCACGTTCGGAGAGAGTTTGACGATTACGGGCCGCTTTGACCGGTCTTTCACCCGCCGGGTGAGGTTTCGCGTGGATGGCGGATCGGTTCCGAAGACCATGCCGCCGTGCTTCGTATTCGGACACGAAATATTCAGCTCGTAGGCGGCGATACCCTCGCAGGCATTCAGCTTTTCGACGACTTCGACATATTCGTCTTCCACAAAACCGAACACGTTGACGAACACCGCGCAGCCGGCGCCGCGCAGAAACGGCATCTTGTCGCGGATGAACGCGTCCACTCCGACGTTCTCCAGACCGATGGAATTGATCATCCCGGAGGGCGACGGGAACAGGCGGGGCGGAGGATTGCCTTCGATCGGGTGGACGGAAGTGCCTTTGACGACAAGGCCGCCGAGGCGTCCGAGGTCCACGAGACGCGCAAACTCTTCGCCGTATCCGATCGTTCCGCTGGCCGCAATGACTGGGTTGGAGAGGCGTATTCCCGCAAGGTCCACGGACAGATCCATGCCGGAGAGAATACAGTATAATTCCCGCGCGATGAGCATGAGGCACAGCTACCGGTTGATGTCGGCGGCGGATGTGGGCGCCACTCTGGACAAGATGGCCGACGCCGTCGTCGAGGCCAACCGCGGACGGGAGGTCGTCCTTCTGGGGATCCAGCGGCGAGGCGTTCCCATGGCCCGGCGCATGGCGGCGCGCATCGGCCGGATCCAGGCCGCGCCGGCCATCGGCACGCTGGACATCAATCTTTATCGCGATGATCTGACTCGCGTCGCGTCCCAGCCGGTTGTCCGCAAGACGGAAGTTCCCGTCAACATCGACGACAAGGACGTGGTCCTCGTAGACGACGTCCTGTACACGGGCCGTACCATCCGCGCGGCGCTGGAAGCATTGTGTGATTTCGGGCGAATGCGCACCATCCAGCTCGCTGTTCTCGTGGATCGTGGACATCGGGAACTTCCGATCGAGGCGAACTTCATCGGGCGCAAGCTCGCTACGAAGGACAACGAGGTCGTCGAGGTGAAGCTGACCGAAATTGACGGCGAAGACGCCATCGATGTGATGGAAATAACGTGACGCGAAAGGACCTCCTCGGCATTGAGGAACTGGGGCGCGAAGAGATCCTGGAGATTCTGGATACCGCCGATTCCTTTCATGAAATCGCCACCCGTCCGATCAAGAAGGTGCCCACCCTTCGCGGAAGGACGGTCATCAACTTCTTCCTTGAAGCGTCCACGCGGACACGGACTTCATTTGAGATTGCCGGCAAGCGGCTGTCGGCCGATGTGATCAACATCTCGCCGTCGGCGAGCAGCCTTTCCAAAGGTGAAACGTTGATCGATACCGCCCGCACGCTCGACGCCATGGCGGCCGAATGCGTCATCATCCGTCACAACATGGCGGGCGCTCCGCATACGATCGCGCGGCTGTCGTCCTCGCGCATCGTCAACGGGGGAGACGGGGCGCACGAACATCCGACGCAGGCGCTGCTGGACGCGCTGACCATCCGGCAGCGCAAGGGCCGGCTCGATGGGTTGAAGGTCGCTATCGTCGGCGACATTGCGCACAGCCGCGTGGCCCGATCGAACGCGCGGCTGCTGACCAAGCTCGGATCGGAAGTCTGGTTGTGCGGCGCGCCGACCCTGCTGCCGCCGTCGCTCGACGGGATGGTTTCGGAAAACCGCCATCTGCTGCGCGCCACTTCCCGAATGGACGAAGCGCTCGATGGAGCTGACGTCATCATGATGCTGCGCATCCAGTTCGAGCGGATGAGCGAGCCACGTTTTCCCTCGATCCGGGAATACTGCCGATACTTCGGCCTGACGCGGGAACGGGTGGCGCGGGCCGGATCGGATGTCATCGTGATGCATCCCGGGCCGATCAACCGGGGCGTGGAGATTGCCTCCGAGGTCGCGGACGGACCTTTTTCGGTCATCCTCAATCAGGTGTCGGCCGGCGTCGCTGTGCGCATGGCCGTCCTCTACTTGCTGTTGGGAGCGTGAAGACAGTGTCGGACTTGTTGATCAGAAATGGCCGCCTGGTCGATCCCGCCCGGAAGCTGGATCGGATCGCCGATGTGCTGGTGCGTGACGGGAAGATCGCGGCGATCGGCGGGAACGCAGCCTTGAATGTCCCGGTTTTCGACGCCACGGGATTGATCGTCGCCCCGGGTTTCCTCGACATGCACACCCACCTGAGAGAACCCGGCACGGAGGAAGCCGAGACCATCGCCACCGGTGGGGCGGCCGCCGTTGCCGGCGGATTCGTCGCGGTGGCGGCCATGCCCAACACCAAGCCGCCCAACGACAACCCTTCCATCACAAGTTACATGGTCGCCGAAGCGCGCCGGTCGTCGCCGGCGCTGGTCTTTCCGATCGGCGCGATCACGCTCGAACAAAAGGGTGAGGCTCTGGCGGAAATCGGCGAAATGGTGGAAGCGGGAGCGGTGGCGATCTCCGATGACGGGAAACCCGTGATGGACAGCCAACTGTTCCGCCGGGCCCTGGAATACGCCACGATGTTCGATGTTCCCGTTATTCAGCATTGCGAGGACCTGAACCTCTCGCGCGGGGGATCGATGCACGAAGGCGTGTACTCGACGCGCCTCGGACTGAAGGGGATTCCCTCCGCCGCCGAAGACTCCATCGTCGCGAGAGACATCGTGCTGGCGGAAATGACGCGTTCGAAATATCACGTCGCCCACCTGAGCACGCGACGCGCGGTGGAGATGACGCGCCAGGCGAAGGCGCGGGGGATTCGGATCACGGCTGAGGTGACGCCCCATCACTTCACGCTCACGGACGCCGCCGTTGCGGAATACGACACGAACGCCAAGATGAATCCCCCGCTGCGATCCGCCGACGACGTCGCCGCGGTCCGGGAAGGGATCGCGGACGGCACGATCGACGCCATCGCCACGGACCACGCGCCGCATCACGCCAATTTGAAGATGCTGGAGTTTGATCGCGCGCCGTTCGGTATCACCGGCCTGGAAACGGCCATCGGTCTGACCTTCACTGTCCTGAAATTGCCGATCGATCACGCCGTCCGCATGCTTTCCCTGAACCCGCAGAGCATTTTGAAAGTCACGCCGTGGGGCTTGTTCGAGACCAGTGACGCCCACCTGACTCTCCTCGATCTGAACCGATCGTGGAAATACGACGTAACCGCGACGCAATCCAAGAGTCGCAACTCACCGTTTGACGGATGGGATTTTACGGGCAAGGCCGTCGCCACCATCGTCGGCGGCAGGATTGTTTACAGAGACACGCCGTAAAACGCCGTTCGCGGATACAATTCGCTTCCAGTTTGACGTCGAAAATCAGGAAGGCCTATGGATACAGGCTCAGTGTCGAGGGGCCGGTAATGATCCGGGAGAATCCAACCCAATCCGCTCCATCCCTGTCGGTGGTGCTCTCGTTCAGAGACGAAGAGGAAAACATCCCGGAACTGCTCGGCCGGCTCCGGAAGACGCTGGGGACGGAATGCGAACGCGGACACCTCAGCCGCTATGAGCTGATCTTCGTGAACGACGATTCGCGCGACCGCTCGCTCGAATTGCTGATGGAAGCGGCCCGCGGGAATGACGATATCCGCATCGTCACCATGGCGAGAAACTTTGGCGTCACCCCATGCGTGCTCGCGGGCATGGACTACAGTTCCGGCGATCTCATTGCGTACATGGACGCGGACCTGCAGGACCCTCCCGAATTGCTTTCCGAAATGCTCGAAGCCTGGCGCCGGCAGGGAAATCCCGACGTGATCCACACGGTACGGCGCTCACGGGCCGGCGAAGGTTTGTTCAAGCTCGCGCTCACCCGGCTGGGCTACTGGATCCTCAGATCGATTTCCGCCGTTCCGATCCGCATGGAGGCGGGCGATTTCAAACTGCTCTCCCGACGGACGGTCAACGAACTGCGCAGGTTGCGCGAGAAAAAGCCGTTCATGCGTGGGCTGGTGGCCTGGGTAGGATTCAGACAGATCGAAATCCTGTACGATCGCCAGCCGCGATTCGCGGGCAAGACCAAGTTCCGCGCAGGCGGAATCAAGGTGATCCGGAACTTCCTGGAGTCGGCGTTGATCTCGTTCTCCGACGTGCCGCTCCACCTGGCGACGGCCGCCGGCGTTTTCATATCGCTGGCCTCGTTTCTCGGGCTCATCTATGTCGCCATTGGGAAAGTCTTCGATCTCAACGTGCCGGGATGGACGGGAATCATGATGGCCGTCCTGTTTCTTGGCGGCGTGCAGCTGTTGTTCATGGGTCTGATGGGGCTCTACATTCACGCCATCTTTCTCGAGGTGAAAGACCGTCCCAACTACGTCATCGAGAGTACGTTCGGCTTTCCCGAATCCGTCCGGGAGACGGACGCGGCAGTAAGGTCCATTCACACTGAATGACCCCCTGCCGATTCTCCCCAGCAAAGGGGGAGAGCCGCCAAGCGGCAGCAGGTCATGACACGTACATCTCATTCCGGATGCGCCCCGATCCCATCGCGCGGTTCGCGTGATTCAAACACCCCGCTTGACCGATAGAATTACTTATGTAATCCTGTGCCATGTCCAGAATCCTGACAGAACGCCAGCAAGCGATACTCGACTTCATTGCAGCGACTGTCCGTAAGGAAGGAAATGCCCCCTCCTATCGGGAAATTGCGAATCATTTCGGCATTACTGTCGGCGGTTTGCAGAAACAGCTGCAGGCGCTCGAAGACAAAGGCGTGCTGCGCCGCAGCGATGTCGGCGCGGCGCGGAGCATCAAAGTATTTGCCAGGCACGAAACGCCGGGGAATACGCCGCTGCCGATACTCGGACAGGTGCGGGCCGGCAGGCCCGTCGAGGCGATTGAAAACATCGAGGACCATCTGGTCGTGGATCCGACGCTCGCCAAGGGCGCTGAATATGCGCTTCGCGCCAAAGGCGACAGCATGGCGCCGGAAATCCTGGAGGATGATTTACTGCTGGTCCGGCGCGCTTCCGACGCGAATTCCGGCGCAACCGTCGTTGCGCACGTGGGCGATGGCGACGCCACCGTGAAACGGCTTCGCAAGACGAATAGCGAGGCATGGCTGGAAGCAGCTAACCCGAACTATCCCCCGATACGCAAAGCGTTCAGGATTGTGGGTCGCGTGGTGGGCCTGATGCGGAAGATCTGATAAACGGTTATGCGTTGGGAGTAATGAGTGAAGAGCCGGAATGCGTTCACCTCACAATTCATCACTCACAACCCATAACTCTTCTTTTAATGAAAGTGAGTTGTCTATGTTGATTCTCGGAGGCGTTGTTCTCGGGATTGCCGTTGTTTGTTCAAACCTCTACGTCCACAACCGGCTTCGGAAGGTGAGGCTCGCGATAAAGACCTGGCGCACTCCATCGGAATTGTGGAATCACTGGAGAAGATTGTGTCGCTTTGCCAGAGCTCACCAGTTGCCGTGGGTTCCGGTGGTGTTCACGGTTGCGGGCGTCCCATTTGCCGTCGCGTTAATGCTCCTGGGGTTCTTTTCGATGCTCTGAGCCTGCCGCCGCCCACTTCAGCGCAAGACCGACCTCCCGGCGACGGGCGGTTGCCAACGTTACGGAGGGCGGAATCGTGGCAGTTGAATTGTTGTCATGCCACGCTTGTGGATACTGCTCACAAACTGTGAAAACAGCCGCTCTTTCCCGGAACGGTTTCACTGAATGTTCAGGGAAGGCAGCCAGCCTGACCTCTGCACAGCAGGGGCGCCAGGGCGAAGACGCCAGCGAACGTTGCGGCGAAAATCAGGCCACGCGAGATTCCTTTGCGTGGCGGAGGCGCAGACCGTATTTCGATAACATCCGTGTAATCGACTGCGACGATTTCGGAGTTCTTGTTCTTAATGAATCCGGAAGAGCCCGCCGTTGGCTGCCGGAAGCGGCCCCGAAGCGTTTTTCCCGAAGCGAGCTTGATCCGGACCTCATCTCCGACAAATTCGGCAGCAGCGCCGCCGACGCGGGCGGCGCGTGTCGCGACATCGGGATAGGTCACCTTGACGAGTGAGACGTCTTTAACGGCCTCGAAGCGAAGCAGTTCCGGTGGACGGTTCTTTCGTGTGATGAGGCTGAATTGCCGCCTGTCGAACGCCTCAATGATCCCCTGAAATCTTCTGCCGGCATGTAGAGTAACTTTGACTTCGGCTCCGGCCCCGAGGGCGCGGATACGCCGTGTTGCCCGGCTTTCAGCGGGAATCGGCGCCTGCATCCGGGCTGCCGCCGGGGATGCGTCCGGCAGAAGGAGAATCACCATGATCGCCGCCACGCTTCTTTGTGAATTCATTTGCAGCCCCTCCTGACGTGTTTCAAGCGAGTTTGGCGTCGTCCCGCAGGATGGGGCGATCACGCTGTGAGAGTTTCTTCACCGTTACAATCGTCGCCCTCCGAACCGCAACGCTAAAACCTCCAGCATTGCGGCCGGGCGGCGCAACATCAGGCGCCTGCGGACTCCCTGCTGTAATTCTTACGCCCACGGGAACTCTTCCATGTCACAATCACCGCGTCGAGCCGACGCCGTTCGGTTGCGGCTCCCCAATCACCAGGGAACGTCAGCCCGATGGCCAGATCGTCAATCGAGCCGCTGAAGTGAATCGCGCGCCGAATGCGCGGCCCGAAGCCCTCCTGAGTCTTGTGCGCGCGTCGTTTGAAACGAAGATGCCCGTCGACGCGCGGACGCATCTCCTGCCTCAACCGGTGGACATTTCGATTCAGGGCATTCTCGATCGACTGATGGTGGAATACGCCGATCAACAGCTTCCCGGCTCGTACATGGCGGCCCGCTGAACGGTGATGAAATCGACATGGCGGTCGACTACCTGTCCCGAACGTATCCCTCGCGGTGACCGCTTCTCGTGAAGTTGCAGGCCGCGGTGTTCTCACCGCGCAAGAGGCGGCAAAGTTGGTCCGGTTCCGGCTCGACCCGAAGGTTAACAATGCCCGCACCGCTGGACATCGATAGAGATGACCTATACTGAAGGTCCATGATCACCGGTATCCAGTGTCCTTACTGCAAGTCGGCGCTTGCGCTCGACCGCATCGGTACGCATTTCCAGAAATTCTGCTCCGCCATTCGGTCGGAATCGGCGCGTGAAGCCAGTATTAAGAAATTCAACCAGTTCTACCTCGAATTGCAGGCGCACTCCCGCGGCGAGATCACGATCGAGGAGTTGCAGGCGGAGGCGAACAAGATCTTCCTCGCGCCCTGACGACTCCGCATGGCCGGGCCATCGCCTCAGAACAGTCTCCGCAGGAAACTCCTCCGTCTCATCAAGTTCGACGGCGGCGTGCGGGTTGCTGCAGCTCTCTGCCTGGCCGCGTACGCATTGATTGCGTGCGGCCGTGTCGAGAAACCGGCCGGGCCGCCTTCGATCCTCTTGTTCAATGGAACGGGAACGTCGCCGAACGATGTCTCGGCCATCGAAGAGATTCTGCGTTCCAAACGATTCGCCTACTCGACCGCAGACTCTGCGCAACTGGAGAGAATGACAAGCGCCGAACTTCGCGCGTATCGCTTGTTGATCGTTCCCGGCGGCAACTTCGAGCAGATCGGCCAGGGACTGACATCCGCGGCAACCGCGAACATTCGCCACGCTGTCGAGGACGGTCTGAATTACCTGGGCATATGCGCCGGCGCCTTCTTTGCCGGGGACTCGCCATACAACGGATTGAACCTCACGTCGGGGACGCGCTTTGGGTTTTATGGAATCGAACGACAGGGTGTGCGAAAAGCGGCCGTCCCGATCGCGCCGGCCGGATCGCCGCCCCTCGATCAATACTGGGAGGACGGTCCTCAGCTCAGCGGTTGGGGCGCCGCTGTCGCCCGGTATCCCGATGGAACGCCTGCAGTCGTTCAAGGAACTTTCGGAGACGGGTGGATCATTCTTTCCGGGGTTCACGCCGAAGCGCCGGAAAACTGGCGGAAGGAAATGAAGTTCAACACACCCGTGAGCGTGGACAACGCCTACGCCGCGTCGCTTATCGAGGCGGCGCTCAACCGGATCGAACTGCCGCACTATTGATGAAATTGCTGAACGCTACCGCTCGTCCCCCGCGCGGGCGGTCGGCGCGCCTGGTCCGATCCGGCGGACGCGCGGGAACGCCCGGGCAGCTACCCGCGCCACAACGGGGAATTCAAGCTGACACGGGATCTGCTCGATGTACTGGCGCTGATCCAGCGATGGAGTCCGGCAAAACCGTAGCCAATCGAGATCGACGCGGGGGGAAGGCCCTTTCGGCTCCGTCGGGCATCAATTCGCCGGTTTCGGTTTGACCGTATAGGAATACTCCACCTTTCCCACATTGTTTCCAGCAGACTTGACGTAGTCGACCGTGGTTACGGCAGGAGAAACCGTGACGCGCAGGTACCCTGAATTTCCCAGGACCTTCGTGGCGTAGGGGCTTCTCGTGTAGTCATAGAAGTTGCGACCGGTGCGGCTGTCCATGCTGGGTGACGGGACCTCCTGATATGTGACGCCGTCGCGCTCCTCCTGGGCGAACTGATGGTCGTGACCATGAAAGAAGATCTGAACGCCGTATTTCTGCATCATCTGGTGGACCGGCTGAATCCAGCCGTCGGCCGCAGGCCGTTTCTGGTCAAACGCCCAACCGGGATGCTGACTGTCCCTGCACTCGGGCGGCGCGTCGGTGTCGCATCCACCCCATTCAAACCACCCGGCAGCTTCTGCGCCACCGCGGGGGTAGGTGTCGGAACCACCAACCATGTGATGCGCGAACAGGAACTTGTAGCGCGCATGGCTGTTTTTCAGCACCGAGTCGAGCCATCGATGTTGTTCAACACCCATCGTCCAGTTCCAGCGGTCACCGACCGCCGGGTCGTCGGCGCCTTCGCTCCGTGATGTTCCCGGTCCGTAGGGATTCTGCATCGTGTATTCCAGCGGATCGAACACGACAAACAACGCGTCGCCCCATTCCCAGGCGTAGTAGTTCTCCCGGTACTGGTCTGTTCCGACAATGGGCGAGTTTCCGTGCCCGACGTCAGACATCTTGACCGGATCTTTATCCGTGGAATAGAAGGCGGGATCCGTCAGCGGCGACGGAAGCGGGAAGTAGCGCTTCCGCGCTTTCATGCTGAATATGGGTTGCGGGTTGACGTCATCGAAATTCCAGCCCTCTTCATTCTCATGATTTCCGATGGCCAGAAATATCGGCACGGAATGGCTCAGGCGCCCCATCAGGTCCGGATCGCGCTGAAAGAGATAGGCCGCGTCCGCCGCAGCTTCCGTGGATACCGGATCCATGGCGAAGGTGTCTCCCAGATCCAGCATGAAGTCGGCGGAATCCGCCAGGATCAGGTCCAGCGCCTGCTGCCATTCGGCGCGCACACCCAGATTGACGACATTGATATGCGAATCTGCGGTGATCGCGAACACGAATGCGCCGCCCGCTGCACGCGCCGTGTGAAACGTGTGTTCATCGCGGATCGTCCAGTTCGCGGCGCCAACGGCGCGATATTGCATCCGGTAGTAATAGCGTGTGTCCGGTTGCAGGCCATCAATCACGACTTCGTGGGGCTCTGCAGCCTTGGCGTGTAAGGTCTCTGTGTTCTTGTACGGTCCGCCCTTTGTGGCGCCGTACTGGTAGTAGACCTCGATATCCGCCTTCGGAACGATGTTGACGGCGAGGAGTGGTTTGTGGGGTTCCCCAGATGTTCGCTCCCAAGAAAATCCAGGCCGCTCCCCTGGAAGCCGGCAAGGCCGATCACCACGAGACCAAACGCAAGACCGGGACCGGAGATTTTCGTCATGGCGGCCAACTATAGACGAAAGGAACGCAATTCCACGCTGAACTTCAGGCGTATCGGCAATTACAGACCGCTCGGCCGAACGACGGATCCTCGGTCCGTTTCGGGACGCGTTTCGTTAGCGCGCCCGGGGAAGGGCTCTTTCCGAACTCAGCGGCCCGGCGGTTCCGCCGGCGTCGCGGCGCCGCCCCGTCCGCCTCGCGCGCCTCGTCCACCCCTCGCGCCGCGCTGCGCAAATTCGTCGTTGGCGGCGTTAATGGCGGCAATCACGTCCACCGCGGCGTTTGCGATGTCGGTGTTGATTTTTTCCCGGCGGCCACCCAGATCGCCGACCGGCGCTCTGGCAAGCGCGTCGAAAGCATTCTTGAGGTTGGCGAGCGATCCCTCGACATTGATATTGCGATTGGGCGCAGGCCGCGCCGGTGGCGTGAAGTCCGGCTCCAGCTTTGCCGCCATGGCTGCGCCGGCGGGATTCGCGTCGCTTCGAATGGCGGCATCGACATCGTTGAGCGCGACTCGGATGGAAGCGATCGCCTTTTGAACCGGAGGAGTCTGATTTGCCGCTCTCTCCAGAGAGTTTGCCGCCCGCTGCAACGCCTCGCGCGTGGAGTTCAGAAGATGCCGCGGTCTCTCGGGCGCTCCGGCAGAAGCGCCGGCCGGCCCCGGAAGGCCGGGAGGACCTGCAGGACCGGCGGGACCAGGAGGACCAGCGGGTCCGGGCGGTCCGGCGGGACCAGGCAGGCCGGACGGGCCGATGCTTCCGGGAACCAGTGGACCGCGTGTTCCCGCATCCGAAAGCCGGGTACCCGCTTCCGGATCCGCAGGACCAGCCTTCAGGGCAGCCGGCGTGGCGCGATAGCCATGGGTTTTTCCGTCGTTGTCGACGAACGAGCCGACGATCTCGCCAAGATCGCTGATTCCACGCGCGTCCCAGGTAGAAGGAAGACCGGGCAGTTCCACGAGCGTATAGACGCCGCCAGTACGTCGAAATCCTCTATAGGGCGCCTGTGGACCGCCCACCTGACCGACGATATCGCCGAGATTGTTCAGTCCCCAGGCCTCGGTGTAGTTGCTTTCGGGAAACTCGACTTTCGAGTAGGAGCCCGCGCTGAAGAGGAATCCGATCCCGTTGGGGCCGGCGCCGGACAAACCCGCAATATCGCCGGAATCGTTGATTCCTCCGCTCGTTCCGCCCGGACTCTTTGGAACTTCGATGATCGTGTAGTTTCCGCCGCTCAGAAGAAATCCGTGCCGCATCCCATCGGCGCCCAGACAGTCGCCAACAATCTGTCCCACGTTGTTGATGCCCCGCGCGACCGTATCACTGGCGCCCGGAACATCGATCGAAGAGAAGCGGCCGCCGCTCAACAGGAAGCCGTGCCGCCCGGCGGCGCCATCGGGACCGTACGAGCCGACGATTTGTCCGGCGGTATTGATACCGTATGCCGCAGTCCATGGGGCGCCGGGATAATCGATGGTTGAAAACGTGTCGCTGCCGACAAGGAAACCGTGTGTTCCCCGGTCATCCACATAGCTGCCAACCACCCGGCCAAGCACGTCTATGCCGTTCGCCACCGTAAGACTGCCGCCGGGAGCGTCGATCATGGAGAAGGAATGCGTTTCCGCAACCGGGGTGGCGCCGGCTGGCGCCCAGGGGCCAACGAACGCGGCGAGCAGCCAGCCGATGGCTTGTATCGTTTTTCTCGACATAACCCCTCGAATCCTCGCGCAAGCATAGACGGATCGCACCAGCGCCACAAGCAGGATGCACACCGTCATCGTTCGGGAAATATTTCCTGCCCCTTTTCGTTCCACGCTGCTTGATCAACTACGGCGGGGTCCGCTTCGGGCCCGCCGGACCGGTTGGCGCGCAGATTGACGTGCGCGGCTACACGCAGGTCCGTCTTCAGGTGAAGTTGAGGAGTATACTGGCGGGCGGGATTTGAACTCCTGTCAACTCAACCTTCATTCGCTTCCAGGGAGAAACGGATGCGCAGTCGATCGGAAATCGTCTTACTCACTTTCGTGGCCATCGCGCTGTCCGCCGCCGGATTGGCGCAGACGCCATCGGCAAAGACACCGGATCTGACCGGTGTCTGGACCACCTATCGGGCGCCGGGACAGGCCCAGGGCCGCGGCGGTGGCGCCGCGCGCGGGGCGCAACCGGAATTGCCTCTGCGTCCCGAAGCCCGAGGGAAGGTCCAGGAGTACCAGCAGTTGATCGCCGGCACCGGAGATACGCCCGGAGGTTATTGTCTGGGCACAGGAATGCCGGGATCCATGATGGGTTCGGGCGGGTACCCGATGGAAATCATCCAGCGACCCGATCAGATCACGATCATCTACGAAGCGCACAACGAGATTCGCAGGGTCTATTTCGGATCCAGGATCATTCCCGAAAAAGACCGGCTTCCCGAACGGAATGGATACTCGACAGGACGGTGGGATGGCGACACGCTCGTCGTCGAAACCACGAAGCTGAACGAGCAGGTGGATCAGCGCTACCCACACAGCGATCAGGCGCGCATCGTTGAGCGCTATTCGTTGTCGGAGGAGAATGGACAGAAGGTGCTCACGGCGCAAATGACGATGACGGATCCTGCTTTCTACACGGCGCCCGTGGTTGAAACCAAGAAATGGTCCATCGTTCCGAACGGATTCCTCATGACCTATGAATGCAACGAACCCGCCTGGCTTAATCGGCTGGAAGAGTTGCGAGCCAGGAGTTCACAGTCCACAAAATAGATACCGGAGTTTATAGAATATGAGACCTGCCTCTATTGCCCTCGGCGTTGCCTTGATTCTGTCTGGCGGCCTGACCGCGACAGCGCATCATTCCGCGGCGGCCCAGGATTTCTCCAAACGTGTCGAAATGCAAGGTGTCGTGAAGTCGTGGCAAATCATGAACCCACACGGCAAACTCGTGGTTCAGGTCACCGATGCGAAGGGCACGCGAGCCATCGAACTCGAAACCCACAGCCGCAATAATGTCTACCGCGCAGGGTATCGCGACGGCATGATCAAGGCGGGCGACAAGATCAAGATCTACATTGCGCCGAACCGCGACGGCTCCGATGGCGGTTACCTCGTCGCTTTCGAAACTGCCGCCGGGGAAAAAGTCGGACTCGACGCGTCGCAGCGATGACGACGGAAACTGACGTGTCATGACCCTGCCGCTTCGCGGCTCTCCCCCTTCGCAAGGTCCCCGATCTGCATGTAGGGGCGGCCTATGACCGCCCCTGCATGCAGACGGGGGCAAAGCCACAGGAGGCTCAGAATACGGGCGGAAACCGCTGCGGATCGGCGTCGCGCATCATGGCATAGACGGCTTCCACGATCTGTTCGCGGTTGGGTTTCGAAAAATAGTCCCCGTCGGAGCCGTAGGCCGGACGGTGTGGTTTGGCTGAAAGCGTGCGGGGTTCGGTGTCCAGCCAGTCGTAGGCGCCTTCCCTCTCCAGAGTCTGCTGCATCATGTACGCCGTCGCGCCGCCCGGCACGTCTTCATCGAGAAAGAGGACCCGGCTGGTGTTCTTGATCGATTCCGTGATCACGCCCGTCAGGTCGAAGGGCAGGAGCGTCTGGACATCGACAATCTCGATGTCGATTCCGGACGAAGCGAGCAATTCCGCGGCTTCGAGCGCGATGTCGCAGCACGCTCCGTAGGTCACCACGGTAACGTCGGCGCCCGGCCGCAGGATCTCGGGCGAGCCGAGCGGCAGCGTGTATTCACCGATGTTTTCGGGCAGCCGCTCCTTTTTCCGGTATCCATTGAGAACTTCGACGACGATTGCCGTGTCGTCGGATCGCATGAGCGTATTGTAAAAGCCTGCCGCCTGCGCCGCGTTTCGCGGCACGCACACATACACGCCACGAACCAGATTGAGGACGCCCGACATGGGCGATCCGGAATGCCAGATTCCTTCCAGACGGTGACCGCGGGTACAAATGATCACGGGCGACTTCTGCCCGCCGCTGGTGCGCCAGCGCAGGCTGGCCAGATCGTCGGAGATGATCTGCAGCGCGTAAAGCAGGTAGTCGAGATACTGGATCTCCGCGATCGGACGAAAGCCTCGCAGTGCCATGCCGATGGCCTGTCCAACGATGGTCGCCTCGCGGATGCCCGTATCGATGACGCGGTCGACGCCGTATTTATCCTGAAGGTGGGCCCACCCCTGATTGACGCCGCCGAGATGGCCGACGTCTTCGCCCATGACGATCAGTTCCGGTATCCGCTGAAACGCCTGATCGAAACACGCGTTCAGAACCTCGAATCCCTTCAGCACGGGAGCGTCGGCGGCAAAGCGGGCGGGAACAGTGGGAACCTTGAGCGCGGCAGCCGCGGATTCGCTGTAGAGATGCGAACTATACCGCCGCGCATTGACCTCCGCCTGACGCCGTTTCCACTCCCGGAGTGGCTCGGTAACAGCTGCCGGATCGTCCTTTGCGGCCAGAAGGGCCTCGGTCACCACCGCCAGCGTTGCGCGCCGGAGCGGAACGTCCGTCGCGCGCAGATCCTTGGCCAGCCGCGTCAGTTCAGCGCCATTCCCGGAAAGCGCGGCCATCGCGTCCATCATCGACACGACGGTTTTCCGCTCATCGTCGATCGGCGCCTTCAACGCAGCCCAGGCGCGATCGCGCGCGGCAAGCACGTTCTTCTCTTCTTCCGCCTCAATGGCGTCCAGAACCTCGGTTGTGGCGATCTTGCTTTCAATCAGCCACTCCCGCATCTTCCGCAGGCAATCAAACTCTTTTTCCCAGGCCAGACGCTCTTCGGATTTGTAGCGTTCATGGTTTCCCGAAGTGGAATGGCCGAACGGCTGGGTCAACTCCGTCACGTGGATGATGGCGGGCTCATGGGTCACGCGAACCCGGTCCGCAGCCTCGATATAGGTCGAACACAGTTCCGGATAATCCCAGCCCCGGACCACGTACATGTCGATTCCCGGACGCCCGCCCATGCGATGCTTGAAGCCCTCGAGAATGCGCGAAATGTCGCCCTTCGTCATCTGAAACGCGTTCGGCGTGGAAATGCCGAAACCGTCATCCCACACCGACAGCAGCATCGGCGCCTGCAGGACGCCCACGGCGTTGACGGCTTCCCAGAACAGACCCTCCGCGCAACTCGCGTTGCCGATTGTTCCAAAAACGATTTCATCGCCTCCCGATGTGAACCGGCGGGCGCGGGCGGCAAGGGCCGGGCTGTTGCGATAGAGCTTGGAAGCGTACGCCAGTCCGACCAGACGGGGCATCTGGGACGCGGTCGGCGACAGGTCGGCCGTGGAGTTGTAGCGGTCCGTCTGCGGAAGGAAGTTGCCCGCGTCATCGAGCAGGCGCGTGGCAAAGTGCCCGGTCATCGATCGGCCACCGAACGCGGGTTCGGCGGCGACATCGGCGTGCGCGTAGAGTTGCGCGAAGAACGCGTCGAGCGTCAGAAGGCCAAGCGAAAACATGACGGTCTGGTCGCGATAGTACCCGGAACGGAGATCGCCCTTGCGAAAGCCGTACGCCATCGCCAGCTGAGCGGTCTCCTTGCCGTCGCCGAAGATGCCGAACTTGGCCTTGCCCGCGAAGACTTCACGGCGCCCAACCACGCTGCACTGCCGGCTCCGGCACGCCACGCGGTAGTCGCGCACCACGGCTTCGATATTCCAGCCTCGCGCCTGGTCCCCTTCGGCGAACGGACTGTTTAACGTTGTTGTTGTGGGATTGGCCACAATCAGATGATGCCCGATAGGATTCCACCAGGGCAAGCGAAGCCGGAAGAAGGCCGTGAGGAACAGACGACTCCGAACAGATTCGCGCGACTAATCGTCAGGGACTCTGAGCATTTTGGGTCCCCGCCTCGTTGTTCCTCGTTGTAGGGGCGGTCTATTGACCGCCCAGCGTTTCAGAGTGAATTTCTGTGCGATCAAGAGATTTCCACCCCGAAACGCCGGGCGGTCATAGACCGCCCCTACAAGCAGATTCTCCCTTTTCGGCTATTTCTCCCAGGCGAAAATGCGATTCCAGTCGTTTTTCATACTGATCACTGGCCAGCCGCGCTTCGTGGCTTCGGTCATCAGCGTTTCGGGAAACGCGCCGAATTTGGTGTCCGGGAGATGCCGGGCCGGACCGTATGCGTACTCGCGTTGCGGGTCGTCGTGCAGAACGAGCATCGCCAGGCGCGCTCCTCCACCGGCCTGGGTGTACTCCAGCATTTCGCGATCGCCGGCCGAATTGCCGAACGCGGCGCGGGGCCGCCGGCCGATCATGAGATGAATGCCTTGAGGCTTTCCGGTCTTATCGTCGTTCAACAGCAGCTGGGGTTCTTTCGTCAGAGTCGGCTCACCGCTTGTGTTGTAGCCGAACTTCGTTTCACCGACCGAACCAACGACCTGCTCGGGCGGGATGCCATACACCTGCTCGGCGTACGCCCGCACGAAGTCCTGCCCTCCTCCGGTCACGAAGTACGTCTTGTACCCGTTCGCGCGCAGGTAACGCATCAGTTCGAGCATCGGCTGGTAAACGAGTTCGGTATAGGGCCGCTGCCATCGGTGGTCCTTCGCCGACCGAAACCAGTTTTTCACGTCCGTGTTGAACTGCTCAACAGTCATTCCGCTCAGCGTTTCCGTGGCAAGCCTCTCAAGATCCGCCATGGAGAGCCGGGCCATTGAAACATGCTCCCCGGACAACAGACTCTTGAACGGTTCAACCTCCCTCAATTCAGGCTTCTGCCTGACGACAACCGGAACCCGCGACAGGCAGTAGGCCAGCTGCGTAACAATTGGATGCTCGACCCAGGTTGTGCCGTCCTGGTCGAATGCGGCAATGCGCTCTTCCGGCGCAACATACTGTGGACTCGCCTGGTCCGTCGTGACGCGAACGAATTCCAGAATCGCCTGTTTGGCGGGCCCGTCATTCCATGACGGCAGGGGATCCGTCTGGGCGTAAGCGACAGCCAGCAGGCACAACACACTCACGAGCGCGGCCGTCAGACGGAGTCGAAGAAGCTGCGAAGCCTTGTTCATTCTGCGTCTCCTTTTCCATGGGTCTCTTGCGATCCGGGCGCCAAATCGCAGAACTCCGCGAATGATTGCTGCTCAGAAGATTCCTCCGCCTCTGGAATCACAGGTGCAGTCTTCAATCGGACGCATCCGGACGGCTTTGCGCATATGACCGCCCAATCACAAGGGGTTCCATTCCGATACGCGGGTGGTCATAGACCGCCCCTGCAGGCAGACGAGGGCACAAAGGTTCCCGAACCGGGCCAATGGAATCGAAGATTAATACGAGCTTCGTCGTTGCGCTGGTGGCTCTCGCCGGTCTGAATGGCGTGAATGCCTCCGGTCAGAACCCGGACACCGGTTGGGAGTTACGCCCGAAAGTTGTCGCCGCAATCGAACTCCGGCCACGAACCCGCCTCGATAGCTGGGTGGAAACGGAACATGGACTGAATTTTCCGTTCCAACGGTGGCGGACGGGCGCTTTGCTCAGTCTCCGCATGAAACCCATCCTGAAATTGCACACATACGACATCGATCAGAACAGGGATAACTATGTCGTGCTTGCCGGCGGGTATGAATTCCTGCACACGGTGGAGGAAGGCGAAACCAGGACGGAAAACAGGATCATTGCGGAGATCACGCCCAACATTCCCCTGGCAGGCCTGCTGTTCAGCGACCGGAACAGAGGCGAATTTCGCTGGATCGACGGAGATTACCGTTTCCGCTATCGCAACCGGCTCGTGATCGGCGATCGCCTGGAGACGGGTGGGTTCAAATACACGCCATACCTGTCCGGAGAGGTCTTCTATGACCAGAGTCGTCACGAGTGGAATCAGACTCGATATGGGTTTGGCGTGCAGTTTCCATATCGGAAGATACTGATGCTCGACACCTACCTGCTCCACCAGAACTGCACGGGGTGCGCTCAGAGCCCCGTGAATATGGTGGGAATCATTCTCAACCTCTATCTCAGAAGACAAAACAACTGAGGGAAAAGGCATGGGCTGCGTTCATTCGCTGTTGCGGCAGGCGGCCGGTTTTGCCTATGCTCGGAAGTTGCGCCGAACGCGCGGCGGAATGACAAAAGGAAAAGGAGAAACAAGCGACCGCATGTCATCGACTGTCCGGAACCGCCGCGCTTACTCATGGGCATTCCTGGTTCTGGCCATGACTTTTGTCCCGGCCCTGCTGGCCGCGCAGGCGACCGCGCCGATTCTCGACCATCCTAAATTCAAGGCGGCTCAGGAATTCCTGTCGGCCGACTATGACCGCACGGTTGCGGAAGCCATTACGTTGACCGAAATCGAAGCGCCGCCTTTCAAGGAGGCGCGGCGCGCGCAGGCGTTCGCGGAACGGATGCGCGACACGGGACTGGTCAACGTGGAAATCGACGCGGAAGGCAACGTCACCGCGCTGCGGAAGGGTAAGGGCGGCGGCCCGCTGATCGCCATTGCGGCGCATCTGGACACGGTTTTTCCGGAAGGGACCGACGTCAAAGTCAAACGGCGGGGCACGATCCTTTCCGCGCCGGGAATCGGCGACGACACGTACGGCCTCGCGGTACTTCTGGCGATGGCGCGCGCGATGGACCAGGCCGGAATCGATACCGACGCCGATATCCTTTTTATTGGCGACGTCGGGGAAGAGGGCCCGGGCGATCTGCGCGGCATGAAGTACATCTTCCAGAAAGGGCCATACAAGGATCGCATCGACGCGTTCATCTCGATCGACGGCTCCGGCGCGGGCAGCGACATTACGACAGGGGCGCTGGGCAGCAAACGGTATCGGGTCACGTTCAAAGGTCCGGGAGGCCACAGCTACGCCTCATTTGGCCTGGTCAATCCGGCGTACGCGCTGGGTCGGGCCATCAGCAAACTGGTCAGCCTCCAGGTGCCGCTGAATCCCCGCACGACATATAACGTCGGCATGATCGGCGGCGGCACTTCGGTGAACTCGATTCCGTTCGAGGTCTGGATGGATGTCGATCTGCGTTCCGAGTCGCCTCAGGAGCTCGACCGGCTGGCCGACAACTTCGTCCGCTTGATGCGCGCCGCGGTCCAGGAAGAGAACCGCGCGCATTCCACGGCGCAGGGCGCGGTCAGCGTGACAGTCGACATGGTGGGCGAGCGGCCCAGCGGAGAAACGCCGGGCGCCTCGAAGATTGTCCAGGCCGCAAGCGCCGTCATCCGCGGATTCGGTCTGACGCCAACTTACAGCGTGGCGAGCACGGATTCCAACATTCCGATCAGCATGAAGATTCCGGCCATCACCATGGATTTTGGAACGGACGGCGGACGGGCGCACACGCTCGACGAGTGGATGGACGTCGAAAAGAGGGCCGGAGTTCGCGGCATCACCATCATCATGGCCACACTGCTGACGTTAACCGGCGCGCGCTGAAGAGGATCTCCGAATGGACCCGGTCATTGTGGTCGGCGCCGGCATCGCCGGTCTTTCGTGCGCGCGCGCCCTTGTCCGGCGCGGAATCGAAACCGTCGTTCTGGAAGCAGGGAACCGCGTCGGCGGCGTGGTTCAGTCGGAGCGAATCGACGGCTTTCTCGTTGAGCATGGACCCAACACGCTTCTGCCCACCGCCCACACGTTCCAGATGCTGGAAGAGATCGGTCTTCTGGACACGCTGATCGCGGCCCCGCGAAAAGCCGCCCGCTACGTGGTGATCCAGGGGCGCCTGCGCAAGATTCCATGGGGTCCTCTTTCTATTCCCGGACTCCTTCGCGCTCTGGCGGAGCCATTTGTGCGTTCGAAATCCCCCGAAGACGAATCCGTCGCCGCTTTTTTCCGGCGCCGCCTTGGCCGGGAGGCCCATGAACGCCTGGCCGCCCCGTTCATCGGTGGCATCTATGCCGGAAACGCAGAAAAGCTGAGTGTCGCGGCGGCGTTTCCCCGGTTGGTCGAAATCGAGCGGGAATATGGCAGTATCATGGCCGGCATGGCGCGGGGAGGATCACGAAAGAAAGGGGAACAGAATTCGGCTCGCAAGAGGCGCAGCGTGATTTCATCGTTTCCGGACGGGATGCAAACGCTGCCTCAGCGCATGGCCGAAGGGATACGGGTCGAATTGAATTCCCACAGCGTCCGTATTGGCAAGACCGCGGCGGCGGCCGCGACGGTGCTCGCCACGCCTGCATACGCGGCGGCGGAAGTCGTCGCCTCGTACGATCCCGACCTGTCCGAGATACTCCAAGCCATTGAGTACGCGCCAATCGTCATCGCCACAACGACGCTGTCGCCGGAAAACGCGGAAGCCGCGCCGCAGGGTTTCGGCTATCTCGCGCCGCCGACGGAACGGTTGAACACCCTGGGCACGCTGTTCAGCTCCTCACTGTTTCCGGGCCGGGCGCCGGCCGGAAGAGGACTCCTGACGTCGTATCTCGGAGGCGCGTTGAAGCCCGAAGCGTTCGACTGGCCCGATACGCGCGTTTGGGAAGCCGTCTGCCCGGAGCTGAAACGTCTGCTCCGGCTGCCGGCGTCTCCCGAGCCGCTCAGGATCTTTCGCCATCGCCGCGGAATCCCGCAATATCTGATCGGACATCTCCGATGGAGACGGACCCTTGACACGCAACTGAAGCGCACACCGGGACTGTTCCTTACTGGAAATTATCTCGACGGGGTCTCTCTCCCCGCCACCCTCGAACATGGCGAAAAGACGGCTGCGGCAGTAGCGGAGTTCCTCAAGGCAGCCCGATGAAGCAGGCGGCAGGCATCGGACTCCGGGTAACGCCGGAACGTCCACTCCACCAGTCGTTGCACAGGAAGCATAATGGCGCGCCGCCGCGCGTCGTGAAGGAATCGAAGAACCTGCGCTGGCAGGATTCAGGCCGGTAACGCGAGTACGGAGGAAACAACATGAGTAAGATCAAAACAGTTCAGCAGCACATCCTCGACGAGGAGCGCCTGCATCCGGGCGCGCGCGGCGATTTCACGGCGCTGCTGATGAGTCTGACCCTGGCCGCCAAGATCATCTCCCGCGAGGTGAATCAGGCGGGACTGGGACGCGTTCTCGGCGCCACCGGCGAGATCAACGTCCATGGCGAACAGGTGCAGAAACTCGATGAGTTCGCCCAGCAGATCATCGTTCGCGCCATGGGCCACGGGGGACATCTGTGCGTGATGGCGTCCGAGGAATCCGAAGACATTATTCCGATTCCGGACGGCGGACAGCGCGGCAAGTATGTGCTGATGTTCGACCCGCTCGATGGCTCATCGAACATCGATGTCAACGCCAGCATCGGCACCATCTTTTCCATCCATCGCCGGGTGACACCCGGCTCCGGAGACGGCACAGCGGCGGATTGCCTCCAGCGCGGAACCGAGCAGGTCGCGGCCGGATACTTCATTTACGGATCGAGCACGATGATGGTGTACACGACCGGACACGGCGTGGACGGATTCACACTGGATCCGAGCCTCGGGGAGTTCCTTCTTTCGCACGAAAACATCCGGATTCCGTCGCGTGGCAAGATCTACAGCATCAACGAAGGAAACGTGAAGCAGTGGGATACTCCCACCCGGCGCTACATCGACGATGTCAAGAATCGCCCCTATTCGTTGCGCTATATCGGTTCGCTCGTGTCCGATTTCCATCGGAATCTGCTGAAGGGTGGGATCTTCCTGTACCCGGGACCCAAAGGCAAACTGCGGCTCCTCTATGAAGCGGCGCCCCTGGCGATGGTGGTTGAACAGGCGGGCGGAGCGGCGTCGACGGGAACGGAACGGATCATGGCGATCGAGCCCACATCCCTGCATCAGAAGGTACCGCTGATCATCGGCAGCAAGGAAGACGTGGCGGAATACGAGGACTATTGTCGGAAGGGATAGCTTTCCCCGGTTGTTGATTGTTCACTGTCTATTGTCGATTGTTAAATGGACCTCTTTCATTGTTCGTTGATTCCATCGGGCCCAACGAACAATCTGAGAAGCTCATTTAACAATCGACAATAGACAATGGACAATCAACAACCGGGGACCCCGACGGGAGGTTATTCCAGCTTAGTCCGTCATCCCGCACATGCCCGGACGTTCGGCGCCACAGGCGCCACAGCCACCGCCGTCGCTCATCTGCCGCGCAAACGATTCCGACGAATCCGAACCGCCCCCCGCCACGGCGAACACCGACAACTGCTTTTCCACCCGCTTGCTGCCGCATTTCGCGCAATCGGTTTTCGAATCATGACGCGGAACGATGCGTTCGAACGGGTGGCCGCAATCCTGACAGATGTATTCAAAAATCGGCATGGGTTGAACCTCAGCGGCCCTGGGGATTGTCGACCCAGTCCGCGGTAAAGATGTTGATATCGCCTTTGCGGCTGGAAACCCAGATCAGCTTCTTGCCGTCGTTGGTAAACATGGGGAACGCGTCGAAACCCTCGTCGAACGTGATCTGCTCCATCGGGCCGCCGTTGCGATCGATCAGGTACAGATCGAAGTTCGGAATTCCCCGGCTCTTGTTGTTCACATCGGACGAAAAGATGATCTGGCGCCCGTTGGGATGAAAGTACGGCGCAAAGTTCGCCGCGCCGTTGGATGTCAGCTGCTTCACCTGAGACCCGTCGGCGCGCATCAGCATGATCTCCATCTGCGACGGCATGACCAGTTCCCGGGCAAACAGTTCCTTGTAGCGGGCAATCTCCTCGGCGGTTGCCGGACGGTTGGCGCGCCAGACGATCCACTGGCCGTCCTGTGAGTAGAATGCCCCGCCGTCGTAGCCCAGTCCGACGGTGAGCCGGCGCTGGTCGGAGCCGTCGACGTTCATTTCATACAGCTCGAGATCTCCGTCGCGAGCCGATGTGAAAAGGATTTTCCTGCCGTCGGGAGAGACCACACCTTCGGCGTCATATCCGTCCGTGGTGGTCAGGCGTTTCAGATCGGAACCGTCGGGCTTGGCGGAAAAGATGTCAAAGGTCCGGAAAATCGGCCAGACGTAGCCGTTCGACCGGTCGGGATTGGGCGGGCAATCCGGACCGCCGAGATGGGTGGACGCATAAATCACTCGCTTGCCGTTTGGAGTAAAGAAGCCACAGGTGGTGCGGCCCAGTCCGCTGGAGAGGCGTTTCACGTCGGAACCGTCGAGGTTCATCGTGAACATCTGATCGCATTTGTACGGCTCGCGGGTGGATTGAAAAATGATCTTTTTCCCGTCGAACGAGAAGTACGCCTCCGCGTTCTCGCCTCCGAACGTGAGTTGCCGGATGTTCCGCAGATGGGATTCCTTTGCGGCCGCCGGCGTTTGCGCGACGCTCCAGATACTGACCGCGCCTGCAGCGAGAGCGGCGAACACAATCAAGCGGAAACGGCCATACCAATTCTTCATTGCCTGATCCCCAGGGTAACGTTCACACGCGTCTTCTGCCCGGCCCGCTCAATGACGACTTCCACGATATCGCCGGCCTGCTTGGACTGAAGCGCGTAAGTAAAATCGTAAAGATTTCCGATCGGCTTGTGGTCGAACTCCGTCATGAGATCGCCCGCTTTCAAGCCGGCTTTGGCCGCCGGACTTCCCGCGCGAACGTCTGCGAACAGAACACCCTTGGCGTCGTCGCTGAAATCGGGCACCGATCCGAAGTACGGACCATAACCTCCGCCGGAGCCGGTTCCGGCGGCTCGCGTGGGCTCGACGACCTCCACATACGTCAGCCGGACGGGCTCATCCGCAATCCGCAGAGCGACGCGATAGGCCAGCGTGACGACCTCGATGGCGCCGGTGGGATTGATTTTATCGGCCGTATCGGAGGGCCGGTGATAATCCGCGTGCAGCCCGGTGAAGAAGAACAGAACAGGCACGTGTTTGCCGACAAACGAGGCGTGGTCGCTTGAGGCGTTGCCCGACTCCGAATAATCGAGTTTCACTCCAAGCGGCTGGCTCGCCTCCTCCAGCCAGCCCTTGAACGGCGCCGCCGTGCCGACGCCGCCGATGAACAGCCTGTCGTCCTTCATCCGGCCGATCATGTCGAAATTCAGCATGGCCGTAATTTTGTCCAGCGGGGCGAGCGGATGGCCGACGAAATATCCGGAACCCAACAGCCCGAGTTCCTCGCCGGCAAAGGTTACAAACATGAGCGAGCGTTTGAACGCCTGGGGATTCTTCGCGGCGGCGGCGGCGAACTCCATCACACCCGCAGAGCCGGAAGCGTTATCGTCGGCGCCGTGATGAATCCTGCCGATCTCCGAAGGCGCCAGGGAATGCTGGTCGCCCAGGCCAAGGTGATCGTAGTGCGCTCCGACAACAATCCACTCATTCCGCAGCCGGGCATCGGAACCGGTCAGAGTCGCCACCACATTGCGAACCGGCTTGCGAACGCGCTGGAGATCCGCGGTCAAACGCACACGGATATTCGGCGCTTCAAACGACTGTGGCTTGAGGTCGCGATCCATCTGGCGCTGGATGGCGGCCAGGTCCTTCCCTATTTTCTGAAATGCGGCCAGGATCGGCGCCTGACGGACGTGCATCGCCACGATGCCGGTGTTGTCCGATTCCGCGTTGCGCGTCGCTTCGCCCACCGTATCGGGATCCGCGGTGTGATTCACCGGATCGGTCATGAAAATGATGCCGCGGGCCTGATGCTGCCGGGCGTTGACTGCCTTGTTGATGAAGGTTGCGTGACGCGTGTTGTTGGTCCCGTCGAACGGACTCTTCGGATCCAGTTCCTGGGGCTCATGCCGGAAAACGACGACAACCTTACCCTTCACATCGACGCCGGCGTAATCGTCCCAGTGCAGTTCCGGCGCGGTAATACCGTACCCCGCAAACACCAGGGACGACGAAACCGATTCCGCGCTGGAAAAGGCGATGGGGACAAAGTCGGAACTGCTGGCAAGCGGGACGCCGTCCAGCGTGAGCGCGTTGGAGGGACCGAACTTGATGCCGGTGGTGAGCTCAAATGTCTGGAAATACGTTCCGCGATCTCCACCGGGCTTCAGGCCCAGATCGCGAAACTGCGCCGCGATGTAGTCGGCAGCCTTCTCCAGCTCCGGCGAACCGCTTGCCCGCCCGGCCAGTTCATCCGACGCGAGATAATTGACACGCTGCTGATAACGCTCGGCGGAGAGGCCGGCAACCGCGCGGGATTCCTGGATCGCGGGCCGCGCGGCAACACCGGCGCACAGGCCAACCCAAAACAACAGACCAACAAACAGCGCCGAACGCTGTCGAGTGTTCATAAGACTGCTCCGACTGAGATTCCTGCGGCCGGGAGGCGATGGTTGAAGCCGTCCGGACCGCCAGATTCATTGGACTCCGCTTCCGGCTTTCGGAAGCGCCCTCGGCTACGGTCGCTAACCGACCACGACCCCGGAGTCCCTGAATTCCGACAGCGACTCGGGCTCACGAGCGAGCCGGCGTCTTACAGCGATGACCGCAAGATAACGCACCAGGAACCCATATGGAACGATGAGTGAAAAGACGATGACGCTGGCGCGAAAGTAATCGTTGACCACCAGGACGATGGGAGCGCCGATGAACGCCAGCCAGAGACGGTTGAAGAACGCGCCCGCCGGCTCATGACGGCGCCACCATGCGGTGGCTTCCACAGCGGAGATGACGTATCGGGGCTCAGGCTCCGACATTGACGTGCGCTCCCTTGCCCCAGAATACCTTGAGCTGTCGGATGCCCGTCATTTGATGAGGACCGTAATCGAGTCCCTGTAGCCGTATTTCGCCAAGGTTAGCCCGAATAAAGGTGGCCAGGGCGTCCGCCTGCTTCCGGACGAGCTTTTCCAGGGGCTTGGGAGCGTCCTCGAATAAGACCGAATCCACGTTGTGGTCGGATTCGTTCCACTCCCACACGCCGATAACCTGACCGTTGCGAACGATCGTCGCCAGAGGATCGTTGATCAGCTTGCCCTTCCACCGGGAAAACGGCTTGTCGGCGTGTTCGTTTCGAACGAAGCGGTCGACGATTTCGCGCTGGCCCTTGAGATACATGTCCCGATACGGGATGAAGCTGAGAACGGGTTCATCCGGTGTGAACGAATGCAACGCGTCCAGATCGGCCTCGCTGATCATGTACTCTTCCTTCGAGCCCTCTACGAACACCGGTATCAGCTTCGGTTTGACTTCCGATACAGCGCGAATCGCGTCGGTGACGTTGACTCCCGCCCACCAGGCAAAATCCCGGACCCGGGCCGGCGCTTCCGCCTTGAAATACTGGGCAGCCAGCTTGGCGCAGGCTTCCTGGCTCCGCATTTCGAAAGGATCGACCTCGGGAAGAACGCTGGAGAGCAGAGCGTAGGAATAGTCGGTGGAATCCAGACGGCGCCTGGTATGGGTCTTGACGATGCGTCCGTCCTCCTTGAGGAGGTTGATGGACAGCGAAAGACTGTTGCTGAAGCCGATGCGCTTCAATTCGGGACCGAAGTCCTTGATCAGCGTGGCGGGAACGGCGCGGGCCAGTTGATCGGTGCTGCGAGTACCCCCCTCGAGGGCCCTCAGCACACTGACCTTCAGCTTTTCCATGTCCCCTTCGGATATCGGCATCTGCGACCGCGCCTGCTTGGCAAGCTCCGTAAACGTGTGGGAACGGATTCGCAGGGCGATGGCGGCCTGTTCGCGAGGAACCAGCATGGTGCATCCGCGCAAGGTTTCCAGCTGAACCAGCTTCTTCTCGTCGAACACCAGGCGGTTCAGATCTTCCGCCTTGAACCCTGTCATTCGCGCCCATAAAGACAGGTAGGGCGTCGAGCAACCGGGCGAATAGATCCATCCGGACGCTTTAATCAGTTCCAGAATGTCTTTCGAAGGAAACGGACGGTCCAGATATTGGCGCCGCATCCTCCAGCTATTCAGAAGTTGGAGGGTTAACGGTTTCTTACTTTTTGGGGTTGCCATACCTAAAGATATGTGTTTTCAAGCGGCTATCGGTCTCCAGGCCGGATCTATTCGCTATGCTAAACTCGTGTGCGGTCAGCGATTATTTTAGGTTTTCGCATCCGGAGATGTCAATGGATCATACGGCAAACCATCGTTCCGGCCGACTTCGATGATCTACGACGTCACCGTACCGATCACGCCATCGCTTCCCGTCTGGCCGACGGATCCGGCCGTTCGCCTGACGTCCCAGTCCTTTCCCTCCAGTGACGGAACCTACAGGATCCGGGTCACGAACATCGAAATGGGATCGCATACGGGAACCCATATCGACGCGCCATACCACTTCATCGAGGGCGGTCGCACGCTCGATGCGACTCCCCTGGACCAGCTGGTCGGCCCCGCGCAAGTCGTACCGATCCCCGGGGTGCGATCCATTACGCGGCGTGGTCTCGCAAACGTGCAGTTCGGCGCCGAACGCATTCTTTTCAAGACCGACAACTCCGACCATTGGAAGGACGGCCGGTTCCACGAAAACTTTGTCTATCTCGAACCGGATGCCGCAGAATTGCTCGTGGAGCGCGGCGTCAGGCTGGTGGGGATCGACTACCTGTCGATCGACGCGTTCCATTCGGAAAACCATCCCAGCCATTTCGTCCTGCTGGGAAGGAACGCCGTCATTCTGGAAGGGCTCGATCTGAGCCAAATCGCGCCCGGCCTTTATCACATGACCGCGCTTCCGCTCCATATCATCGGAGCCGATGGCGCGCCGGCGCGGGTCATTCTGGAAAACGATCGCTGACCGCTGCGGCGGACCCGTTTCTCAGCCGCGTCGGCTAAACATCCTCAGAGACATATATGCGGATTCAACAGATCAAAGCGCGCGAAGTTCTCGATTCCCGGGGTAATCCCACCGTCGAAGTCGATTGCATCCTTGAAGGCGGCGCTCAGGGCCGGTCCATTGTTCCGTCGGGCGCCTCCACGGGAGAGCACGAGGCGCTCGAACTGCGCGATGGCGACAAGAAGCGCTATCTCGGCAAAGGCGTGCTCAAGGCCGTCAACAACGTCAACCAGAAGATTGCGCCTGCGCTGGCGGGTTCGGACGCGACATATCAGTCGCGCATCGACCAGCTCATGCTTGCCCTCGACAACACCAAGAACAAGTCGAACCTCGGCGCCAACGCCATGCTGGGCGTTTCCATGGCCGTGGCCCGCGCCGCGGCGCAATCCCACGGCCTGCCCCTGTTCCGTTATATCGGCGGCGTGGACGCCTGCACACTCCCGGTCCCGATGATGAACATCATCAACGGCGGGGCGCACGCGGACAACAACCTCGACCTGCAGGAATTCATGATCGTCCCGGCGGGCGCGCCGAATTTCCCTGAGGCGCTCCGGATGGGCGCCGAGGTGTTCCACAACCTGAAGTCCATTCTGCACAAGCGTGGCCGCAGCACGGCGGTGGGCGACGAAGGCGGGTTTGCGCCGAATGTCCAGTCCACCGAAGAAGCCATCGAACTGATCCTGGAAGCCGTCTCGGCCGCCGGCTACCGCCCCGGCAGCGACGTGAGCATCGCGCTGGACGCCGCCGCCAGCGAGTTCTATTCCAACGGGCGATACGTGTTCAAAAAGTCCGACAAGTCCGAGAAAACCGCCGCCCAGATGGTCGAACTCTACGCCGGGTGGATCGGCAAATACCCGATCGTCTCGATTGAAGACGGACTCGCTGAAGACGACTGGGACGGCTGGCGGCTCCTGACCCGGGAATTGGGCGCGAAGACACAACTGGTCGGCGACGATCTTTTCGTGACCAGCACGGCGCGGCTCGCTCAAGGCATGGGGATGGGTGTGGCCAACGCGATCCTGATCAAGGTGAATCAAATCGGGACACTGACCGAAACGCTGGACGCGATCAAGATGGCGCAGAAGGCGATGTATGGCGTGGTGATTTCCCACCGGTCCGGAGAAAGCGAGGACACATTCATCGCCGATCTCGCCGTGGCCACCAACGCCGGACAGATCAAGACCGGTTCGGTCTCACGCACCGACCGCATTGCGAAGTACAACCAGCTGCTGCGCATCAATGAGGAGTTGGGCGCGCAGGCGGTGTATCCGGGCCGGGTGCGTTAACGCGCGCCTGGGAAATTCGGGGACAAGACCCCTAATAATTCGCCGGCATTCTCCAATTCCCTGACATATTCTTGCGCGAATTATCAGGGGTCTGTCCCCGAATTTCCCATCGACCGTCTACTGCAGGCGCACCATGTAGGGCTGGAAGTCTTCCTTGCGCAGTTCGTTGATGACACGACGGGCGGATTCTTCATCGTTCTGGGGAATACGCACGCGGTAATACGTCTTGTCCAGTTCCACCCGTTCGATGGTCACTTCCCTGTACCGCTTCTCGAGTTCACTGCGCAGCGCCTGCGCTTCCTCGGGCGTTTCCGGAGCCGCCACCTGAACGGCAAACCGCGCCCGGGACGCTTTCGATTCAACACCCAGCACTTTCAACTCGACCGGAACGACACCGTCACGCACCATGTCGATCTTCCGCGCGGCAGCCAGCGACAGATCGATGATGCGGCCATCGACGAACGGGCCGCGATCATTGATCCGGACATCCACTTCAAGGCCGTTCTTCTGGTTGACCACCCGGACGATCGTATCGAAGGGCAACGTGCGGTGCGCGGCGGTCATCGCGTTGTACGAATCAAAAATCTCGCCGCTGGCGGTCGGCCGCCCGTTGTACGGTTCGGCGTAATACGTCGCCAGGCCCACCAGATCCGAAGGCGCAGGCGCAGCCGCCGCTGGAACGCTTCGAGCGGGAGTTCGAACCGGCGTGGATGCGCGGACCGTCTTTGGACCACACGCGACAAGTCCGGCGCCTAATGCCAGAAGGGGTAAGAGAAGCATCAACCGGCGCACCGCGCTGTAATACCATACCGGCGCGACGACCACAACTTCTGGCTTGTAGGGGCGGTCGATGACGTCTATGACCGCCGACGTTTCGGAATGGAAATCCCTGACTTACAAAAGTCCACGCTGAAACGTTGGGCGGTCATCGACCGCCCCTACAAGCCAGACGGGGGCTCAAATGCTTGCCGCTCGCCTGCGACGCGAGAAGCGGTTCTTCCTGTAGAATCGACGGGATGGTCATTGGTTTATTGACAGTATCGTTGTTATCGATTGTCTGTTTCCTGTACACCGTGTTTCTCGGATTCGGCATTCACGACCACACGGGAGTCGGATGGCATATCGAAATGGGAATGGCCGCGACATTCCTGGTGGTCTTTGCGCAGAGCATGACGATGTTCTTCTTCATCGGCACGGGTAAACAGGTCAAGGACCTCGTCATCAACACGCCCATGGCCAATGAGTTCATACCGCGAACGAAGCGATTCAAGGCCAGAGTTTTCCCTCCGGCGTTATGGGCCATGTTGCTGACCATGGCCACGATGATTCTGGGCGGCGGCGTTCATACCCGCGTTCTGCCCGCGTGGATTCACTGGGGACTTGCCGCAGGGGCTCTCTACTACAATCTGGTGGCGTTCTGGCGGGATGCGAAATACATGCTGGAACATAACCTCCTGATGGAGGAATTGGAGAGCCGGCTACCGCCTCCGGCAAAATGAGCGGATCGGCTCTCTCCCGGCTGTGGTATCCACCCAGGCTGATCATGGCGGAAATGGACGCGCCCGACGACGTGGCGGCGTTCATCGAATCGCGATCGCTGGACTATTCCACGCGGCTGGAAGACGACTTCGTCGAACGCGCGCTGACTCTGGGTGTGGAGAGCGGCACGGTGCTGGAGGTGGGCGCGCGCGTCGGTTTGATCTTGTTGCGAGCGCTTCATCGCAACGAAAATCTGGTGGGGATTGGATTGGACACTTCCGGACCACTTATTGAGCGCGCCCGCGAAACCGCCGTGGCGTGGGATCTGGCCGACCGCGCGGTCTTCCAGGTTGGCGACGCGCGGCGCATGCGTTTCAAGGCCGGCTATTTCGATCTGGTGGTTTCGGACCGCGCGCTGCATCGATTTGACGACGCCGCCTCGGTTCTCGCGGAGATCGCCCGGGTGCTGAAGCCGAAAGGCGCGCTGCTCGTTCGCGACTACCAGAGACCGAACCGTCTTGCGCTGTCGTCCACGATCCGCCGGCATGCGGCGCGCTGGAACTCCGGCATGGGGCCGCAGCTCGACGCTTCCATCCGGGCCGCCTACACGGCTGCCGAGCTTCGTCACATGGTCCGGAATGCCGGACTTCGCGGGAACGCGGCGCCTTCGGCGGATTCCGACTTCATTTTCATTGAACAACGCGGGGAAACGGATCCCGGTTCGTGGGTCACCGCGCGCGACCAGTACCGCTGATGGAAAAGATTCTGATCGTCGGAGGCAACGCCGCGGGACTGGCGGCCGCTTCACGCGTCAGACGCGTCGATCCGCGCTTGAACGTGACGGTGGTCGAAAAGCTGTCACAGATCGCCTACAGCACGTGTGGCGCGCCCTATTTTCTCGAGGGAATGACCACCGCCGACGATCTCATCGCCTATACGCCGGAGGCGTTCGAGAAGGAACGTGGCGTCCACGTCCATCCCAACATTCAGATCGAATCCATCCTGCCGGGAACGAAACGTTGCGTAGGATCGCGCGCCGACACGAAAGAGAAAGTGGAGTTTGCGTTTGACCGTCTGCTTCTGGCCACGGGAGTCCGGCCGCGGCTGCCGGACATTCCCGGCGTGGATCTGGGCAACGTCTTCACGGTAACGCAGCTCCAGGACGCGGTCCGCATTCGTGAGGCGTGGGGTGGACTGAACTCCGCCGCCGTCATCGGCGCGGGTTATGTGGGTCTCGAAATGACCGAAAGCCTTCTGCAGGCTGGAAAGTCGGTCACCCTGTTCGAGCGCGAACCCCATGTGCTGTCCAGCGTCGATCCGGACATGGCGCGCATTGTGGAATACGAACTGCAGCGCCACGGAGTGAACCTGCGTACCGGAAGCCGCGTCCTGGCGCTCACGGGGGAAAGCGGGAGAGTGTCTGGCGTGAAGAGCGCGTCGGGTCTCGGGGTGACTCCGGTGGATATGGTTCTCGTCAGCGCCGGCGTCATTCCAAACGTCGCGCTCGCGCGCGACGCCGGCATCCGCATCGGGGCGACCGGCGGAATCGCCGTCGACGCGCGGATGGAAACGAATGTGCCGGGAATATTCGCCGCCGGCAACTGCGCTGAAACCACCTGCCTCGTCCGGCAGCGACCCGTCTTGAATTATCTGGGAACCGTCGCCGCCAAACAGGGTCGCGTTGCGGGAGACAATCTGGCCGGCCGGCGGACCACCTTTCGTGGAGCGGTGGGAACCACGGTCCTGAAAGTCTTTGAACTGAACGTGGCCCGCGCCGGCCTCACGTCGCGCGAAGCGGCGGAAGAGCGGATCAGTTTTGTCGCGCCACGAATCGAAGCGCTCGACCGCGCGTCTTACTATCCTGGCGCGGGCAAGCTCTGGATGAAACTGCTGGTTGATCGCGCCTCACGGAAAGTCATCGGCGCGCAGGCGGTCGGATACGGCGACGCCGCCCGGCGCGTGGATGTCGCGGCGGCCGCGATCACCGCGGGAATGCGGATCGACGACGTTGCCCAGCTGGATCTGGGCTATGCGCCGCCGTTCGGCAGCCTGTGGGATCCTCTGCTGGTTGCCGCGCAGGCTGCGATCCGGGCGCTGTGATCGGAGCGCTTTGATGGGCCCGCTGTGGTCTGAGCGCCGGGCGGAGCGCTGATCTGTGCGCTTGCCTGATCTGGCGCCTGTGCTAACATCGCCAGACGCGCGATTTTTCGCCGCAATTTTTTTTAGAGGAGTCGCATGAGTTTTCGAGTGAGATGCATGGCCTTTTTTGTTCTGGCGCTGGCGTTGATAACGCCGGCAGGGTTTGCTGCAAACCCTGAATTGCCGAACAAAGGCCTGGAAAACCGCATCGAATTCTGGAAAAAAATTTTCACACAGTACGGACAGGACGACATCGTCCTGCATGATTCTTTTTACGTCGACATCATTTACGACATCGCCTCCGATGGCGACGTAGACCGCAAGGAGCGCGTGATTCACACCGCTCTTTCCGAAATGAAGACCAACTGGGCCAAACCGTCCGGCTGGAGTTCGGACGCCGATAGCGTTTTTTCCGCCATTGCCGCCACGGGGATCGAAATAACACCGGCCCTGATCGGCAAACTGGAAGACAACGTTCAGCGCCAGCGCGGCATCAAGGAACGCTTCCGTGACGGCGTCGTCCGCTCGGGCCGGTATATCGACAGCTTCCGTGAAGTCTTCCGCAAAGCCGGTCTTCCCGAAGAACTGGCGCTGCTGCCCATGGTCGAGTCGTCGTTCGTCAACGCGCGCTCTCGCGTCGGCGCAGTCGGAATCTGGCAGTTCATGCCGGGCACGGCGCGCCTGTACATCAAGGTCAACAACAAGGTGGACGAACGTCTGGACCCGGCCAAAGCCACCCAGGCCGCCGCCAAACTGATGGCGTCCAATTACAGCGCGCTGAAGACATGGCCTCTGGCTGTCACGGCATACAACCACGGTCAGAACGGCATGATGCGCGCGCAAAAGGCGCACGGCGACGATCTCAGCGTGATCATCGAGAACTACGAATCTCCCCTGTTCGGCTACGCCTCGATGAATTTCTACAGCGAGTTTCTTGCCGCGGTCGAAGTCTATGAGAGCTACCCGCAGTACTTCGGCCAGCTGGTCCTCGACAAGCCTGAGGTGAGCGTCCCGGCGCCGGCGGCAGCGCCGAAAGCCGTGGTCGCAACAGCCAGCGCGAAATCCCCCAAACCTGCGGCGGCAAAACCGGCTGCCACGAAGTACAAAGTGCGCAGCGGCGATACGTTGTGGGAAATTGCGCAGAAATTCGGCACCAGCATCGGCACGCTGATGGAGCGCAACAATCTCGACAAGCCGATGATTTACGCCGGACAGCTTCTGCTCATCCGGTAACGCCAGGCGGAAGATCGCTCCGGATTGTTCGCCTCCCCCCTCTCCCGCGCTACGCGCGGGAGAGGGCATGAGTTTGGCCATTTTCCACCAGACTTTAGACCGCTTGTTCACGCTCTTTGTCGTTACGGATACGAAGTGTGAGGCTCGTCGTGTGCACGCCGGAGGCGTGCCAGGACGATAGCCCGGGGTGAGCGAGCCGCGGAGCGCGAGCCCGATAGGGCGAAGAAGAAAGGAAACGCGAGCCACCCCGGGTCGACCATGCGGCGAAAACGGCGCCCCGCAAGGGGCGCAAGCGAACGATAGGGAGAGCCGCCCCGGGTGTCGCTTTCGCTCCACCGGGGCTATCCTCCAGGCACGCCTCCGGCGTGCAAAACTACGCGCGGGAGAGGACGCGCTCGTCCGCCGCTTTAAGAACCGATCTTCAGCAGACGTTCCGCGTTCCTCCGGTAAATGCGATCCCGATCATCCGCGCTGAGTTCGAGTCCATCGATCGCTTTGATCGTCTCGCGGGCATAGAGTCCCGGGGATGGTTCGAACGGCATGTCGGACGCATAGAGCACGTGGTCCGCGCCGAAGAATTCCAGGCCGCAACGTGTGCCGGCCTGACCGCCGAAGAGCGCGGTATCGGCGTAGAAGTGCTTGAAGTACTCGATGGGCCGCTTCTTCATGGATTTCAGGAACGACTTGTAATCGGTGTCTGAGGTGCGTGTGCCCATCTGGTCCCAGCCATATCCCACCCGGCCGGTAAAATACGGAATCATGCCGCCCAGATGGTGGGTGATGATCTTGAGGTTGGGAAACCGGTCGAAGATGCCTGCGAACACGAGCCGCGACATGGCGACGCTGGTTTCGTACGGCCAACCGAACGTCCACCAGATTTCAAACAGCG
>DASUFH010000214.1:0-8935 GCA_036274645.1 Terriglobia bacterium
CTCATTATGTTAACTTTTGCCGGTCGGGGTTCCCGGCAAGCCGGGGACTACGCGCCCATGAGGCGGCTCAAATTGCTGGCAAGCCGGCGCGCCCCGCAGTCGAGTGGCGTGCTGGCTACTGCCGGCGGCGTGGTCTTTGCGAGCGCCCTCGACCGCGTGTTCGCCGCGTACGACGATGCCAACGGCCGCGAGTTGTGGCGGGTGCGCCTCAATGACGTTCCGAATTCGGCCCCCATCGGCTATCAGGTGAACGGCAAACAGTACATTGCGGTTGTGACGGGTAACGGCGGTCCGCAATCCGCCACATTTCCCGCGCTCGTGCCCGAGATCCAGAATCCTCCGGATCACGGAGCATCCCTGTGGGTGTTCGAACTCCCCGACCGGCTTGTGCGCCAGTAGATACGAAGCGAAGGAAAAAAATGTGTCCAAATCAGAAGACAACGATATGAAGCGCTGGATTCGCTACTCTACGCTGATTGGGTTCGGACTCTCCATCCTGATCATGACGACGTTTGCGGCCCGCCCGCGCGCGCGCGCGGAGTCGGGCGTTGCGATTCTCGACGTGGATACCGATCGACGCATGGGCGCCATCGACCGCAACATCTACGGTCATTTTCTGGAGCACATTAACCATTCGGTCGAAGACGGTCTCTTCGCGGAGCAGGTCCGCGGCGGCGGATTCGAAGGAACTGACTACGCGACCTACTGGACAGCGATCGGCGCTCCCGGCGCCGTGACACTCGTCGAGGCGCCGTTCGAAAGAGGGACGAGGAGCGTGCGCATTACGCCCGCCGGCACGCCCGCCGGTCTTCGTCAGGGGCGGTTCTTCTTCGAAGCGGGCCGCGACTACTCGGGATCCTTCTGGATCAACGTCGAAAAAGGCGCGCCGCAACTTTCAATGCGCGTGATAGCTTCCGATGCCAGCGTGCTTTTGACGCCGCAGATCACAGCCCAGCGCAGCGGATGGCAAGAAGCGGCGTTCACGTTTTCGAGTTCGCGCACGGATACGCAGGGCGCGATAGAAATCACGGCAACTGGGAACGGTTCGCTGCTGATCGATTTCGTTTCCCTGGCTCGCGCCGATATTCGTGCGAAAGGAATGCTGCGTCCCGACCTCCTCCAGGCTCTCGGCGACCTTGCGCCAACGTTCATCCGGTGGCCCGGCGGCTCGTTCGCATCCACATACAAATGGAAGGATGGTATCGGTCCCTACGCATCGCGCGTCTATCACCCGAACGAACTCTGGGGTGGTTACTCGGACTATTACGGCTTCGGCACGCACGAATTCATGGAGCTAACGCGTCAACTCGGCGCCGATCCCCTCGTCGTTTTGCCGGCGCCGAATACGGATGCCGAGTCCGTTCAGTACGCTATGGACTGGGTGCATTACCTGATCGATCCTTCGACGACTGCGCTGGGAAGCCTGCGCGCGAAGAACGGTCATCCGGCCCCGTATCGCGTGCCTTACTTCCAGATCGACAACGAACCGATGAACAACAACTTCACCGCCGAACGTTACGCCGCCGTGGTCAACGTGTACGGCAGCCAGCTTCGCAAGATTGCTCCGGACTCGCGCATTGTTGCGTGCGGGCAGAAGCGATCGAATGACATGGCGTGGAGCCAGACGTTGATCGATCTCGCAGGCGCGAACTTCGACATCCTTGGCGTCCACAACTACGAGTATGAAAGCGATCGCTACCAGGAAGGCGTGCGGCGCATCGGCGACTACTTGCGCAAGTTGCGCGACTACGTTCGCGGATCGGCGCATCCGAAAATCCAACTCGCCGTGCTCGAGTGGAACCTCAGTCGCGCCTACGATTGGCGCGCCGGATTGCATGCGGCCGGCAGTCTCATACTTTATGAAACGCTCGGGCCGGAACTGACGATGACTTCGCCCGCGCTCTTGATGCGGAACACGACAGACGATCCGACGTGGACGGCCTTCATCTACCATGACCACGTTTCCTGGTTTCCCGGCGGCGCCTATGTCGTCGAGAAGCTCTTTCGCCGGCACTACGCCGAGACGTATCTCGCGTCCACATCGGGCATATTTCGCGACATCTCGGATCGCGGTCAATTCTTCGGGGAGATCTCCACGATGAAGCCCGAGGCTTGGCAGCCGGGCGCCGTTGACGCCATCGCGACCGCCTCGGCCGACGGCCGGCGATTCGTGATCAAGGCGGTCAATTACGACGGACAGCCCAATTCTCTGCTCGTGCGGCTCAACGGCTCGAAGGCGCCGGCGAATGCGACCGTGACGTTGTCCACGATCACTGCGGGCCTGAGTGACGCCGCATCGCTCGAACAGCCCAACAAGATCGCTCCGGTCGAGCGCACGATGACTTATGCGCGCCTTCTGACGATCGATCTTGCGCCGTATACGGTCGCGGTGGTGGAGATTGCGGCGAAAAGTGAATGACGCATTGAGGGACGGACTATACTCCCGCAAGTCCGCTGACAAACCCATTGGAGAGAGATCATATGGAGACTAAGGAACGCGACACGCAGGATCGCCGACGGTTCATCAAGGACACCACGAAGTTCGCCGCCGCGCTCGCCGCGCTCGGGATCACTCGTCCGGCGTGGGGCTCAATTGCGACCGTAGCCGGCCAAACGCCGGGCCAGCAAGCGGCGTTGAGCGCGCAGGTGGAAAGGCCGGCGGAAAGCCTAGCGGATGACCCTCATAAAATGGGGAATCGTCCGCGTCCCAGCGCCGGATACGGGAAAGATCTCGGGGATTTTAAGAGCGGAATCCACACAATTACCAGCGCCGGTCTGGAGCGTCAATACACCATCGACATTCCTGCCAATTACGATAAGAACACACCCTACCGGTTGATATTCGCCATGCACATGTTGGGCGGGCATATGAATACCATGGTGAACAATAAATTTTATGGAATGAAGACCTCTGCGGAAACAGATAACATCCCGGCCATTTTCGTTGCGCCCGAGGGATACACCGACCAATCCCCGTGGCGAATCCGCGATGACAAGGACCATATTTTCTTTGCTGACATGCTCGCGCTGTTCAAGGAAAAGCTGAGCATCGATACCACTCGCGTATTTAGCTGCGGATTTAGCTATGGCGCCATGGTTACCTATTCACTCTCATTGGATTTTCAGAAAGATCTGCGTGCCGTTGCCTGTTTTGCTCCGGCCAATTGGAATATCTACCTTCCACCCGACAAGCATGAACCGATCGCTTTTTATAGCACCACCGGCACGAATGATGGCACTTGCAGGTGGATTAACTCCGATGCGCGACGAGAAGGCGGGAAATATTGCGTCCTGAGGCATCTGGCAGACAACGGGGTTTCTGAGCCGCCCGAAATACCGCTGGCTACCAGCGCCACGCATGTCACCACGGAGTTTAAGGGGACAAAGGAAGGATACCCCGTGATATTTGGCTCGTTCGTGGGTGGGCATTCAGATTCCGCGAGGGATCCCGGATCGAACGTCAACTGGATCTACAAAGAGGCATGGGACTTCTTCAGGCGGTTTTAATCGGAGTATCGAGAAATCGTCTTCCTCGATTAATGGAGCCAAACAATGAAGAGCATATCTGGCATTGCGCTCGTCGCCCTGCTGGCGCTGAGCATGGAAGTTGCAACTTCTCATTCGCCCATCGCGACACCCGCTCAGGGACAAGCGCGTGGTGGCCGAGGCGCCATCCCAGCGGTCCGGGGCCGCGGCGCAGCGGCCCCGGACACTGGGAACACAGTGACAGCCGGCGATTTCCTGATTGATTCACCGACGCTGATCAATCTCGGCTTTGAATGGTTCATTCAGGGCGACGAGAATCGCAATGCGGCTGTGGCCGTTTCCTATCGAAAAAAGGGGGGAATCAGTCTGGAAGGATGCTCTGCCTCTGCTGCGGCTCAAGGGTGAACG
The DNA here is from genome assembly GCA_036274645.1 of Terriglobia bacterium. Lineage (GTDB taxonomy): Bacteria > Acidobacteriota > Terriglobia > 20CM-2-55-15 > 20CM-2-55-15 > DASUFH01. The sequence goes on from DASUFH010000214.1 coordinate 3,895, forward strand.
CGTCTATCCGGCTTCGCAAGTCGACGTGATCTCGCCCAACATGTTCGCCGGCAGCATTATCGATCTGGAGCCCGATACAGCCTACGAAGCGCGATTCGTCATGTCGGATCCGGACGGCGTTCGCGGAGTGGCCCAGCGGACGGTTACCGTACGTACCCGGCCGGAACCCATGCCATACGAAGGTGGCCGTGTGTTTCATGTCTACCCTCACGGATTCACCGGACAGAAGATCGAACCGTCGTTCGAAGGACTGGCGTGCGCGTACAACTACTCGTGCGCAGGAACGGACTGGGCTACCGCTGGCAGGCCTCGCGTCAGACCGGGCGACACGATTCTCGTGCATGCCGGACTGTACAAGTACAACCGCTACGAATACACCAACGATGCCTCCGTGAACCGGACGCAGCCGCTCGACGGCACGTACTACCTGACGGCCAGGGGCACGCCGGAAATGCCCATTGCCATCAAGGCCGCCGGCGACGGTCCGGCGATCTTCGACGGCGCGGGCAACTTCGCGCTGTTCGATGTTCGAGCGGCCGACTACGCCTACTTCGAAGGTCTGATATTCCGCAACGCCGAATATGGAATCCTCGCGGGCACGCAGTTCCCTACAACCTTCCGGGAGGTTCGACGCGGCTGACGAGCGGGTCGATGGGCGTCATCTTCTACAACAACACGATTCTTTCCGAGACCGCCGGGAATCCCCAGAACACCCACTGGCGCAACAACCTCATGCTCGGACAGAACTCGACGCCGATGATCTTCAGTGTGACAACCAACACGAACTACACATCATCGGATTACAACGGCTTCCGGCCGAATCCGGGAGCGGCGACGTCATTCCGGTGGAATTCGCCGCCCTTCACCGTTGCGATGGATCCACTGGGGCCGGGTCTTCAGCCCAATCTTGAAACGCGCGACTATGCAACCCTGGCGCAATACAGTCAGGCGACGGGACAGGATCGTCATAGCATCCTGGTGGATTACGACATCTTCATGAGCGTGCGGCGGCTCGACGCCCAGGATTTTTCCAGCCTTCAGAACCTTTACAAGGCGGAGGATTTCGATTTCAGGCTGAAGCCTGGATCTGCCGCCATCGATCGCGGCGTGGTTCTGCCCAATGTCACGGATGGTTTTTCAGGAGCGTCGCCGGATCTTGGCGCGCTTGAAGTCGGCGCGAAGGCGCCTCATTACGGGCCGCGGCCGTGATCCATGGGTCTCTTCGCGGCGCGATCGCAGGGGCGCTAGGAGGTCAGGTTCATCGCCTCGAACATGACGATCCGTTGTTGGCGGATCGGATCGTTTTCCACCCTGCTGTTGTGGTCAAAGACCATCGTCGGCCGGTCTTTGGGATCGAACGGCATCCAGCGCGGCAAGCCCTGCGTGTTGGGATCGCCGTTCCGGGCGAACGCGATCCAGGCGTCGCTCACCTTGTCTGCGAGCGCGGGCGCCTCCGCGCTGGCGGACGTCAGACGCGAGGCCTTCAGATTGTGGAACGCGAAGGGAATTTCGATGGTGTGCGGCGACTTCAATCGTCCGCCATCCACGGGCGACTCCCATCGGAAATAGTAGAGGAATACCGGCGCCTTCCCCAGAGCCGCACGCCGCTCCGCGATTTTCATCACAGGGGCGCCGTAGCGGTTGTCGCTGGCGATGAGGAAGTAGATGTCTGAAGGCGTGGCTCCGGGATTGGCGCGTCGATAGGTGTCGATCACACGGTCCGAACGATCTCCCAACATCGTTCGGACGCGTTCGCGCATGCTGTCGTCCGACAGCGAGAACATTTCCGAAGACGCTCCGTTTGTCAGTTCCGTGCGTGTCGATCCCAGCATCACCGGGACGGCGGGCGAGATTCCGGACGCCGCGGGATGGAAGGGATGCTGTGGAATCGTTTTTCCGTCGACCACCGGAGAGAACCCCATTGTCATTTGATCCACGCCCATGGCGCGCACGACAGCGAAGTACGCGCTCATGATGCGATCCAACGGCAGGTTCTGCAACGCGCGCGCTCCGGAACCCGTCAGGCCCAGCGTCTTCATCAATTCGCCGGCGACGCGCGCGGACTGATCCTTTTCGACCAGCTTGATCGTCGGGCCGCTTTCGATGATCGCCCGATGGAAGAGGCCTTTGGCCGCCGGCATGGCCAGCAGGGTCCCGACTTTTCTGCCGCCGCCGGACTGCCCAAAGACCGTCACCCGATTCGGATCGCCCCCGAATTCAGCGATGTTGGCGCGCACCCAATGGAGCGCGTGGACGATGTCGAGCATGCCTACGCTTCCGGACCGGGCGAAGTCCCGGCCTCCCGCCGCCTCGAGGCCGGTAAATCCGAGCACATTCAGGCGATGGTTGATCGTCACCACAACAACATCGCCTCGCCGCGCGAGATTTCCGCCGTCCGTGACAGGCGAAGCCCCGGATCCCGAAGAGAATCCGCCGCCGTGACACCACACCATCACCGGCCTTTTGCGATTGTCGCGGAGGCCCGGAGTCCAGACGTTGAGGACCAGGCAATCTTCACTTTCGCCTGTGAGTCCGGCGCCGGCCACCGCCAGGTCGGACGTCGTCCGCCGCGCGCCCGGCTCGGTCTGCGGCGCGCTTGGACCGTACTCGAGAGCATCGCGCACGCCCGGCCACTTCTCCGGATCAACAGGCGGCATGAATCGGTTCTTTCTCCCGGTACTCGCCCCATACGGGATGCCCTTGAAGATTTTGATTCCCTCCGCGTCCACTCCGCGGACTTTTCCGGCCGCGGTCTCGCTGACGACGTGGTTGGCGCGAGCGGGCTGGGCGCGGCCAAGTATTTCCGGCGCGGCCGCCAGCATTACCGCTCGGCCGAGGAAGTCACGACGGGATAACCGGTCGGTCATGATTTGCGCTCCCTTGAACTGAATCGCCAATCCTTCCTGCCCGGCCTTGTTCAGCGCTTCGCTCACTTCAAGAACTGCGGAGGATGCCTGTAGACGCCCTTCGCATCGCGTTCGCATTCGTGTTCGAGGAGCTGAAAATTCGGCTCCGTGTGGCGTGTGAGATCAAGGCGGATCGTCCAGGGGCGTTCAAAAACCTCCGGATCTTCGATGGTCGCTTCGTAACGCAGCGTGTCGGCTCCAATCCGCGAATAGCGTTCGACAACATGCAGCCTGGCGCCGTGAAAGTTGCCGGCATTGTCGAGCCATGTCTCCGGCTTGAAGTTGGTTACGTCCACCACCAGCGCGTTTCCGTCCCACCGGGCCCGGGAGTCTCCCATGTAGAACTCGATGCCGTCGTCGTAGTGTGCGCGTCCGTCCGTGAAGATCACGCGATAGGCATGAACGTGCTGATAGACGATCACGACACGGTCTGAATTCTGAAAGATCTGGAAGGGTTCAGGCAGCAAAGTGGCCCGCGGAATGCCGGGCTGGAAACAGGAAAGGAGAGGGTCGGAGGATTCGCGTTCCCGAAAGTTCCGATCCGCCGTTTTGCGGGCCTCGGCGCGGTAAGGGATTCGCCCGTCGGGCGGATCGATCACGACTGACTTTGCGGCGGGCTGGCCCGCCTTCGCGGGGACGCCTTCAAGATTTCGATACGCGGCGCCTGGCGCCTCCCAGATGCCCCGAAGATCGCGGGGTTGCTCCTGTGTCAACACGGCGCCCGCGAAAAGAAGGCCAATCATCACGGAGCGGATCATTTTTTCTCTCCGTCTGCCGCGGGAAGGTGCGCTGCGTCTCGTTCCCCTTCGATGCAACCATACTCCAGCAATTCGACATCGGCCGGCCGGCGGCGTAACGGCACGCGCAATGTAAACGGCTTTGAAAATACTGAGGGGTTTTCCACGGTGGCCTGATAGTCCAGCGTATCTTTGCCTGTCAGTCGAAACCGCTCCACAATATGGGCGCCTGCGCCCATGAAGTTCCCGGCTTGATCCAGCCAGCTGCGGCCGTTCAATCCGCGCACTTCAACGACCAGAGTGTCGCCTTCCCAATGGCCCCGCGAATCCCCGTTCCAGGTGGAGGAGTTCGTCAGGAAGGGGCGGCCGTCAGTGGGAATGATCCGAACGCCATGTTCCGTCTCACTCAGGATCACCACGTAATCGCCGTCCTGAACGATCTCCAGCGGGAATGGCGGGAACATGACCCGGGGCACGCCGTGCATATGGCATTGGCCGACAGGATCGCGTTCACGATGCTGGTCGTTGTCGGCTGCGCGTTCGCGCATTCCAGGCAGATAGGGAAGTTTTCCCCCCGGCGGGTCGATGATGACGCTCGGGCCCGCCGGCGTTCCATACGACGCCTTGTGCTCCTCCACGTTGAAGGCCGCGGACAGGCTTGCGGACATCCAGATGCCGCCGAAATTGGGGCGCCCGTCAGCAAGGCGCGGCGGAGTAAACTCTGACTGCGCCCCGGCTGCCGGCGCCAGCAGCAAGAGTATCGCGAGCTTCAAGCTACTGCTCGCCACGTGACGATGCTCCACTGACCTGCCGTCCATCGGGCAGTTTCACGGTATTGGCGTTGGCCGTGTTCGATCCGTCTTTCGCCCGGAATGCATCAACGGTGATGCGATCTCCCGCGCGCAACGAATCCTTGCGCCATCCACGCCGGAACAACGCATTGGTGCTGCCGGTTTCAATGGCCCATCGGACGACCTTGCCATCCGGATTCTTCACGTCTAGATGAATCCACGAATGCGGGTTCATGAACTCGAAGCGGACCACCGTCCCTTCCAGCTTCACCGGCTTCTTATCGTCAAACTCGGCGGCAAATGAATGATGCGCCGAAGCCGGCAAGACAGAACCGCATAAACAAATGAATGGGAGAAGCAGGCCAACAATTCTTTTCATGGAGTCGTTCCCCTCAATAGAAGATCAGGAGCCCTGGCGACAGTTGCAGGGCAGCTTATCACGCCTATCAATGTCTGGACTCCTGCGAATTCCCCTCTCGTTTATTCGCGCAACCGAGCCTTCGTCGAACGGTCAGCCAGCGGAAATGTCAGTGGAATCCGGAGTGTGGGAAGGATAGAGGCGGTGGTTAAGGGAAGAGTGGGGTGGAGGGGCGAATTCAATGTCGCA
>DASUFH010000215.1:0-3352 GCA_036274645.1 Terriglobia bacterium
AAATCGGCGCCGAGCGGTTCGCCGGAACGGAGGTCGCTGCCGATCTGGAATTGAAGCCCTGGAATCTCGACGCTGGACGGCGCGCCAGCCAGGATGTCCGAGGCCTGAACGGCAATAACCGGTGTGGGGGAGCCGGCGGCCGGCGATCCCAACCCGATCAACCATGGCGGCTCGCCGTACAATTGCCACTCCGCCGGGCCCAGGTGAAGGTCCGAAAAGTCCGCCTGAAGGGCCTGCGCCTGGTCGAGTTCCCTGAGCCTGGCTGTCAGCCGTTCCGAGGCGGAGGCGGCGCCCTCGAGGACTGCGACGTCTTTGGAGGCGCTTAGCGTCTCGAGAATTCTTTTCCACTCGGCAGCCCCTGCGGGCGATATCGTTGCCGCCAGAGCCCCGGCGCTTAAATCCTGATTCAGCCGGTTCAGGATCTCGCGCCCGGCAACGCGGCCTTCGGCGAGTCGCCATGCGGCGTAGGTCTCAAACGGCAGCCCGATATCGTCGACGACGCTTGAAGGCAGCTTGAGCAGATCGCGGTCGATCGCCGCAGCTTCGTCACGCGCTCCGGCCTGCCACAGCGCCCGGGCCAGGAGAAACCGCGCCCAGAGCCGCTGGCTCTCGTTGCGCCCGGCTGCCGCCAAGTGGCGGTAGATCGCGCCGGCGCGATCGTATCCTCGATCACCAAATTCGGCCCGCTCGGCTTCGGCGATCTGCCGTTGAAACTCCGGATCCTCCAGGGCTCGCCGGAATCGCTCCTTATTCGGATTGAATTCCCAGGGAAGCGCCAGTTTGTCGCGATCCATCCCGGCGACTAGTTTTACGGCGGGATCGGAGTAGGCGCCCGTCCCGGTGGCAGCCGCAGTGCTCTCCTGGTATTTGATGCGGTCCAACTGTGCCGCGATGTACTGGCGGATTTCCATCAACGCGCGCTTTTGGGCGTCATCCCACCGCTCACGCGCCGTCCTTTCGGCCAGGTCACGCTCCTGCGCGATGATGCGCCAACCCATCGCCGTGATCACAATCGCGGGCAGAATCAGGGCCGCCACAAGCAGCATCAGCTGGCGATACCGGCTCATAAAGATCTCCAGGAAACGAGACCTATTCTAGATTCCGCCCCAAAAACCGTTGTCACGAAAACGTCTGGAAATCGCAAAGATGTTTGCCGCGGATACCGTGGCGGATTCGTAACTGTCGATGAATCCTACCTGGCCATGATGAAGGAAGTCCGTTATATCTCGAACAATGCGGCTCCCCTGGGTCGTCCGGGATGATTCCGAGGCGCTATGAGATCCCGGGAATGTCTGGTTCGTACGATTTCAGCAGGTCGGAATGACCACTCCGGAGTTCCGCCTTCCATTCGTGATTGCTGGCCGACCGTACGCGGCGTCGAATAACGCGGTATTGCCGGAATAATCGGGCCGGTCTTTTCGCGGAGTTTCGGTTGGGTGCGTTCCCAACCGTCTTAGAATTGGCCCTTTCCGTTTTGGCGCCCCACGCGCTTGCGGACCGCGCATGGCGTGCGATGTCGATCGTTTCGTGGGGTACGGCGGTGTGGGAAGCCGCCGCCGGGCGCCGGACTGCGCGGGTTCGTGATCGTGAGCGGCGATCATGCGGCCTGCCGGTTGGAGGGCGGATACCAGCCGCGCCAGCCGGAGCAGTCGGTCCTCTACCGCGTCGTGGCCGGACATCTGGAAACGTTCCTGGAGAATCATCAAACGGATGGCCGCCCCGTCCCACAGTTTGTGGAGCGCGAACTGCGGTCCTTCCTCACTTGCGGTATTCCCGCCCACGGCTTCGCGCGTTTTCAATGCGAATCCTGCGGCAAGGACAGGCTCGTTCCTTTTTCCTGTAAAGGACGCTCGACTTGTCCGTCGTGCTGTGGACGCAGAATGGCGGATACGGCGGCTCATCTGGTGGACCACGTCTTTCCCGAGGTTCCGGTCCGGCAGTGGGTGCTGTCGTTGCCCTTCGGACTGCGGTACCGGCTGGCCTACGATCCGCAAATGCTCTCCGCCGTCCTCAATGTCTTCGTCCGCGCCGTGTTCGGCTTCCTCCGGCGGGAAGCGTATGAATGCGGCATCGAGCAAACCCAGTGCGGCGCGGTCACGTTTATCCAGAGGTTTGGTGGGTCTCTGAATCTGAATGTGCATTTCCACATGGTCTGCATAGACGGTGTATACGCGCCGGATGAAGATGGCGGGCCGCGATTCTATCCGTTGAGCGCTCCGCGTCCAGCGCAGGTGGCGCGGCTCACCGAAACGCTGGCGCGCCGGGTCACGGCTTTGGTGGAACGACGGAGCGGCGGTCTGGAGGGGGCGGAAGTGCAGGAATCCGATCCGCTTTGGAGAGACGATCCGGGACTGGCCGCCATCTACACGGCGTCGGTCACCAACCGGATCGCCTCGGGAAACAACCGCGGGCGCCGTGTGGGACTCGCCGGAGACCGCATCGATCCGGAAGCGATGGACATCCACCCGGAACAGCTCTCCGCCGCGGTAGATGGATTCAACCTGCACGCGGGAGTGTATGTGCCGGCGCGGGACCGCGCGCGTCTCGAGCGTTTACTGCGTTATGCCGGGCGGCCGCCGCTGGCCACGGAACGGCTGGAGGAACTGCCGGACGGAAAGGTGTCTTACCGATTCAAAACCCCATGGCGCAACGGAGCCACCCACACCGTGTTTTCCCCGGTAGAACTGATTGAAAAACTCGCCGCGCTTGTGCCAAGTCCACGCGCTCATTTGACACGGTTCCACGGCGTGGTCGGCCCCGCAGCCAGGTGGCGGCCCCTGATCGTTCCACCCAAAGCCTCAGCTTCAGAGCAGGCAATTGCTGCCGACAGCACCACAGAGGAACTCCTGAAAACCCACCCGCAGTCCAATCCGGCGCCGGACGCCGAGCCCAGTCCGGATACCCCTGCGAGGCGCCGCCGAAACTATTCATGGTCCGAATTGATGAAACGCGTGTTTGCCCAGGATGTCCTGGCCTGTCCAGAGTGTGGCGGCCGCCTGCGCCTGATCGCCGCCATCCATCCGCCCGATACGACCCGCAAGATCCTGGACCATGTCGGACTCCCGTCCCGCCCCCCGCCAATCGCGCCCGCCCGCCCCAGTGCGCCCGAACTCAATCCCGACTGGCTCTAGTTTTGCCTGCGTCCGCCCACGCCCGCGCCCTCGTGTGCCCGCTCACCGCGCCGGAATCGCGCCCACCGCGCTTGATTTCGCGCGTGCCCGGCAGTCGACTTGAACCGCCAGGCTCTCTCCCGGGAAAACTGTCAACATAACACTCGTTATGCGACAGCGCGTCGCCCTCTTCGCGAATCTACGGGAGGGAGTATACTCCCCGATGGCCCTTGAAACGCCTA
>DASUFH010000216.1:0-19149 GCA_036274645.1 Terriglobia bacterium
TACCTACCGGATTCAGCTTCTATCGCTTCACCTCGCAACCTCACCTCCGCTCCCTGCCTTGGCTTCGGGTGGTCTGACTGAGACCTTCCCCCGGTGGGCTTCCCACCCACACAACAGCGGAACCATTTCCAGGTCCCCTCCGAACTCCAGGGGGCGGTCATAGACCGCCCCTACAAGCAGGCGGGGACCCGGTGAGAAGTGGAGCCTGATCCCGTGGCCGCCGTTCAGTTATCGCTGGCCGAATTGGGCGCGTAGTAACCTTTGCGGTGGTTGACCCGGAAATCCTTGTAGTCTTTCTTCCCGGTCACATCGATGCGGATCTTACGAAAGGTTCCGTCGGCCACTTCATTGGACGGCTTGTAGCCGATGGTGTAGAGCGAACGCAGATCCTGCTTGATCCGGTCGAAGCTTTCCAACAGATCTTTCTCGCGTTCGGGTAGAAACACCTGGCCGCCGGTTTCGTCCGCCAGTTTCCTCAGATTCTTGTCGCCATCATTGGGAGTCGCGGCGCCGAGGAAGAAGTTGCTGTTGGTGCTGATGGCGTAGACCACGACATCGCTGAGCTGCAGTGTTTCGAGAACTTCCGGGAGCTTCGTGCGGCTGAAATTGTCGTCGCCGTCGCTGATCAGCACGATGACGCGACGGCCCTGTTCGCCGGCCAGCCCTTTCCAATGATCATCGCCTTTGACGGCCAGGTAGACGGCGTCGAACATCGAGGTTCCGCCACCGGCCCGTACTTTCAGGAGCGCCTCGCGCAGTTCGCCCGGATCGTCTGTAAATTCCCTGGTCAGCAGGTCCACGCCGGAATCGAAGCTGATAACGGTTCCCTTGTCTTTGCGGCGAATCAGGGTGTACTGAAAGAAATCCCCGGCGGCGTCCTGCTCGAACTTGAGTTTGTCGCGAATGCTGCCGCTGGTATCGATGAGCAGCGCAATGCTCAACGGCGGATCGGGCTCGCTGCTGAATCCACTGACGCTCTGCAGAATTCCGTTTTCAAAAACCCGGAAGTCATCCTGCTTCAGACCGGGAATCAGCCGCCCTTTCTTATCGGTGACCGTGAACAGAACGTTGACCAGGTTGGAGATGACGATGATATCGCTCTTCTGGGCCCCATCCGTCTTAGGTCCGTCCTTGGATCCATTCTGTGGAGCCGCTTGCTGCGGGGGTGGGGCGGGCTGCTGCGCCGCCCCGAAAACAGCTACGCTCAGAAAGACAAAAAGCAGCGCTGCGACACCGATTTTCATGATGAGCGGATTATAACATCGCGGCAAATTGGGCCTCGTCAAGGACGGGAATACCCAGACTGCGGGCCTTGTCCAGCTTGGACCCCGGATCGACGCCGGCAACGACGTAACTGGTTTTCTTGCTGACGGATCCCGTCACCCGGCCCCCTCTTTCTTCGATGCGCGCGGCGGCTTCCTCCCGGGTCATGCCGGCCAGAGTTCCCGTCAGCACGAACGTCTGTCCGGCAAACTTCTGTTCCGCGCGCTCGCGCACCACCTCGGCCCGCATCGGCAGCCCCAGGTCGCGCAGCCGGTCGATGAGCTCTTTGTTCTTCGGGTCCAGAAAGAACTCGTGGATGCTCTCGGCCAGTCTGGGTCCGACCTCATGAACTTGTTCGAGTTCCGCCGGGGATGCTTTCTCCAGGCGCTGCATGGTCCCAAAGTGGTCGGCCAGCAGCTGCGCCGTCCGTTCGCCGACATGGCGGATCCCGAGACCGAACAGCAGGCGCCAGAACTCGAGTTTGCGGCTGGCGTCAATCTCCTGGACCAGGTTTTCGGCGGACTTCTCGCCCATGCGATCGAGGGCGGCCAGTTGCGCAACGTCCAGTCCATAGAGGTCCGAGACGTCATGCGCCATGTCGCGCGACAGTAACTGGTCGACCAGCTTTTCGCCCAGGCCGTCGATCTTCATGGCGCGCCGCGACGCCCAGTGAAGCATGGCCTCGCGCAACTTCGCCGGACACGTCTGCGAGACGCAGCGGCTGACCGCTTCGCCCTCGGGCCGGTACACATGCCCTCCGCAGATCGGGCACGTCGTGGGCAGATGAAACTTACGGCGATGCGCGCCGGGCGTAACCACCTGCACGACCTTGGGAATGACGTCGCCGCCGCGTTCGACCAGCACGCGGTCGTGAATATGGAGGCCGAGGCGTTCGATTTCGTCTTCGTTGTGAAGGGTCGCGTTGCGGATCGTCACGCCACCGAGTTGCACCGGCTCCAGCACCGCCACAGGGGTCAACGCGCCCGTGCGCCCCACCTGCACGCGGATATCGAGCAGCTCGGTGGTCGCCTGCCGGGCGCGGAACTTGACCGCAATGGCCCAGCGCGGCGCCTTGGCGGTCGAGCCCAGCTTCTGCTGCAGGCTGACGGAATTGACCTTCACCACCACGCCGTCAATTTCATAGTTCAGCGTGTCGCGCTGTTCCTCCCAATGCGCGTAGAAACGCAACGCGTCGTCAATGGAGCGGCAGACTTTCCGGTTTGGATTCGTCTTCAGGCCGAGACGGGAAATCCAATCGAGATTGTCCGACTGCAACGGGCGCGTGGGGATCGCCAGATATCCGAAAAAGTCCAGCGGACGGCGAGCCGTGATGTTGGGATCGAGCTGGCGCAGCGAGCCGGCCGCCGCATTGCGGGGATTCGCAAAGCGGAGCTCTCCGGCCTGCTCGCGTTCGTCGTTGAGCTGTCGAAACGCCTTCAGGCTGAGAAAGATTTCGCCTCGAACCTCCACCGACACAGCGTCGCTCAGCCGCAGCGGAATCGACCGGATCGTGCGGATATTCGAAGTGACGACTTCACCGGTCGTCCCGTCGCCACGCGTCACGCCCCTGGTCAGAACACCGTTGTCGTAAATCAGCGAAATACTCAGTCCATCGATCTTCAGTTCCGCCACGTACTCCACGTGTTCTTCCCCGGCAAGCTGCAGCACGCGCGCGTGCCATTCGCGCACTTCTTCCTCGGAATAGGCGTTTTCCAGGCTCTGCATGGGGCGATCGAATCGATGGGTCGGAAAGCCTTCAGTGGGACGCCCCCCCACGCGCTGGGTGGGGGAATCCGAAGTCACCAGACCGGGATGTTCACGCTCCAGCTCCTGGAGCCGGCGCATCAACCGGTCAAATTCGGCGTCGGAAATGGTGGGTTGGTCGAGGACGTAGTAACGGTGTTCGTGCTCCCGGATCTCGGCGCGGAGCCGCTCGATCTCCGCTTCCGCCCGGTTCATGCCCCAATGGATCCGGTATCGGCCCCGGCGCCAGACCGGGTTTCAGACTTTCGGAGAGTCTTTTCCAGCCTCTTTGCAAACAGCAGCCGCGCCCGGCCGATGATTTCCTGCTCGTCGTTGCCCTGAACGTCCATGCGCTGCTGCCGAAGCCAGAAGCGCAGATTCGTCATGTCCGGGCTGTTGCGGAAATCGGCGCCGAAACTGAATAGCCAGCGAACAAAATCTCCGGCGACACCCAATGAACCGCCTGCTGCGGCAGGCTCAGACACCACGCCCGGATCCGGGACGAGATCGAACAGGTTCGGAGACTCAACGGCAGGTTCACGCATGCCCAATATTCTGCGGCGCTCCCTGGACAGGTCTGGTCCCACACGCGAAACGTCATAACGCACTCGACAGATCGTTCCGGTCATACGAGAATCATCCGTCATGACCGCCTACCGAATCGCGATTGCCGACGACCCCGGCGCCATCCGCGCCGAGCTGGCCACGTTTCTGGAAGGACACGGGTATCAGGTCTTCGTCGCGGAAAACGCCGGCGACGCGCTGAAGCTGGCCCGTGATTCCACGATCGACGCTTTCATGATCGGCCTGGAGATGCGGTCGGGCGACCCTCTGGCGCTGTGCCGCGCCATCCGGTCGATCGATCACCATGTACAGACACCGATCCTGTGCCTGACCGGCACCGATCACCAGGACGTCCTCGAAGACGCGTTCAACGCCGGGGCGGACGACTTCATCAATCGTCCGATTCATCTGATCTCCGTGGCGGTTCGATTGAACGCGCACCTGCAGAAGATGGAGTACTTCCGCAAGCTCGAGCGGGCCCGCCGCATGATGCAGCGTTATCTTTCGCCCCGGGTGGCGCGGCTCGCTCAGGAATATTCGGAGACCGGCAAGGCGCCGATGCCGGAGGAGCGGACGGTTTCGATCTGCTTTACGGACATCCGCGGCTTCACGGCGCTGTCGGAAACAATGCAGCCGGACCGTTTGTTCGCGGCGTTGAGCGGGCATCTGGGAAAGCAGGTGGACATCGTCTACCGGTTCGGCGGCTACGTCGATAAATTCGGCGGTGACGGGCTGATGGCCATCTTCGACGGTGAGGACAATGTCGAGAAGACCTGTCTGTGCGCTCTGGCGATCATGGAAATGACGATCCAGGACAATCCCGACGCGAGCAAGTTTCCCATCGGCATCGGCATTCACACCGGCCGCGCCATGATCGGCAACATCGGCTCGCCCGAACATCTCGATTATTCGGCCATCGGGCCGACCGTCAACCTGGCTGCGCGCCTCTCCGGCTATGCCGCCCCCGAAACCGTCATTGTCTCCGACGCCGTCCGGGTGGCCATGACACCGAATTCCGCGGTGGAGTTTCTTGAGCCGCGCGAGGTGCAGATCCGCGGCGTCAACCGCCTGGTCAAGATTTTCAGGCTCGCGCGGGGCAAGGCGCGCGCCGCCGGCGGAGCCCAGCCGGCCACCCGCGCCGTGTTATGATCACGGTCATGCCATATCCAGAGATTCTCATTCAACCGATGCGCGACGAACTGACCCGTCTGGGCGTCGTGGAAACCAGGACACCCGCCGAAGTAGACGCGGTCATCCAGGCGCCGGGCACGGTCATGGTCGTTGTGAATTCCGTTTGCGGATGCGCCGCCGGACGCGCGCGTCCCGGAATCGCGATGGCGCTGCAGAACGCCGTGAAGCCCGACAGAACCGTAACGGTCTTCGCCGGCGCCGACATCGAAGCGACCGAGCGGGCGCGCAGCCACTTTAAAGGTTATCCACCGTCGTCGCCGTCTGTCGGGCTGTTTCGCAACGGCGAACTGGTGTTCATGCTGCAACGGCACCAGATCGAGGGACGCGAAGCGCCGGAAATTGCGCGAGAACTCACCACGGCGTTCGACCGCTACTGCGCGCTGAGCCGCGCGTAAGATCCCTGATGTAGCAGACTGACGCAAACGAAGCGTGAGTATGGGAGCCGACTGGAGTGGCTCCCTCCTCTCCCGGCTCCGCCGGGAGAGGAGGGAGCGAGCCGCAGAGCGCGAGCCCGATAGGGCGAAGCAGAAAGAAAAGACGAGCGACAGGCGCCGCCAAACAATCAGGGGATTGTCCCTTGATTGTTTGCCCTCACCTGGCCTTCGCTTCGCTCAGGCCCTCCTCTTCCAGCTGCGCTGGGAGAGGGCGCGCGTGCATCGAAGGCCTTCCAAAATGTCTAAACTCCAGCGGGCGGTCATAGACCGCGCTACAAGTCATCGTTTCTCCGGGGCAAACGCCAGGACGACATTTCCCGGGATCGCATTCCCGCCGCCGGAATAACCCGACGCCACAAACAGCATGCCTCCGGCAATCGTCGATCCGGCCTGTCCGAATGATCCGCCCCGCGCCGGGACGCCATTGACCGTATCGAACTCACGCGCCGTATTGAATTCCCAGAGGGTGTGGCCGTCGGCCGCGGCCAACGCCCGGATGTTCCATCCAGACCGTGACTGAAGACGACACCGGGGATCGCGGAAGTCGCCGCCGGAACACCGCGGCGTTCGCCCGCGATGGCCGGCGTGGTCCACGAACGATTGCCGTCACGCAGCCGCACGGCGGCCACCGGACTGCCCGCCACATTGAGTCCGTAGTAGACGTTCTCTCCATCCGACGCGCCGCCGAAGACGATCAATCCCGCCGCGCTCGGCGGACGCTCGGCCAGGCTGGTTTTCCACACCACGGCGCCATTGCGATCGAGATCGAGCGCCATCGACAGGCCGCCCTTGGTTCCGGCAATGAGGACGTCACGACCGTCCGGCAACGTCGTCAGAATGAGCGACGATCCACCGAAGTCCCAGTCCGGGCCGAGCGTCTCCGGACAGTTGTCGCCGGCCTGGCCGCGCGCGCCGCAGTTATTGATAAAGGCGTCTCCCTGGACCTCCTGATACCGCCAGACGATCTTTCCCGTATCCATATCGAACGCGACCACCGAATCGGTACCCGCCGGCGCCGGAGATGTGTATCCGTTCCCCGTGCCCGCATAGATGCGGCGGCGCTTGACGTCGATGGTCGGCACGTTCCAGATCGATCCGCCGGACGGTCCCCAGAGTTTGACGCCCTGGCGGTTCACACCGCGGGGCTTCGGCTCTTCATCGATGACGAACGTCCGCCAGAGGCGCGCGCCGGTCGAGGCGTCGAGAGCCACCAGATGGCCGCGGAACGAACAGCACTCGTACGTCTGGACAGCCCCGGTGGTCGTCTCCATGGACGACATGGGCACGTAGACACGCCCGTCGTACACAATCGGCGCGTTGCTGCTTTTCGCGCGCGGGTGATCGCCGGCGCGAACTTTCCATAACAGCTTTCCGGTCTGAGCGTCGAGCGCATATACACGCGTGAGGACGTCCGCGAAATACACGGCGTAACGTCCATTTCCCTGTCCTTTGACCGGCGCCACCGTCGGCGCGGATCGTATCGCCGAGTCCGCCTCGAACGCCCAGTAGACACATCCACTATTCGCGTCGACCGAATACATGTAGGCCGCGTCGCTCCCAAAGAAGACGCGGCCGGAAACGACCGATGGCTGCGAGTACATCTCGGCGGCGTTCGGCGCTCCAAATGCCCACTTCAGCTTCAACGAAGAGACCTGCGTCGCGCTGAGACCGGCATTCGACGCCGTCTGGAAGCGCGCATTCGTCACGCCCGCGCCCCATCCGTTCCAGGAAGGGCCGGCCGCCGGATCCGTCATGGCGGGATTCGATGAACAGGGGTTCTTCATGCGCCCCATCGCCCCCGCCTCGTTGGCCATCGGGCGCGCGGGCAGAAACTCCGCGATCTGCTTGCGCTGCGCGTCGTCGGTGAACACGCGGTGCGGTTCCGTTGCGCCCGCCTTCAGCACTGCGAAAATGCGCTCCGGCGTGTAGTCCTGCAACGCCGTGAACGACGGCGCCTTGCCCTGAGGTTCCGAACCATGGCACGAGCCACAGTTCTGCTGAAAGACCGGCGGACCGGACCGGAAACCGGGACGCGCCGGCCCGGGCCCCTGCGCCAGTCCGAGAGAAATCGCCAGCGTCATGCCGAACGCAATCGCCATTGTCCTCATCGTGCTTCTCCTTTGCGGCTGGTCCGCATAGCTCAGCCTGACCCCGTCTACGCCAGGCTGTAGAAACCATCCTGCTCGAACAGGCGCAGCCGCACGCCGAACAGGCTCGACAGTGTGGATTCCTTCAGGAGTTCCTTTGTCGGGCCGTCGGCCACGATCCGGCCCTCGCGCATGAGCAGGACACGCTGAATTTCCGGGATCAGGTCGGACAGGTGGTGGGTCACCATCACGATGCCGATTCCGGACTGCGCCAGTTTCCGGATCATCTCGCGCAATTCGTGCTGCGCGCCGGGATCGAGGGCGACGGACGGCTCATCGAGGATGAGCGCGCGCGGCTCGTGAACCAGCGCGCGGGCAAGCAGGGCGCGGCGCGCTTCGCCGGAGGACATCTCGACGACGTAGCGTTCCGCCAGATGCGCAATGCCCAGCGTCTCCATGGCGCGTTCAGCCTTTCGGACCATTTCCGCCGTCACCTGGTGGTGTCTCCAGACTCCCGCGCTCGCGAAAAAGCCGGACACGACGATCTCCAGCCCCGATATCGGGCGTGTCAGCGTATTCATCAGATCCGTCGAAACAATCCCGAGCATTTCGCGCAGCTCGAAAATATTCCACCGCTCTTCCCCGAGGATGCGAACGGAGGATCCCTCTTCATGCACGGGATAACATTCGCGCGTGATGGTCTTGATGAGCGTGGATTTGCCGCAGCCGTTCGGTCCGATGATCGCGACGTGCTCGCCGACGCCGATCCGGAGCGACACGTCGTTGAGGGCCAGCGTGTCGCCGCGCATGACCTGGATCCGCTTGAATTCGATGAGCGCCGTCACGCGTGGGACGCCTCGGTCAGAACCACGACGGAGTATGGATTCACCCAATAGTCCCTGCCCATGACGTCGGCTTGATCCGGCATCCAGAAATTGCCGGCAGCCTCGGCCCATGGCGCCGTGTCGATCAGGCGCAGCCAGTGCCGGCCTGAACGCGGCGGCGGAATCGTGAACAGCGCGCTTTGATGCCACATATTCACCAGGAGCAGAAAGTCGGCGCCGCCGATGGCGCTGCCGTCGATGCGCCAGTGCAGGCAGCGGGACTCGGGAAGGAATTCGGAAACTCCGTTTGCGCTCTTGAACCAGTAGGTGACGTCGGCGCCCGAATCCAGAACGAGGTCGGCGAACTCCGCCTGGCGAAGGCAGGGGTGCGCCCGGCGAAGCTGCGTCAGGAAGCCCGTGAAGAGGAAAAGACCGTTCTTGCCGGTTGGACTATCGTCACGGCCATAGTTGTCATGGTAGGCGCCCGAGCCACCGGTTGGCGCGGCGGTCGGCGCGGGAGTCGTAATCATGTCGTAGTTGAGCCACATGCCGATGCTGTCGATCTTGTACGGATTGTTGTTCCCGTTCTGCGTGCGGCCGAATTCGTCGCCGCCAAGCGTCATGGGAACGCCGCGCGACATGAATTGTACGGTCAGCAGGTTGCGCAGGCGCGCGCGGCGCAGCGCGTGATCTCCTCCGGAATCCCAGGACAGATTGGGGTCCGCGCCGCCATCGGACGGCCCGAACGGCCATGAGGCCTCGTTGTTTTTCGTGTTGTAGCTGACCAGATCCAGAAGCGTGAATCCGTCGTGCGCCGTAATGAAGTTCACCGACTTGTGTGGACCTCCCTGATCATGGAAATGCTCGAAATCGCCATTAACCGCCCGCACGAACTCCGCGATACACGGGTCGCCTTTCATGAAACGGCGGACGGCGTCGCGGTAAATGCCGTTCCACTCCGCCCAGCCTGCGGGAAAATCGCCAACGTGGGAGCCGCCGAGATCCCAGGCTTCGGCGATGACCTCGATCTGTTCCGCTTCAGCCATCTCGGCGATGTCGCCAAGAAGCCGCCCCCTGCTTTCGAAATCGTGATTCGCGCCGGTTCGGCCGAGCACAGTGGCCAGATCGAACCGAAAACCATCGACACCCATCTCGGCGGACCAGTACTCGAGCGAATCCCGGATCAGACGGCGGACCGGCTCTTTGCGGGCGTCGAGGTTGTTACCGCAGCCGGTGCTGTCCCAGTAATAGGCGTTGTTTCCGGTCAGCGCGTAGTACTCCGCATTGTCGAACCCGCGCAGGCAGAGAATCTCGGCGGTCTCCACCAATACCTGATCCCACAGGCCGCCCTCTCCCGTGTGGTTGTAGACGACGTCGAGATAAACCTCCAGCCCCTCATCGTGGAACGCGCGGACCATGTTCTTGAACTCCCGCGTTGGCCCCCCCGGCAGGCGATCGTGCGCGTATCGCTTGTCGGGCGCGAAAAACCCATACGTCATGTAGCCCCAGTAGTTCCCGTGCGGTGGCTCGTCCAGCGTGCGATCCCAGCCAGGGCTGCCCTCCGGATTAAGGTCATTGGCGAATTCATGGACCGGAAGGAACTCGACCGCGGTGTAGCCCAGGGCCTTGAGGTATTTCGCCATGAACCCGGCGCCGGCGTAGGTTCCGCGCAACGCTTCGGGAACATCGACCACGTTCTCGAATCCCGGAATATCCTGCAGGATCGAAGTCAGGCGTGACGCCGACGGATGCCGGGTCATGCCCCGGAGATGAACCTCGTAGATCGCGGCGTCCTTCTGCAGAACGCGGGGCTTCAATCCCGTGGAGGTGGTGTCGCTGACAACAACGGATTTGGGCGCCCATGGACCGGTATCGAACTCGCGCCGCGTCACAGGCGGCAGCAGGTCCCGGTCGCCACGGTAGGGATCCGGTCCGGAGCCATACATGCCGCCGTTGTGGCGCCAGGTCTCTTTCATCACGGGCGTTTCGCGGTCGTGAGACAACTCGCGGGCATACGGGTCAAAGAGCGCCTTGTTGGGATTGAAGCGGTTTCCCTCCGCGTCGACATCGGAGATAAAACCTGCGCGGCTGTTTCCTCGTTCCCAGGTTTCACGAAAGGGCCAGTTCGGCCCCCAGCATCGATAGCTGTAATAGGTTCCCGGCGGCGCGGCGCGCAGTTCGCCGCGCCAGACGTCGTCGCCGCCGCGTTCCAGCCAGTAATCGAAACGCGCGGGAGAACCCATCGGGGATTCGTAGATCTCGAGAAGCACGCGCTCCGCGTTCCGGGAATACACGGCAAATGTCGTGACATCGCCCGCAACGCGCGCCCCAAGAGGAAACCGGGCGTCCCGCCAGGTCGCCGGCTCCACCGGACTGAACGCGCCATGCTGGGGATGATTGGTTCCGATCGTCATAGCGGCCAACAAGGATAATCCTTCCCGCAAGCGAACCGTTGCTTATGTAGGGGCGGTCTATGGAAGCCCGGGGCGGTCATAGTTGGCCATGTTTCCGGGGGAACAACCGCAAGGATGAAACAATCCGCGTTAAATCCTTTAGATGCGTTTTGTTTCTTCATAGACCGCCTCTACAAGGAAGCCGACGCGGCCATATGCCCCTAGCGAGGCGACGACGTGTTTTTCGGGGGCCATTCCGGCCAGACGTTGCCGGACGTGGCCTCGATGGGAACCGGGCCCTGCAACGAAAATCCCGGAACGCGGCCCGCCGTCCCTGTTGGGGGCGCCGGCTCGCGGTCGGCCGCCGTGACGCACCGCATTTCGTTCCAGCCGACGTGGGCGGCGACGTGTTTGTAGAAGGTGGGATTTGCGCCGTCCGCCCAGTCCTCATGAAGGATGTTGAATCGCAGTGTGTCGCCCTCAATCACGAAGTCATCAAGCGCCGCCATCGTATACGGGTTGTCACATGTGCCGCACACCATGCCGCGGAGTTTGTCGCCAACCTTCTTGATGATGAAATATTGTTTGGGCGCTCCCACGCCGAATCCGAGCCACACGCCGACCACGTCCTTCGCAGTCAGACTGGATTTCCATGGGCCGGGCTGGATGTAGGGCAGGCCGTCGGCGCCGTCGGGATTCCGCCGGAGAGGGTTGGCGGGCACCGGTGGCCCTTTCGGGAGAACGGACACCATCGCCGGGATCGGATCCGGTCCGCGGGGATCCTTGATCAGGACACGCTCGAACCGACCACCGCCGGGAGCGCCGCTCGTGCCCGTAACGGTCAGCCGGCCCTGGTTGAACTTCGCGCTCGCCTTGTCCTTGTACGCCGTGCTGCCGTCCGGGTTGACGTGAGTCACTTCAAACGTGATTCCGTCCGGACCGAATGATCCATCGACAAACGCCAGCGTGGTCGCGTCCGCGCAGTAGGTGCAGTAGATTCCTCTCACGGTTGCGCCGCGGATGGAAAACTCGTAGGTATGGGCCTCGCCGCTGTCTGTTCTCCAGCCGCCGCGATAGTCGTCGGCGTCCTGGCCGGCGGCAACGCGCGCAACCGCCAGCATGGCGAACAGCATCACGAATCTTTTCATGAGCGCCTCCACATTTGAAACACAGGTCGATCGTTAATCGGGCGCCCGCGAGTATACCTGCCTCACCGGCGCCGATTGCCGGCATTCGGCGGCGGGGGGAAGATCAGCGCACATCCTCAGCGCACATCCTCAGCGCACATCCTGGCCCCTGCGAGACGCCAGTATTTCCTCGATCTGCGCAAGGTCGGCGGGCTTCACCAGATGGGCGTCGAATCCCGCCTCCTTCGCCTGCTGGCGGTCCTCGTCTTCGCCATATCCGGAAAGGGCAACCAGGGTAATCCCCTCGAGTTCCTTCATTCCCCGCAACCGTCGGGCCACTTCATAGCCATCGAGCACGGGCAAACCAATGTCGAGAAGGACAACGTCCGGCCGGAACGTCCCGGCCACCTCGATCGCGCTCGGCCCATCAAAGGCGCGGCGCACGTCGTAGCCTGCTGCAGACAGCGCAACGGCGAGTCCTTCGGCAAGATCCTGATTGTCGTCCACCACCAGGACGCGACCTTTGGCCGTCGACGACTTCGCAGTCCCGCTGCGGCCCTCATGCTCTCCAGCCCCGTCGCCGATGGGAATGCGGATCGCGAATTCGCTTCCCTTTCCCTGCCCCTCGCTCAGCGCGCAGACCATCCCGCCATGCAGTTCAACGATCTTTCGAACCAGGGAAAGGCCGAGGCCAAGCCCTCCGTGCGAGCGTTCGATTGAACGGTTGGCCTGAACGAATGGCTCAAAGATCGTCTCCAGCATCGCTGGAGGAATTCCGGCCCCCGTGTCCCTGACCCGAAAGACGACCTGTTGATCGTCCGCATCCACCGACAGGGCAATTCGACCACCCGCCGGGGTGTACCTGGCGGCGTTGGTCAGAAGGTTGACGAGAGCTTGAGCAAGCCTGGCCGGATCGGCCTCCAGCGTGATGTCGCCCGGCAGCGGGGCGACGGCCAGGTCCAGGCGCTTCGAATCGATGAGCGGACGGCTGGTCTCCACGGCGTTGCGCACGACGGTCATGACATCGACCTGCTGCTTCTTGAGTGTGAGCTTGCCGATCGCGGCCCGCGAGACCTCCAGCAGATCGTCCACAATCCGAATGGCCTGTTCGGTCTGACGCTGAACCATGTCGATGGCCTTCTGGAGCGTGAAGTCTGCGCCATGTTTGCGTCGAAACAGCGCCACCGCCATCTGGATGGCCGCCAGAGGGTTGCGCAATTCGTGCCCAAGCATTGCCAGAAACTGGTCCTTCTGCCTGTTCGCCTCTTCCGCCGCCGCTCTCGCCCGCGACGCCTCCTCCATCCTCCGGTGATCGGTCATGTCACGCGAAATGGAAAAGACTCCCGACACCCCGCCGGTGGCGTCGCGCAACGGACCAAGAGTCACCGAAAACGTCCGGCGCTCCCCGTCGGCGGTTGTGATGACATTTTCGCGGGTGACGGTCTCCCCGTATGCCGCAACAGCGCGATTCTGCTCCATCAGGAGCTTCGCCTCATCGTTCGGAAACACGAACGTCGCGTCATGACCAAGCACGTCCTCGGGACGTTTGCCGACAAATCGCGCGGCGGCCTGATTGAACAGGACAAAGCGGCCCATGTCATCGGTGACGGTTACCGCGTCCGACGTTCCCTCCACCACGGCTCGCAACAGCTCCCGGTTCTCGCGCAGCGTCATTTCCGCCTGCCTGCGCCCGGTAATGTCTTCAATGAGCGCAATGATCCAACGCGGTTCGCCGCTTTCGGCGCGCACGACGGAGATGCTCTTTCTCACCCAGATAGGTTCTCCGTTCTTGCGGACATAGCGGTTCTCGACCTGAAAGCCGGGAATTTCGCCGGCGATCATACTGTGGATCAGGAGCATGTTTGTTTCACGATCTTCCGAGTGGATGATCTCGGAAAAGCGGATGGCGCGCAGCTCTGCGACGTCATAGCCCGTGATTCTGCAATAGGCGGCGTTGGCGTCGATGTAATGGCCTGCTGTATCGGTAATGGCAAAACCGATAGCGGAGTTGGCGAAAGCCGCCTTCAGCTTTTCCTCACTTTCACGCAACGCCGCCTGCGCCAGTTCATTCTTGCGCCGCTCGCTGGCCGCAAGCCGCTCGCTGCTCCTCCTTAGCGCCTCTTCAGCTTGCTTGCGTTCGGTGATGTCCTGGACCTGCACGATGTAGTGGACCAGAGCGCCTGCTTTGTCGCGGAGGACGGAAACACTCATGATCACGGGAACAAAGGATCCGTCTTTGCGGACGTAGTTCTTCTCCAGTTGGTACCGTGGAATGTCTCCACGCGCCAGCTGTGATTGCAGCGCAAAATCCGCCTGCTGGTCCTGCGGATGGGCAATGAAGTGAAAATCGCGATTGACCAGTTCCGACTCGCCATACCCCAGGATTTCGCAGAGCGCGTGGTTGACTCTCAGAAAATGACCGTCCGGCGAGACCAGGGCGATGCCGATGGGCGCCTCATCAAGAGTGAGCCGGAATTGTTCTTCCGCGCTGCGGACCAGGCGGTTTGCTTCCTCCAGATGATGGCGCGTCCTTCGAACCAGGGCTGTCAGATAGACGACGACAACACCGTCGATGGTGAAGAGAAGGCCCTGAGATGCCGCCTGGGAAACCGTGTATCCACCGCCGACAACGAACAGATATGCGCCGAGAGGGGTACCGACCAGGACCGCTGCCAGCCCGGGGCCGGCGCCAGCGAAGAGGCTCGTGATAAGCACCGCCGCAAAGATGAGCACGTACGGCGCGCCGATGCCGGTCAGGGGAATCAGCAGCCAGCGGACGCCGAACGCGACCGCAACCAACGTGAGACCGAAGGCGTAGCGGCCAACCGGATGCTGTAGTATTTTGGCCGCCAGATGCTTCATTGGTCGTCCCCCCGCCCGGGACGTCTTCAGGGATTGATCGCCTGGACTCTACAGACTGTTCCGTAGTCTATAACCGCCCGCGCCGTTTGAGGCCAGCGCGAGACATTTTAGGTTCCCGTCTGCTTGTAGGGGCGGTCTATGACCGCCCGGCGTTTCGGAGTGGAATTCTCCCTCAAACGTTGGGCAGTCATAGACCGCCCCTGCAAGTGCTCCCGTTTGCTGTCCTTCACGCGGCGTCTCCGAGTCTCTCTGCGCGGCCGGCGTCCAGCGGAAGCTCGATCTTGAAGCATGAGCCTTTGCCGATCTCGCTCTCCACTTCGATCGAACCGCCGTGGGCCTCTACAATCCGGCGCACGATGAAAAGCCCCAACCCGAGGCCACCGAATCGCGTGATCGATTCGGCTCTCGCAAATCGTTCAAAGATCCGAGCCCGATACTCCGGCGATATGCCCAGGCCATGGTCCATTACGGTAAGTCGGGCCTTGCCGCCATCCTGCTCAACCGTGATATCGACAGGGCGCCCGGCGCCGTACTTCAGCGCGTTACCAGCCAGCTGCGCCAGGACGAGTTCCATCCGACTCCGATCCCAGTGGCCGATCACGCCGGCATCACCGTGCAACCGGATCACGCTGCGGCTGCTGTCGGCATCGAGACGATAGCGGCTGATCGCATTTCGAACAAGCTGATACAGATCGAGCTCCTCCCGATGAAGTGTGAAACGCCCGGAGCCAATCCGGGACACTTCGAGCAGTTCATCGATCAGCGACGAGAAACGCAGTAACTGACGCTCCGAGATTCTGCCGAGTTCCGCCATCTTTTCCATGGAGAGATCGGACAGCCGCCCCTGGAGGGCCAGGCGGTTGAACATCTGCACGTGCATCGCGAGTGAGGTGAGAGGCGTTCGAAGTTCGTGTGAGGCAATCGACAGGAATTCATCGCGGCTCTTCAACGCGGATTCAGCAGTCATTCGGGCGGTGCGTTGTTCCTCGATGGCGGCAGCCAGCAGCAGCATCAGCAGGCCGACATTGGCGACCAGAATCTGCAGATTCAGGATTCTGGCGCCCTCACCAACGTCCGGCCCCGCAAGTGGTCCGTAGCCGCCGCTGATGGCCCAGACCTGCGTGAGATCGACAACCAGCAGGGCGACAGAAGTGCCGCGCGGGCCGAAGCGAATTGCGGCCCAGGCAACGAAAAAGAAGAGGAAGGAAAGCAGCCGATCCAGCGTGGCCGATCTCGGATAGAGCAGGATCAAAAACGACGACATCGTCAAGGAGCTGAACAACACGGCTGCTTCCGTAAGGCCTCCCGCGGACCTGGACCTGCGCGTGGTCCAGCTCAGGATGACCGGCGCCAGAAGGACAATGCCAAGGGCGTCGCTGGCCGCCCACGAAATCGCGGAGGAAATCCATGGCGTGTTTAATCCCGCCACGCTGCCGATGCCCGCCACCACGCCACCGGGAATAACCGACAGGGCCACAAGAGCGCCAAAAGTCAGGACATCAGGCAGGGACCTGAAATTGAAAGGACCACGGACAAAACGCCTCGACAGAACACCCCCCGTGACGGGAAGAAGGACGTTCGCGACGGCCCAGGTGATCCCGGTAAACGGTGGAACGCCGTGCCGAAACACGACCGCGAGCTGGCCGAGAAAAAGGGCCGACAGCCAGAACGGCCATATCTGCGGCAGCCGCCTGGCGCGAACAAAGGCCGAAAAAGTAATTCCACTCGGCAGCCAGAACACGGCGTTGGAGCTTGGCGGGATAACAAACGCATAACTCAACTCGGCCACCAGAACGTAAAGAAAGAAGAAGACCACGGCGCTTGCAAATGCGCCAAAACGATGGGGCGCCGCCAACAGTCCGGCAATCCACCGGGCGCCCGATTCCTCTTGTTGATCTTCTTTCAAACTCATTCAGGTACCGTTCCGGGAGCCGCACCACTTCCGGACCGTCTCCAGCAAGGCGTCCAGTTCAATGGGCTTTCCGAGCACTCCATTACATCGGATGTCCCCGACCTGATCCGCGTACGCGGTAACAACCACCACCGGCGCATCCGCGTGACGCGTGGTCTGAAGGGCATCGACGAATTCCCAGCCATTCATGACCGGCATCATCAGATCAAGGAGGATCAGGCACTTATCGGGCGCCGTCGACAACGCTTCAAGGCCCTCCTGGCCGTTGGTGGCGGTGATCACCCGATACCCTTCGATTTCGAGAAACAGCTGCATGAGCTGGCGGATTCCGTCGTCGTCTTCAACCACCAGAATGGGATATTCCACGGTAGTCATTGCGCCATCTTGCCCTTGGAAAAATTATCGCTCTGAAAATGCTGACCTAACTATGCGCTTTCCGGAATTCCGCCGCAACGGCTACCCGGCATTTGAAGGGTCATCAGGTGGCGTTTGGGAAGACGTCTTCTCCCGCGCGTAGCGTGGAAGACCGGAGCATTTTAGGTCCCCGCCTCCTTGTAGGGGCGGGGACCAACAATGCTTCTTGGGGGCGATCGACTCTAAAGCGGGTCGCGCTAGTTCAGGAACGCGATCTCGTTGGTCAGCAGCAGCGCGTGAGCGTATTCCTGCCAGCCGTTCAAGGGCAGGCGGGCGGGAACATTCTGGGCGCCACGTCCCTGCTGGACTCTTGCTCCGCGTTGCGCCGCGTTGGCGTTGGCATTGGCGCCGCGCGCTCCACGCGCGCCGCGCTGCGCGGCGGCGTTTCCGTTCGCGTTGGCCCGCGCTCCGCGGGCGCCGCGTCCGGCCGGCGTCGCTGCCGTTGTGGGCGCCGCGTCCCGGGCGCGAAATGACTCGACGAAGTCGCTGCCCAGGAGGACCTCTTCGTCCGTCGGCGGACGCTGGAAGAACAATTCGTAGAGGAACCGGACCCGCGACGCGTCCGAGGCCGCATTCTGAAACTCTTCCCGATTGACCACATTGCGGACCTGCTCAATCACGAGCGGGCTGTTCATCAGGAACAGCGCCTGCTGCGGCACAGTCGTCTCGTACCGTTTGCCCATGGGCGAACCCGGGCTCGGAAAGTCGAACGTGTTGAGCACCTCCACGAGGTCGGCCCGATCGACGTAGCCGTACACGGTCCGGCGTGGCGCCGTCGACAGTTGAATACCCGCGTTGGCGAGAGTCCTCGCGGCGGCGGCGCCGCGTCCCTGCGGCGCCCGTGTCCCCTCGGAAAGGTCCACCGGATGGCCGCCCATCGTCAGGTCCAGACCGCCGCCAATACTGAGAATGGCGTCGCGCAATGGCTCGAACTCCAGACGCCGCACGTTGGCGCGCCAGAGCAGGTTGTTGAACGGATCCTTCTCCGCAAATTGCGGATTGTTCCGGCTGCTCTGCTGCCAGGTGGCGGACATCAGGATGAGCTTGTGCAGCTTCTTGACGGACCATCCGTCCGCCATGAACCGGTTCGCCAGCCAGTCGAGCAATTCCGGATGCGTCGGCGGCGCCGACTGGTTCCCGAGATCGTCGGGCGTACTGACGAACCCATTTCCAAAATGATGCTGCCAGACGCGGTTGACCATCACACGCGCGGTAAGCGGATTCGTTTTGCTGGCGATCGCGTCGGCCAGTTCGAGCCGGCCGCTGCCATCCTTGAATCGTGGGCGGTTCGGGCCCGACAGCGCTTCCAGAAAGCGGCGCGGCACGACATCGCCGGGCGTTTCCGCCTGGCCTCGAATCAGGATCGGAGAATCGGCCGGCCGGGGACCGTCCACCAGAACCGGAGCGCGGGCCGGGGCGCCCGGCTCGATGAGTTCCAGCATGTCGCTGGCTTCACGCAACTGGATGAACTGATTTCGTCCCCGCGGCGGCAGCAGACGGAAAAGCGCGTCGCCGAAGACTTTTGAGATGGCCGCTTCCCATTCCGGATCGGTCCGCGCGAACAGTTTTCCATAAACATTCGCCACTTCGGCCAGCGACCGGGGCTGAAGCCCCTGAAACGCCTTCAGCACGATCGGATTCAGCACGTCGGCGCGATCCTTCTGATACTGATTCGCCAGCACGCGCGGCGCGCGCTGCGCAAACTGCGCTGATGGGATGCGCGCCAGCGCGCTCCAGATACCGAAGATGGCGACGGCCGGGCGGTTGCCCGCGCGGGTGAATTGCTTCCAGTTCTGCAGCACGCTGGCCGAAGCGCCATATTTTGCCAGGAACGCGGCCTGCTGATTTTCGGGCAGCTGCGTGGCCGTCAGGTAGATCGCCGTCATGCGCTGGTAGTCGCCGAAGATGTCCTTCATGTTCTGGTCGCGCAGCGTGTTGATGCGGTCGTCCATGGCCTGGCGCTTTTGCGCATATTCGGGATACGACGCGTTAGTCGGAGCGATGATGGGCTTGTCCGCCGGCTCCACGGAGCTGGCGAAGATGCCGTACAGCGAATAATAGTCGGCCGTGGGAATCGGGTCGAACTTGTGGTCGTGGCAGCGGGCGCAGGTGACGGTCAGTCCCAGAAACGCCTTCGACGTGACGTCAATCCGGTCGTTGATAACGTCGCTGGCATTGCCGTTGAAACGGTCTCCCAACGTGAGAAATCCCAACGCCGCCAGGGGCGCGGGATTCTTCTTGTCGACCAGGCGGTCCGCCGCAAGTTGCTCGCGTATGAACTGGTCGTAGGGCAGATCGTCATTGAACGCCTTGATGACGTAATCGCGGTAGGTCC
>DASUFH010000217.1:0-15835 GCA_036274645.1 Terriglobia bacterium
ATCACTCATGAAGGCAGGACAGGTCTGACGTCGTTGCGGTACTGGCCAGCGCCGTCGTGTGCCCTGCCCCTGATTCCTCGACCCACTGGCTCCCTCAAAAACGTGACAACTGGCTCCCTTTTAAACCGCCGCTAACAAGCAGACGGGGAGGGGAATCCGCCGCCCGTCCTGAGGCAGGTATGAATGCCCTACCCCCCCCCGACAAATTGTGGTGTGCGGGGGCCGCTCCCCGCGCCGAGCGCGCGACGGGCCATTGACGCCGGTCTGACAGTTCTGATATTTCTGTTATTACAGAAATAGGAGATACCGCGATGATCGAAGAACTCAGCCCGGTCGAGCGCAAATTCATCCTGCACTGGGGCGAGATGGGGACCCGCTGGGGGGTGAACCGCACGGTCGCGCAGATCCATGCGTTGCTCTACATTTCGCCGCGGCCCCTCAACGCGGAGGAGATCTCCGCGCGTCTTGGCGTGGCGCGGTCGAATGTCAGCACGAGCCTCCGGGAGCTGCAGGGCTGGGGCATTGTCCGGCTGACGCATCTGCCGGACGACAGGCGGGATCATTTCGAGAGCATGCAGGACGTCTGGGAGATGTTCCGCGTGGTCATCGAGGAGCGGAAGAAGCGGGAGATCGATCCCACGGTGCGGATGCTGGGCGACTGCATTGCCGAGGCCGGCCACGACAAAAAGGCCGGCGCGCACACCCGACAGAAGCTGGAAGAGCTTCTCGGCTTCTTTCAGACGTCGATGGCCGTGTATTCCGAGCTGCGCGACTGGCCGACGCCCGCGCTCGTGAAACTGTTGAGACATGCCGACCGGCTGAGGAAAGTGATCGGTCTGGCGAAGCCGCTTCTCCGGAGGACGCCATGAGGGGCGATTGGGGGCCATTCCTTTTGCTCGTTGGAGTGTCGCTGCTGGCGCGCGGACGGATGCCTGCGTGGCTCTTCATGTGGACGATCGCGTTGGCTGTGTTCTGGGGCGCGAAGTGGCTGACCTGGCGGCGCGCCTCGCGTGGCCGTATGCCGGCGGCGGCGGTCTCCGTGGAGTACCTGTTTGGCTGGGTGGGCATGGACGCGGACGTGTTCTTGAGCGGCGCGCGACCCCGGCGGACGCCAGCGCCGCGTGAGTGGGCGGCCGCGACGCTGAAAACTCTGGCCGGCGCCGTGTTGCTGGTCGCGGCGGGCCGGTTATCGCGGGACCACGCTTCGCTGGCGGTCGGCTGGCTGGGGATGCTGGGTCTGATTCTGCTGCTGCACTTCGGCCTGTTCCATCTGCTGGCGCTCGAGTGGCGGCGACGGCGTGTGGACGTTCAGCCGCTGATGAACGGGCCGTTGGGCGCCGCCTCGCTGGTGGACTTCTGGGGGCGTCGCTGGAACGCCGCGTTCAACGAACTGGCGCGGGACATCGTCTTTTTGCCCCTGGCCCGTCGCTGTGGCGCAAAGGTGGCGGCGCTCGGCGTGTTTCTGGCTTCGGGTCTCGTCCACGATCTGGTCATTTCCGTGCCGGCCGGTGGTGGCTACGGACTGCCGACCGCGTACTTCCTGCTCCAGGGAATCGCGACGCTTTTTGAACGCAGCGCCGTGGGCCGTTCTGTGGGACTGGGCCGCGGCTGGAGAGGCCATGTCTTCACGCTGGTGGTCACGGCCGGTCCCGTTTTCTGGCTGTTTCATCCGCCATTCGCGCGCAACGTCATTCTCCCGATGCTGCGTTTCCTGTCTTCTGCCCTCGGGTTTTGAAAGGAGCGTTATGAGCGTACCGACATTGACTCTCTGCCTCCAGATTGCCGGCGTCCTGCACCTGGGATTGATTGCGGCTGGCGCATCAATGCCGCGTGCCGTCGAATTACGGCGGCATGTGGCGGGATTGCCGCCGTTCATCCGGCGGCTGTTCTGGGTGTATTACGCGTTCATCGGTCTCTGCCTGGTGGGATTTGGACTGCTGACCGTGATCTTCGCGGAAACGCTGGCCGCGGGCGGCGCGCTGGCCCGCGGCGTTTCGCTCTTCCTTGCGGCGTTCTGGACACTGCGCCTGGTGGCCGCCGTGTTCGTTTTCGATGTCCGTCCGTATCTGACGAGCGCGCGGCTGCGGTTCGGTTATCAGGCCACCAATATTGTCTTCGCGTACCTTCCGATCGTGTACGCCTGGGCCGCGCTGCATCGGATGTAGGGGCGGTCTAAGACGTCTATGACCGCCCAGGATATTCGGATGAATGTAGCGGCAGGATCCAGGATCCTACTCGATGTATTGCGGCGGCTTGGCCAGGATCGCGTAGAGCGCGGCGTCGTGCTGGATCCAGAGCTGCGCGTTGTTCTGCTTCACGAACTCATCCAGCGCCTTCCGGCTTTTGCGGGTCAATTCGCGGTCCGTGTCGAACGACGGAATCCGATCCAGCGAACGCTCCTCCGGATAGTGATACAGATCACCCGCGAGCACCACCGGCCCGGCCTTGGCAAACTTCACAAAGAGCGACTGGTGTCCCGGGGTGTGTCCGGGCGTGAATTTGAGCACGACCGTTCCATCTCCAAAGACGTCATGGTCCTCGTTGTGCACGGCGATCGTCTTCGCGTCCTTGAGCTTGCTGAACGTGGCGGGCGCCGCCTGCCGCGGTCCGGGCTGTCCGAGCATCGCGCTCCGTTCGGATTCCTGCACGATCCAGGTCGCCGACGCAAACTCGTTGGCGTTGGCGGTGTGATCGGTGTGGTAATGCGACATCGCCAGATACGTAATGTCCGACGGTTTGTAGCCGACGGCGGCCAGTTGCGGCAGCAGCTTGTGTTCCGAGACGAACACGCTCTGTTTAGCCGGCGTTCCGTTGGCGGGGAAGTTTGCGTCGGGAATCTGGCCGACATCCCACATGAGCGTTCCCTTCGGATGGACCACCAGATAGCAGGGCGTCACGAAGTCGAGCGAGCCCTTGATCTCTTCAGCCCGCAGATCGTAGTTCTGCGGATTCATCATGCCGATCGTTCCACAATCGAAAACATAGAGCCGCACCGACGGCGGCGGGTCGGGCCGGGTTTGCGCGGAGGCGGAGGTCAGAGCCGTAATCGCCAGAGCAAGCGCAAGGAGGACGGAGAAAGTCTTCGTGTACATGCGCGCTAGCATACTGATTTCGCGGCCAACATCAAGCACTGGACGGGGGACGGGAAGTTTTCAATTGCCGCTCGGTGGTCATTATCGCCGTTGTAGAGAAGCGGTCGCTGGTAAAAACGTTGCGTTGGACACGTAGCCGGAATGGATTTGTGGTCCGGGCGCCTGAAGGGCCAGGATCGCGGCCTCCGCTTTGACAATCTCCTTCCATCGCGCGTCGGTTTCGGTCCGGCCCGCAATCCTGGCCGCCAGCTTGAGGAAGACCTTGTAGTGTCCCAGTTCGGAGGCGTACAGGGACGCAAACAGCTTTGCGAAATCCGCGTCGCGAGCCGCGGCCGCAAGGGCGCCAAAGCGTTCGCAGCTGCGCGCTTCGATCATGGCGGAAATGAGGAGACGGTCGAGCAACTCGCCGGACCCGCCCTTACGGACCAGTTGCCGCAGCGCGTTCGCATACGGGTTCCGGTGCAGGCGCTCCAGTTTTCCGCCGCGCCGGATCAGCAGCCGCGTGACGCGCGCCAGGTGCGCCGTTTCGTCGCGCGCGATCGAAGTCATGGTTTCCACCCAGCCCGGCGTCCAGTTTCCGGGCCACCGGTTCATCAGTTCCAGCGCGTTGCTGGCGGCCTTGCGCTCGAGATAGGCGTGGTCCACGAGGAGGGCGAGAGGCTGCTCCAGTACGGATTGAGCCCATTCCGTTGGCGTTTCGGAAAGAAAGGCGAACTCAGTCATCGTCCGAGTGTAAAAAGGTTGGAAGGATTCCAGAAGTAGAACTTTTGTTGCTCAATCCCCTGGATTTGAGGTACTGGATTCCTCAGGAGTCGGCTGAACTGGGAATGAAGTCACCACGAACAGGCGTCTATGCCGGCAGCTTTGACCCGATCACCAACGGCCATCTCTGGATGATCGCGGAGGGCGCGCGCCTATTTGATCGATTGATCGTTACCATCGGCGTCAATCCCGACAAGAAGTACACGTTTCCACTCGATGAGCGGCTGGCAATGGTGCGTGAGTCCATCGCGTCCATCCCGAATGTTTCGGTCACGTCGTTTTCGAATCGGTACCTGATTCACTATGCGCAATCGATCAACGCCAGCCACATTCTGCGCGGCATCCGTTCGGTGGGGGACTTCGAGTTCGAACGGACCATGCGTCACATCAATGCCGATCTGGATTCCGATATTGCAACGGTGTTCCTGATGCCGCCACGGGACATTGCCGAGATCAGCTCCAGTATGGTGAAGGGGCTCATCGGTCCGGAAGGGTGGAAGAAGGTTGTCCGGAAATATGTTCCCGCGCCGGTGTACCGGCGACTGATCGGGAGGCGTTCGTGAGCGCGCTGGATTCGCGGCGCTGGGCGGAACTCTGGCGGAGCGTCTCGGGCCGCGGCGACGGTCGGGCGTGGTACGACCGCCTGGCGGCCCACTATGCGGAGCCGCATCGCCACTATCACACGGCCCGGCACATTGGCGAATGCCTGGCCGAATTCGACGCGGCGCGTGATCTCGCCTCACAGCCCGTGGCCGTCGAACTGGCGTTGTGGTTCCACGATGCCATCTACGATACACGCCGGCCCGACAACGAAGAGCAGAGCGCGATTCTGGCCGAAGAATGTCTATTGGAAGCGGGCGCCGATCTGACATTGCGGCAGGCGGTCCGTGATCTCGTACTCGCCACGAAGACGCACGATCCCGAAGCGCACGCCGATGCGCCACTCCTTGTCGATATCGATCTGAGCATCCTGGGGACGAGCCCGACGCGCTTTTTTGAATACGAAGAGCAGATCCGTCAGGAGTACGCGTGGGTATCCGAAGATGTCTTCAACAGCAAACGCGCGGAGATTCTGGTGCGTTTCCTCGATCGGAAGACCCTCTACGCGACCCCGCGCTTCCAGCAGTCTCACGAGCGGCAGGCGCGCGCCAATCTTGAAGCGTCATTACATCGGCTCCGAAAGTAATCGGCAAGGATGTAATCACTTCTCCGCCGCGGGCGAGCGTGGATGTGATCAGTGCGACAAGGCGTTCACCGGAATCCGCCGGTAGGAGTCGAGGGGCGCTGGCGGTTCTTTCCATGACCCGCTGCCGCTTCGCGGCTGTCCCCCTTCGCAGGGGGACAACTCTCACTCGTTGTCCCTCATTTCCGGGCGGTCGGAGGCCGTTCTGCGCGCTATCGTGATTTCTTGCGCGTCCGGGGCAGCGGTTTCGCTGCCGGACGCGAAGTGGACGGCTTCCGGATCCGTTCGACTTTCCAGGTTCGGACAACCTGAGGGTGTTTGGGCTTATCCATACCCTGATGATAGCCGCGTAATCGCGTCGGGTCGATTCGACTTATGCGGCTTCCGGTTTTTCTCGTGTGCGTTTGGCGGCGCCCGGAGTTACGGGCTTACGTGAAGCGACAGCCCGTTTGATTTTCCAGTGCGTGAACAGGTACTTGTGTCCGCACTGGGGGCATTCCCAGGCGCCTTTGCGCGGATCGGCGGCGGCGTCGTGAAACATTTCCACTACCAGATGGCAGTGGAGGCATTTTGTGGGTTTGCTGTAGATCGTTCCGATTTCTACAGGTTTGGTTGCTCTTGGCATGGGGATTAAGGTTCCTCTTGTTCTGTCGTTTGACGTTCAAAATGCAGACGCGTTGCGCAGGTTTCGTGACCTGTTGTTGAACAGTCCCGCATATCGGTGAGCAGCCGTTCGGGGCTGACCCCTCCGGCGCCGCAAAGAAAAACCTCTGAAGACGTGGAAGGCATTGAGGATAATAGGCGTTTGGCCATGAATCCTCGGCTCGCCAGCCTACAGCCGTATCCCTTTGAACGCCTCAAGCGCCTTTTTGCATCCGTAAAGCCAAATGCGGCGTATTCGCCGATCAGCCTCGGAATCGGTGAGCCGCGACACGCCACGCCGCAGCTGGTTCTGGACGCGCTCCGAGGGGCGACGGGGGAACTTTCGGTCTATCCCGCGACGGGCGGCACGCCGGCCTTACGCGAGGCGTGCGCCGGGTGGATCGGACGGCGCTATGGCGTCAGGGTGGATCCGGCGACGGAAGTTCTTCCGGTCAATGGTTCGCGTGAAGCGTTGTTCGCTTTCGCTCAGGCGGTGGTCGATGGCGCCGCGGGCAATGCGACGGTCATCTGCCCGAATCCGTTCTATCAGATTTATGAAGGCGCCGCGCTGCTGGCCGGCGCCAGGCCCTATTACGCGGCCAGCGATCCCGAGCGGAACTTCAACATCAACTGGGAATCCATTCCTGACGATGTCTGGGCGTCCACGCAACTGGTCTATGTCTGTTCGCCCGGCAATCCGACCGGCGCGGTCGCGCCGATGTCGGACTGGGAAAGACTTTTCGAACGAAGCGATCGCCACGGCTTCGTGATCGCCAGCGACGAGTGCTACAGCGAGATCTACTTTCGCGACGAGGCGCCCCTCGGCGCCCTCGAAGCGTCGGTCCGGTTGAATCGTAAAGGGCATAAGAACCTCGTGGTATTCACGAGTCTTTCGAAGCGAAGCAATGTGCCGGGGATGCGCAGCGGTTTTGTGGCGGGCGATGCGGAGCTGCTCCGGAAGTTTCTGCTCTATCGCACGTACCACGGCTGCGCCATGAGCGGCATGGTCCAGGCCGCCAGCGTCGCGGCATGGGGCGATGAGGCGCACGTCGCCGCGAACCGTGAACTGTACCGCCAGAAGTTTGCCGCGGTCACGCCGATCCTCGCGGAGGTTCTGGATGTCCGCTTGCCGGATGCGGCGTTCTATCTGTGGGCCGGGGTTCCGGGTGGAGACGATGAAAGCTTCGCGCGGGACCTTTTCGCCCAATACAATGTGACGGCGCTGCCGGGAAGTTATCTGGCGCGTCACGCGCAGGGGATTAATCCGGGAGCGGGCCGCATCCGGATGGCGCTGGTGGCCGAGACGGATGAGTGCCTGGAGGCCGCGCGCCGCATCGTCGCTTTTGTGAACAGCGCAACGCGCTGAGCAGGCGGCAGACAAATCGTGATTCGGCGTTTGCGCGTGGCAAGCGCTGAGCAGGCGGCAGACAAATCCTGAATCGAATGAGAGTGAACGCATGACACAGCAGTTGGAAACGATCATCAATCACGCCTGGGAAAACCGCGCGCTGATCAACATGGCCAGCGCCACGGCGGAACTCCGGCAGGCGGTCGAGCACGTGATCGGCGAACTCGACGCGGGCCGGCTGCGCGTGGCGACACGCCAGGGCGTCGGTCAATGGACAACCCATCAGTGGATCAAGAAGGCGGTTCTGCTGTCGTTCCGGCTGAACGACAACGTCATCATGCGCTCCGGCGATCTGGGCTTCTTCGACAAGGTCCAGACCAAATTCTCCGCCTCGACCGAAGCCGAAATGAAGGCCACCGGCGTCCGGGTTGTGCCGCCCGCCGTGGCGAGGCGGGGGAGTTTCCTGGCGAAGGGGGTAATCCTGATGCCGTCGTATGTGAACATCGGCGCCTACGTGGACGAAGGCACGATGGTGGACACCTGGGCCACCGTCGGGTCCTGCGCGCAGATCGGCAAAGGCGTGCATCTTTCCGGCGGCGTTGGCATCGGCGGCGTGCTGGAGCCCATCCAGGCCAATCCGACGATTATCGAGGACAACTGTTTTGTCGGCGCCCGTTCGGAAATTGTCGAAGGCGTGGTTGTCGAGGAAAACTCGGTGATTTCCATGGGGGTGTACATCGGCCAGAGCACCAAAATCTACGATCGCGAGACCGGTGAAATATTCTACGGCCGCATTCCGGCGGGATCCGTCGTCGTGTCGGGTAATCTGCCGGCGTCGAACGGCCGGTACAGTCTCTATTGCGCCGTGATCGTCAAGCGTGTCGACGCGCAGACCCGCGCAAAGACATCGCTCAACGATCTGTTGCGCGACTGATCGCCTATTCGAAACATTCATGTCGAGCACACTCGAACTTGCCCGCCAGCTCATCGCGCGTCCATCCGTCACGCCGGAGGACGCGAATTGTCTCGAACTCATCGCTTCTCGGTTGAGCGCGCTCGGTTTCGTGTGCGAACGCATGGACAGCGGTCCGCCGAGTTTTCGGGTCCGGAACCTCTGGGCTATCCGGCGCGGCGCGCGCGATTCCCGGACGCTCGTGTTTGCAGGACACACCGACGTTGTGCCCACCGGTCCCCTGGAAAAATGGACGAGCGATCCCTTTGTTCCCGTGATCCGTGACGGGCGCCTCTATGGCCGCGGCGCCGCCGACATGAAATCGTCGCTGGCCGCGATGATCGTCGCCTGTGAGGAGTTTCTGGCCGCTCGTTCCGATCCGCGTATTTCCATCGCGTTCCTGCTGACGAGCGATGAGGAAGGCCCGGCGGTCGATGGCACGGTCAAGGTGTGCGAGGCGTTGCAAGCGCGGGGCGAGCGCATGGATTGGTGCGTCGTTGGCGAACCCACCGCCGTAGACAGGACCGGCGATACGATCAAGAACGGCCGCCGGGGCAGCCTGAGCGGAAGGCTCACGGTGAAAGGCGTCCAGGGACACATTGCGTATCCGCAGCTTGCGAAGAACCCGATCCATCTCTTGGCTCCCGCGCTCGCTGAACTGGCGGGCGCGGAATGGGACGCGGGCAATGCGTTCTTTCAGCCGACGAGCTGGCAGGTGAGCAACATCCGCGCTGGAACGGGAGCTCCCAATATCATTCCGGGCGAGTGTGTTGCGGACTTTAACTTCCGTTTCTGTACCGAGTCCACACCGGAGAGTCTCCAGCAACGCGTTGCGGAAATTCTCGATAAACATGGGTTTGAATACGAGCTCGAATGGACGCTCAACGGCCCGCCGTTTTTGACCGAGCCCGGTGTTCTGGTGCGCGCCACCCAGCAGGCCATTCGCGAAGTGAGTGGAATCGAGACCGAGTTATCCACGACCGGAGGAACCAGCGACGGTCGGTTCATCGCCCAGGTGTGTCCTGAAGTTCTGGAAGTGGGCCCTCCCAACGCGTCCATTCACAAGATCGACGAACACATCGCGGTGGCTGAACTCGAACCGCTGAAGAACATCTACCGCCGGCAACTGGAGCTACTGAACGAGCAGATTGTTCCGGCGGCCTTTCGCCAGCGCAGGGGGACATCATGACTCTGAAATGGAAATGCCTGATTGCGGTTGCTTGTCTGGGCGCGGTTGCCACGAGCGTTGCCGCGCTGCAGCGGTCCCAGCCCGGCGGATATATTCTTGAGCGCGACGCCGAGATACAGGCAAACGAGCCGGGGCCGCACTCGGGAGGTGGCGAGACCACAGCGTATTCGCTTTTCAAGAAGGCGCCGCGCCTGAACCTTGTCTTTCGCAAGCGCGCGCTCAAACCGGGCGCGGCGATTGGCTATCACCTGCAGACCGAAGACGAGATCTATTACGTGCTGAGCGGTCGCGGATCCATGACCATCGACGGCAAGAGCTTTGATGTCGGGCCGGGGGACGCGATTCTGACTCGGCCGGGAAGTTCGCACGGGTTGAAGCAGGTGGGCGGCGAGAATCTCGTCATCATTATTAATTACGAGCAGTCGCCGCAGAAGTAGTCTGCAGGCCGCTAATCCGCCGTGACGCCGGTAACGGCCCGGATGACGCCGTCGCTCTTGCTGTAGATATAGAGTTCTCCCGCCGCGTCTACCGCCAGGCGGATGTCGGCGCGTCCGGCGCCGGACACGGTGGCGGAGCCAGGCAGGTCTGCGTCCTTTCCTCCCCGCGCATGGTAGGCCGCCTCGACGATGGGAAACATCGTCGCGTAGCTCGCGCCATTCCACCGGATCTTCAATTCATGTTTCGTGGCGAGTGTCCCGGCCTTTCCGTCGTCGGCCTTCAACATCTCCTCGAAATCGGCATACCAGACGCGTCCGGTCGTGATGTCGCCAAAGACGTACATTCCGCGCAGGAAGGTCAGCGTGGATCCGCGGTAGACGAAACCTCCGGAGATGGCGTCGCCGCCACCCGGGACATGACCGTATTCGACAACGGGATACGTTGGGACGATGGCGCCGGCCGTGATCGTGTCGCTGACCATCACCGGGAGTCTGTCTTCCGCGGGAAGGCCGGCAGTCGTGTTGTCACGCTGCAGTGTTTCCGTGCCTTCACGCAGGGAGTACCCGTAGTTCGCTCCTTTGTGAATGAGGTAGACGGACTCCCACGTGTGCAGCCCGATGCTTGCCGCGATCAGATGATCGCCATGCCAGGTCAGCCGATGCGGGTTTCTCAGCCCGCTGGCCCAGATTTCTCTGCGCGCGTGTTCGACGGCGACGAATGGATTGTCGTTGGGGATTCGATACCGTCCGTTATCGCTGACGGCGCTGGTCGCGGCATGCTCGTTGAGATCCGGAATGATGCGCAGAATCTTGCCCACCAGGGCGTCGAGCCGCTGGGGATTGGACCGCATGGCGGACGTCTGTTCCCCCGACCCGCCGTCGCCGCATCCGATGTACATCACGCGCCAGTCCGGATCCCCGCGGCGAGCGGATGGATTGAAAACGATGTCGCCCATGGGATGAATGCGCGTATTGAGCTCCACGCGCATCAGTTCGCGGGCCCCACCTTCGAATGTGGAGTTCGAACGATTGGTATCGGTCCACTCGACGACGACCGCCTCCCGTTGGATGGCGCCGGGTGTCCGGATGGCTGGAGTGACGGAATAGCCCGCTGTATTCAGTCCCGGCGTGTTTCGGTTGTCGGGAATCGCCGATGCGGCTACCTCGGGTTCTTCAATATGGACGGTATAGAAACGGCCGTTGGTTTCGTAGTCCGGATCGAACTGAAAGCTGACGAACCCATTGGCGTACCCGGCTTCATACGAAAGTCGATGAAACACTCCTGGCTGCGCTCCTCTTCCGTTGAGGTTGAGGTAAACGACCGGCGTTCGTGTGGATTTGTCGATGATGTAAAGCGGTCCATTCAGGTCATGGGCGAAGAAACGCTTTCCGCCGGGCTCTTCCTGGAAGGAGTTGATTCGCGCGAGTTCGCCGAGGATTCCGGCGCCGCTGGCCGATCCCGTTATCGGGAACGTCATGTAGTCGCGGATTTCCAGTGTCTGGCCCGACGCGCTCATAGCCGAGGCGGCGAAGGTCATGACGTACAGGATGCAAAGGCGTCTGTTCATAAACGTTGCGTCAATAAACGTTGTGTGGCTTGGCGGTCGTTCCGATTGCGGCATATCATACGCTGCGTTGGCGGAAATTTGCGCGGTGGCGGTGCATTAGCAGGGACGTCCTGCGACAGACTTTAAAGTCATGATCGAGATCCTGTTGGAAATCCTGCTATCGGGACTGATCGAGGGTCTGCTCGAGGCTCTAGTCGAGGTGGCTCTTGAGGTCCTGGTGCTTAAGGTGTCGAATCCTTCCTGGGAACTATTTCGCACGGGCGTACGAGGAGGCGCGGTTCTTCTCCTTGGGGGGATCGCCGGTTCCCTCTTTACGCTTGCGGCGCCGAAACCGTTTCTGCCGGCATCACCGGTTCCCGGCGCCAGTCTCATCCTCTCGCCGCTCCTGGCCGGCGTCATCATGTGGCGTTTCGGCGCCTGGAGGCGATCACGCGGCAGTTCCACGTCGTGTCTTTCGACCTTCTGGGGCGGCGCGTTGTTCGCATTTGGTTTGTCCCTGGCCCGTTTCTGCCTTGTGCAATAGGTGAAGATCACCACTCAGCCGCATATTCATTTTGGGTCCCCGCCTGCTTGTACCGCCCAACGTTTCGGGATGGAACTCTCTTGATTTCACAAGAATGCAGCCTGAAACGCCGGGCGGTCAAAGACCGCCCCTGCAAGCAGGCGGGGACCGAAAATGCTCCGTTGAAGCGATGGCGCAATCATTTATACGGGGGGCGATAAACCGGAGTTGAGCTTTCCGGTGGCGCGGCTATCTTCCGAGAAACACTTCGCGCTCGTACGGATCCTTGATGAGTTGGGGTTCGAAGCCGGCCTGGCGCAGCAGGTCCATCCATTCTTTTCGTGAAAACAATCCGAATACGTGCTGATCGTGCGTGACGCGCGCCGGTCCGCGGTTTTCGCGGGCCAGGATGGCGAAATCCACGGTGTAGCTGGTGTCCGCGGGGTCCGGATCAAAGGTCCATTCGATGTAGCGGAGGCTGCGCGCGCCGCTGTCGCGCCCGCCATGATGAACGCCTTCGGCAAATGTCTCGCGTGTGAGATCGGGGAGGAACAGCGCGACGCCGCCGGGTCGCGTGTGTGCGCGCGCGGTCGTCATGCATTCGAGCATTTCCTGGGGTGTCGTCATGTACATGATCGCGTCATGCACGAGGACGGCGTCAAACAGCCGGCCGAGGCGCGCCGAGCGCATATCGCCCACGAAGTGTTCACATTCGGGGTTTATGGCGCGGCTGGTCTCGATCATGGCGGGCGCGATGTCCATCAGTGTCAGGCGGAAACGGGACTTCAGATGGAACGCGTTGTTTCCGCCGCCAGAGCCCAGGTCCAGCAGCTCGTGAATCGGAACGGGGCTGGCGCTGGAGAGCGTCTCCCGGATGAATTCTGTTTCCCCGGCGTAATCGTCCGGAGACGTCAACAGATGAAACCAGGACGCAAGGTCCGTGTACAGCTTTGGCGAACGATAGCGCGGCATCTTCCCCCTTTTGCTCGCATAACATCGGGCGCCGGAGTGTAGCGCGTTTTTGCGATGGAAAGCGGGAGTGGGCCGGATTGTGAAAGGGCGGGAATACAGGATTGTGCCGGACTGCTCAGTTGTGGATAGTCGTTGACGCGCAACAATTCACGCAACAATTCACGCAACAATTCACATATTCGTTTGAGGAGGTCCCATGATCAATCGACGTCGTATCGCCGCAGTGACCCTGGGAATCGTCGTGTGCGCCATCGTCGTTGCGGCGCAGAGCCCGGAATCGTTCAGTTTCCGTGAGGCCAACATCCATCAGGGGAGCGTCAGTCAACCCCTGGCCGTTCCGCAAGGCGACACACAGACCGGGACGGTCGCCCGGTTCTTGCGGAGCCGGGGGCTTGACGTTGCGACAGAAACGCTCGTTCCATCGGGAGACCCCATTCGCGCCGCCAACGGCATTACCGTTGTGCGGCTGGAACAGACCGTCTCCGGTCTCACCGTCTACGGGGTCTATGCGAAGGCGGCGTTCAATGAGCGCGGTGAACTGACCTACCTTATTGAAAACCTTCTGCCGCGGACCAGCGCCATCGTGGGAAATCCGGGTGTCAGTGAATCCCAGGCGTTGAATACGGTCATTGGACGGCATTATCCCGATTTGACCGATCGTCCCGCTCTCGCGCGGCGCTCCGGTCCGACCGCGTTCTTCCAGCGTGGCGCGTTTTTTCACGCCGAGCCCTGGGTCACGCGTGTTGCCGTTCCCCAGGAAGATGGGACGCTGCGTCCAGGTCTGCTGGTGGAGACGTGGAGCGAAAAGCAAAATCTCTTGCATCACACTCTGGTGGGATCCGGTGGCGCCGTGCTTGACGTCGAATTGCGTACCGC
Organism: Terriglobia bacterium; assembly: GCA_036274645.1. Classification (GTDB taxonomy): domain Bacteria; phylum Acidobacteriota; class Terriglobia; order 20CM-2-55-15; family 20CM-2-55-15; genus DASUFH01. The sequence continues at coordinate 13,524 of DASUFH010000217.1, forward strand.
GAGCGATTCCTACAATGTCTTTGTCGAAGATCCGCTGAAGGCGGGGCAGATGATCGTTTCCGGGCCGTCCTCGTCGCCCGGATCGTCCACGGGCTGGCTGTTTGGCGGGTTGCAGAACACCATCAATATTTCCGGCAACAACGTCACCGCCTACCTGGACACCGACGGAAATAATATCCCCGATGCGGGCGGCGCGCCTGTGCAGGATGGAAACTTTCTGGCCGCCGCCGATTTCGGCATGGCGCCGTCAACAGCGACGAATCGGGCCGTCGCCGTGCAGAACCTCTTTTACCTGAACAACACAGTTCACGACATCCTCTACCTGCACGGTTTCAACGAATCGGCGGGAAATTTCCAGCAGACAAACTCCGGTGGAGGCGGACTGGGTAATGATCCCGTGCAGGCCGAGGCGCAGGATGGCAGTGGGACCGATAACGCCAACTTCTCAACGCCCACCGATGGGGGGGCGCCGCGCATGCAGATCTATCTATGGCATGGCCCCGAGCCCGATCACGAAGTGGCCGTTACCTCCGGATTTACCTATGGCGCGCATGGCGCGGAGTTCGGTCCGGCTCTGACCACGACCGGGGTGACCGGCGACATTGTGCTCGTGGACGACCGCCGGGGCGTCACGAGTGATGGCTGCGAGCGCATCCGCGGCTCCCTTGCGGGAAAAATTGCCCTGATCGATCGGGGGACGTGCACATTCGTGAAGAAGGTGTTGAACGCTCAGTCGGCCGGCGCGATCGGCGTGATCATCGCGAACGATGTGGACGATACCTTCTTCACGATGGGCGGGACCGAACCGCGCATTCAGATCCCCGCCGTGATGGTAGGTAAAGACACGGGCGAGGCGCTGAGGTCGGGAAATCCCGGCGGAGCCATCCGGAAGGTTGTCAATCCCCCGCTCCTGCTCGACGCCGCCCTGGACGCCGATATCGTCTTCCACGAATACGGACACGGATTAACCTGGCGGATGATCGGAAACATGAGCGGGCCAATTGCCGGCGCTCTTGGCGAAGGCTCGAGCGACGTCGTCGCGTTCCTGATCAACGGAGATGACGCCATTGGCGAATATTCGACGGGCAACGTAAACGGTATCCGGCGAGACCCGTACACGAATTACCCCAGGACGTACCGGGACGTCGATGGCGGCGAGGTGCACAACGACGGCGAAATCTATGGGGCGATCATGTGGCGGATGCGCCAGGGCTTTCTCGACGAGGGGGTTTCAGTGGACACGCTGTTCAACTACTTTGTCGACGGGATGAACTTTACTCCCCCGAAGCCGACTTTCGAGAACATGCGCGACGGTATGCTCCAGTCGGCCGCCAATGCCGGAGGCGCGCACACGTGTTTGATCTGGGACGCCTTTGCGCAGTTTGGTGTCGGCGTCGGCTCCAGGGGGACCGTGCGGGGGCAGTCCGTCAAGATCGTTGAAAGTTTCGTGGTTCCGCCGCAATGTCGGTGAGTGACGCTCACTGGACTGTTCCTGAACGCATCCAGCCGGCCTGAGGCTCCGGCCGGCTGGATCGCGAGTTCGGGTTGGAGGGGCGTCGTGGAAGGTCGTCTGGTCGTGCCGCTTTTCACGCCGCTTTTCACGCCGCTTTTCACGCCGCGTGTTGCGCCCTCTCCCGCTTCCGGCGCGTGAGAGGGCGTCCGCGCTACTGCCCCTCGACGGTTTCATCGGCCGGAACTTTCTGTTCCTCGAAGCGTTTGGCTGTGGCTTCAAGATCGAACGGTTCTTCACTTTTCGTCTTCACGTTTTCCACGCGCGTCAGGTTCTTCTGCGCCCGGTCGTAGCCCGGGTCGGCATTGAGGGCTCCGTTATAGGCTTCCTTCGCGGCCGTGAAGTGTCCGGTGTGCTCCAGCGCCATGCCGAGGTTATTGGAGAACGCAGGCACATCCTTCCGGAGTTCGACTGCCCTGGCCAGAAGCGGCAGCGCTTCTTCGTAGCGCTGTTGTTCGAGGAACAGCAGGCCGAGATTGTTCATCGACCAGGCGTCCTTCTCGTCGAGCGTGATGGCGTGGCGATAGGAATCGACGGCCTTGTCGACTTCGCCCTTGGCGGCATACGCGCGTCCCAGCATGCGTCGCGTGTCGACGGAATTGGGATCGATGCTCTCGGCGCGCGTCAGCTTCTCGATGGCGTCATCAAAGCGTTCCTGTTCGATCAGCACTCGGCTCAGGTTCACGAGACTCTTCAGGTGTTTCGGATCGATGCGAAGCGACTCGTTGAATGCAGTCTCCGCCTTTTTCGGATCGCCGCTCTTCCACGCGGAGAGGCCGAGCATGAAGTGTCCCCACGCGTT